>NZ_JAMPLL010000001.1:0-495843 GCF_039962495.1 Leptolyngbya sp. AS-A5 | reverse complement strand
CAATTGCTTTGTCAACATTCTCGGCGGCTTGATTGCCTACTGCCATCAACCGAAGAAACCGTCCATTGCGCTCGACCACAATCTGCTGCTCCCGGCTTAACCCGAACTCAGGTTAGCGTACTTAGTTAAATTGACAGTTGGAGTTGTTTCCCAGCCATTGAAGTTGCGCGCTCGTCCCGGATTTCCTTCTACATATGTAGCGGTACCAAGACCACTTGAGTTAAAGCTACTAACCGTAACAGTAGGATCGTCGCTGGTACCAGTAGTAACGTCTCCTTCAAATGTATATCGAGCTAGGGTTAGAGCGTGAGCAGGCAAGGTTGTTGCTAGAGAGGTGCTTGAAAGGAGGAAAGTCGCGATCGCGGCGTTTTTCAGCATGAGCTAGTGCCTTTTATTACAGGCTGTGAAGAACCACTGCGATTATACTTACCACTCCAGAGTTAAGAGCGCTAAGATTTTTCTCCTGAGAATCAATTGCACAACCATTTTGCTGCTGAACTCAGCGCGACTACCAGCTTGAAAGCTGTCCGAAAGCAGTATGGGCGTTGTGTGCAACTTGATACATGACTTGATCAACATTAAAAGATTGCTGTCCCGGAACAAAGCGCCAGAGATAGCCAAAAACTTTGCGAATTTCGGAGAAAATCCGATCGCCCCCAATGCCAAAAAATTGCAGCGCAAACACGATCGCAGCAATCAATAACGCAGTCTTCAGCGTAGCTCTGATGACTCGGACAAGCCAGAGAAAAACCAGGACTGTGATGACGATCGAACCTGCAAGTAATAGAAGCTCCATTCCTCAATCGCTCAAATGATTGAATCTAATTACTTTAGCCCAAACGATGGAGATCCGATCGTCACCCCTCAATTACAACGGTGGCAACTCTTCGAGGATCATAAACCGGATGTGATTCAGGGCAAGATCGCCGATCGAAATATCCATCAAATCTCCTAGCGGCATCCCTTGAGACCTCAGCGATTCAAACGAAATCCCTTTACCAATTTCCGCATGATACCAGGGTAATCCCATAAAAAATCGAGTCGGGTAAGGCCCACGTTCAACAATATCATCGGGATTTGATTCCATCGGCAACCAACCATAACCGGGAATGTAAAATTCAATCCAAACGTGATTGTAGTCGGGTTCAAGCGGAACATTCTGACGATCGGCAAACGACGGACATTTATATCGTCCTACAGTTCGGCAGGCAATTCCATTCAATCGCGCCAATGCTAATAGCACACCAACGTACTCACCACAGGAACCAATTCCGCGTTCAAGAACAACATCAGGGGAATCAATGTGAGGTTTAATGCCGTAAGACAAGCGATCGTAAACATAATTGCGAATCTTCAGCATCTTACGAAGGATATTCGTTTCTGTCCCGATCGCTTCTCTTGCCGCTTGCTGAATCACAAGCGTATCCATTGCCAACTCATCATCGTCCACAAGATAACGATCGCGAAACTCTGCGCTCAAGTCGGGAGCGTTCTCGACAGCTTCAAAGTTGAATTGATACTTGATGCCTCGTACCTCTAATAGAGCTTTCCAGCCAAAGATATGCCGCTCCTGAGATTTGAGCGAATTGAATTTAAACACAGCAACTCGCTGCCCTTCCTGAACATCTTCGGTAAACGGAAGACCGATCGCTTCAACGCTGCGAATTTTTTGTCGATGCGTCTCTGCGGGTAATGCAATTCGCCATTCTAAATTCTGGATTTCCACTTCATCGAGCGGCAGTAATTCCTCAACATACGTCATTTCAATTAAATATCCATTCGATAGCGTATAGCGCTCATCGGGATAATAACGAAAATAAAGCGGATGAATAAAAGTACGATCGCGATACGTTAACTCTAAATTCGGATCAGCATTTGGATTGTCGCGAATATAAGCTTCTTCTCCTGCATAGGATACATATAGCGTTGACTGATCTGTATTGGAATCATTCAGAAAAGCGATCGCGGTTGGATTTTCAAACGGAGTCAGCAGACTAAACTGAAGCTCTCCGGTCGCACGATCGAGGCAGTACACCGTTTCTTCTGTACGATCGCACAGCCACAACTCTTCGCCCCGCACCGTTAAGTTGGTCACACCCACTCCGGGCAAGGGAAACTGCGTGATTTTGCGCTTTGTGTTGCGCTCGTAAATCAGGACATAGCCTAACTTCTGAGAAGTCACATAGATCGTAGATTCCCAAACGCCCACACCATCGATATCGTAAGGCAAGGTTGTAAACAGTTGCGGCTCGAATTGCTCAAACGTGCAAAAGTAAACGCTGTTGTCTTTGGTGAACCAGACTGTTTCTTCCCAGATAGCAAAGCCTTTTGCATCGATAAACTGGTCAGTGTGGCAAGAGTTGAGAACGATCGTGTTGTCGTTTCGGGGATTAATTTGCAGTAAAAAACCCCGGATTGTATCTAGCGCCACGAATCGATCGCGCCAGACCGCTAACCCATAAAGCGCATACGTGCCGATTGGACGAATCGATCGCGGACGTAGGCTGTCCGACGCAGGGTGTGATTGGGGTGTAAAAGTGCCAGAGTCAAGCATTCAAAGAGTCAATCGCCATAGATGATACTCCTGATTCTATTAAAACTCTGTCAGGATGAGTGTATCGCATCCAGCGATCGCGCTAAACCAAGCTGCGATCGCTCAAAATTTCATATCCGGTTTCTGTCACCAAAACCGTGTGCTCAAACTGCGCCGAGAGCGATCGATCCACAGTTACGGCTGTCCAGCGATCGGGCAAAATTCGCGTATTTTTTGATCCGGCGTTGACGATCGGCTCGATCGCCAACGTCATCCCCGCTTTCAATTTCACATTCGGCATCCGATAAGTTCTGAAATTAAACACAGAAGGTTCTTCATGTAGATTCCGCCCCACACCATGTCCGGTGAAGTCTTCCACAATCTTGAAGCCGTTCGACTCGACATAATCTTGGATTGCGCCTGCTAAATCGAGCAGGAATGCGCCCGCCCGGACTTGCTCAATCCCTTTGTAGAGGGCTTGCTCTGCTACGTGAATTAGTTTTGCCGCGTCTGGAGAAACCTGACCGACTGCGATCGTAATGCAAGAATCGCCGTGGAATCCTTCAAAGAATGCCCCCGTATCAACCTTGAGAACATCGCCCGTCCGAATCACCTTTTTCTTATTCGGAATCCCATGCACCACTTCTTGGTTAATGCTCGAACAAATCGAAGCCGGGAACCCGTGATAGCCCTTAAAGCTGGGAGTTGCGCCCATTTCGCGGATTCGTTTTTCTGCATGAACATCAAGATCCCAGGTTGTCATGCCAGGTTCGACCATTTCTGAGATTTCTTTTAGAACGGTTGCGACGATCCGCGAAGCTTGCCGCATGATTTCGATTTCTCGATCGGATTTAATTTCAATCCCGCGACGGTTTTTGGCAGGCTTGGGAGTCGGAAGAAGATTGCTCAGAATGTTCATGTCAGGGCGATCGCGCTATCAAAAGATGTTCTTTATTAAAGTAACGCAAACTAGGGCAACCATCGTGGATGCAAACCCCGGAAGGGCAACTCTTCTGGCTGAGTTTTGGCGCTGAGATCTCCTTTGAGCGGCAGCAGCCACAGTTTACTTCCTGATAAAGCCTGACTCACTTCAGATTTGGCGCGATCATCTGCTTGCGTTTGATCAAAAATCAATGCCTTTCCGTCGGGAGCTAAATCAACCTGAATTTCTCGCTGGTTGGGTAACAACACTAACGGGCGTAGAGTCTGCTCCATTGGCTTTCCTTCCCGCGCTGCTTTGAGGTCGATCGCTGCAAGATAAGGCTGTTCTTGAAACGTATTGCCCGGAATCAAATTGGTTAACAAGCAATACAGCACCTGATTATTCGGATCAAAGTTGGCTCTGACAATCGAGCCTGAAATTTTGAGAATTTCCTTTTGTACCCCTTGCGAAACGAGGAACATTGATCGCGTGTAATCGGTGTTAAATTTCACCATCACTGCCGCCGTTCCATCCGGGGAGAAATTTAACACGGTGCCAAATTTTGGTAAGAAGTCGAGCGGTTGGGTTTGGTCTTGCTCAGCGTTGGGTTGTAGCGGCAAAATTGCGAGTCCTTGCCCTTGAGCCACCGCGATCGAAACGCCATCCGGTGTGATCAGAAAATCACCGCCTGTTTGTTGATTGCTAATCGGTTTTGCAGGTTGACCGTCTCGCAGCAGCCAAGCGCCCGCATCGTTGGGATCGCGACGACTGAGGCGCTGAACGACGATCGTTCGACCGTCTTGAGACAAATCAAACTTGAGGTTCTGGTAGTCGCGATTGTCGAGAATTTGGGTAATTTGCCCAGGTTGGGTTGGAGAAGCAGAGGCGGTCGGAGCCGAGGGAGCACTCAGATCAGCCGGATCGTTAATTTGAATTCCAGTTGTGACCGTTAAAAGCTTTTGTTCTGCTAAGGATTGCGGGGGGTTGGTGCGCTCAACGGCGCTAAATAAAATTCTGTCGTTTTGCGGATAGGCTTTGAAATCCATGACCGCTAAGTTTTCCGGTGTGAGAATTTTTTTATCTTGCTGCGTTAAGTTGTAGAGAATCAGCCGTCCTGCTTCGTTTCCTTCGGCTCCGATAAACGCAAGGACGCGATCGCGGCTCTTGAATTTTGCCTGAAAGTCTCGCAAAATCCCATTATTTGCACCCTCTTTACTAAAGCGATCGCGAGCATTCGTGAGTGAAACCGTAAATTCTGTGCCATACGGCGCAGGTTGATCGAGCGTGTACGCCATCCGTCGCCCAGCCCAGCTAATTCTTCCTCTCAAATCCGGCTGAATTTTGAGATTTTGCTCGACGCTAGGGTGATCCATCGGACGACTAAACGCCAGCAAAAAGGCGCGATCGTCGGCTCCGACCTGTTTTCCGTCCCAGTTAAACTCTCTGATTCTAGGAGCGCTACGATCGCCGCTGAGCAGCAAACCTCCGATTAGCACAATCAGAACGACCATTAACCCGATCGCAACCCGATCAAGCGGCTGCGGAAACTTGCGGTGCGATTCACGAGGCGTTTGCATAAGCGATGTAGATAGCTGTCCCTCAAGCAAGTCGGGGAGCAATTCAATCAAGAATAGCTTTGATTCTAGAGTATTGGGGTCAGGTGCGATCGACGCTTTAAATCCTCTAGAGGAGCAAGAATTTTGATCTCACTCCTCTAGAATCTATTGCAATCTCTATTGCAATCTAAGATTGCGGTGTTGTCGATTGAGGTGTCGTCGGTGTAGGCTGAGTGCGCTCAAATAAGCTTCTCGGAGCCGCACGACGAAATGCACCGCAATAGTGCATCGATAACACCGCCTTGTAAGCCCAATGATTCGGAGAAACATCAACGAACGGATTTGGCAACGTTTCTGCGCGATCTTGAGTACAGGCTTGGTAAATCTGCTCGGTAGTGGGCTGTGGTGGAGTTTGAGCGTTAATCGACTGAGACGGAGCCGCAAGACTCACAGTCGGCACAGCGCTGAACAGAATGCTTGCCGCAAGAATAGATTTCAGCATGAGGATGAGCGATGACAGATCTGCTCCCAGGATAGATCACCGATTCTCGAGTTGTGGCGGCTAGGGGCATTCCAGCGAGTCGCGGGTGCTGATTCCCGTTTTCGGATTCACGCCGCTTGCGGTTTTACACAGTTCAACGACCTGCGATCGATCCAACACGGCTTCGCTAAAATCTGCTCCGGTGACCTCTGCGCCCTTGAACACCGATCCAATCATCATTGCAGAAGTCAGAACCGCATCCCGTAGATTTGCGCCCGATAAGTCGGTGAGATAAGCGATGCCATTATCAAAATCGGCTCCTTGCCAATTCGATTTGCTCAAGTCTGAACCGCTAAACACAGCGCCGCGCAAATCTGCATCGCTAAAGTTGCTACCTGAGAGTCGAGCATTGCTAAACTCGGCTCGAATCAGATTCTGTCCAGAATAATCTTTGGTAACAGCTTTAACATCATCGATCGCTCGAATCGCACCGGAACTCGCAGCATGAACCGCTTCTGGCAAGCCAATTAGCACCATGAGCGCCAAAATCAGCGCGAAAAAGACTCGCAACATTCGCATACGATCGTTCATCATTACTCTGCTTTACATTTCGCAATTCTATCAGGCGTGGTGATGAATAACGCTCAGCTATCGGATTTCAAGTAGTCGAGCAGTCGATCGCCCGAATCGGCTCGAACCAATCCCACCGCAATATCAGGCAGTACCGTTAGACTCGGATACACCAAATAACGAGGCTCCCAGCGTGGTCGAAACTTCTCTTTGAATTGATGCAGTCCTTTGAAGTTGTAAAACTGGTTGAGATGCTCAAAAAAGTAGTGCAAGCCCTTCTCAACTCGCAAAGAATCAGAAGTCTCACCTACACCGGCTAGCGGCGATAAGCTGAAGTTAAAGCTATCGTATCCCGCCTGCTGAAAGTGTTGCAGCAGCGAGGCAAATAAAAAGTCCATTGTGCCTTTTTCCGCATCATTGCGATGCCGCATCAGGTCTACGGTGACTTCTTTGCGGTTGTAGCCAGAAAGCAGATTCGAGAAGGCAATGATTTTTGCGTGTGCATCGTAAACCACCGCGATATGACAACCGCTCAGGTACTCACGATCGAACCAGCCAATCGAAAACTGCTTTTCTGATCCTTGCTTCGATTGCAGCCACTCATCACTCACGGGTTTTAATCGCGTGATCAATCCATCATCGATCGGCGGTTCGTACACTTGCAGTCGATAGCCTGCTTTCGTAAGTTTATTGATTGCAGTTCTAAAGTCTTGATTTGCTTTGCCTTTGAGATTGAATGTATGTAAATCAATGATTGCTTCTTCGCCGATTTGCGCCCAGCGATAGCCAAGAGTTTGATACAGCAACAAAGTATCCGGCAAAACTTCGTAGAACGTGGGAAACCAATCGTTTTGATTACAAAATTGCTGAAAAGAGACGATCGCTTCTTTCAAGTCCTCTAGATGCCCGATCGGATCACCCAGTGCGATCGCGGCTCGCCCTTTAGCAACATAAGCAATCACACTTCTACCCGACGGACTGAAAAAATAAGATTTATCTGGCAGCAACGACAACCGCGCCAGCGAAGTTTTACCAAATTCATCAATAATTTGCTGCGCTCTTTTACGGTCTTGCAGCGTCGCAGGATCACCTCGTAATAATACTGGACGCAACAGCATAAACAATGCATACGTCAACGTAGTTGTTCCAACTGCATAAATCGAATTCGCAAAGAATTCTGCATAACGTCGTCTCGGTTCTAGCCCAGCATTATCAGCAGTAAAGAACATGGCAAGCGTTTGCCACAGAGATTCTGAAAAACTGAAATTAATAGGCGCTCCGTTAATACCGAAGTAGCCATCGAGAATATAGAATCCAATCGTGCCATATGCCATTGTGAACACGATCGCTGCAATTAAGACGCGAATGCCTTGAGCGATCGACGGTCGATCGGATTGTGCTGTGTAGGCTTTTCTCAGCACAAATAATTGAATTAATAGAACCCCTGCAAGAACACTTTCTTCAACGTCAAATCCTTTAATCAGATGACTGAAGATTGATATAAATAGCAATGCAACAGTAACATACCAGGCAACGCGCTTACGGCGTAATAAATTCGCTGCCAATGTCAGTAAAATGAATCCTGCCAGCGCTGCAAACAAATGTCCGCCAACCCGCACCGAGAATGGGAAAAAGTGCTTTAACCAAGCGGTTCGCTCTGGATAACTCGGCACGACCGCAGACCACAGATTGACGACCCCCATAATTCCCGTAAGCAGTGCGGCTGACCATACCCCGATGCGAGTTCTACGATCGAGGGTTTCTAGACGTTTCCGATTCCAGCCGAGTTTGGGAGGGAACTGCTGCATACACTCAAAAATGCCGATGTTTTTTCTGCTCTTGAACGTCACGGAACTGGCGACCGACAAAACTCAGAGAATCGGCTAGATGCGTTCTCCAATAATTCCAGCCGACATTTTGCCCGACAATGCCGTGACCACCAGGAAATACATAGAATTCGTTATAAATTCCTAAGCGATCTAAGACCGTGTGAAAATCACGGGTGGCATCTAAGTATTTTTCATCTGCCTCACCCGCATCTAAATAAGCTCGGATACGCTTGCGATCGGTGATCGGAATTTGCTCAGCAAACACTTGCGGACTGTTCTGAGCGCCGCTGTTATCCATGAAATATCCTGTGTGACTGAAGAAGATCGTAAATCGCGCTAAATGCCGCAGTCCGATATTAAATGCACCCCAACCGCCCGAAGACAATCCGCCCATTGCCCAATAGTGTGAGTCTTCGATCGTGCGAAACTGCTGCTTGACTTCTTGCACTAAGTCCGCACCAATGTAAGTTCCAATTTTTCCATTCTCACCATCGTAGTAATCCGTATCCCAAAAGGGACTGGTGCCGCGATTGTCGTTGCCATCTGGCATGATGATCAGCGAGGCAGGAAGCTTTTGATCGCGGTATAGATTCTTTACTGTCGTTGTAATTGCCGCTTTTTCGTAATAGTCCCGCTCATCCCCATGTCCGCCGTGCAGCAAAAAGATGACCGGATAGCGTTGTTCACGATGTTTTTCGTATCCAGGCGGCAGAAGTATGCCGTATCGCCGCTGTTGTCCCAGAGCTTCGCTGTAGAAGCTTTTAACCTGGAAATTAATTCCCGCAACTTCTTCAACGGGTGGCGTGTCGAGTTGCGGTGCGCCCAAGACAAAAACATACCAGTATCCACCCGCCGCGATCGCACTCAAGACGATCGCGCTAAGAATTAACGCGGATGTGCGGAGACGCTTCGATTTCGGCTTCAACGTAAGTGGCATTGTAGACGAGCCATTGTAAACGAACCATTGCCCCAGCAATGGCAACTCTAAACTTAACCATCCAGCAGCCTGCTTTAAATCGCTTCTGGTCAGCATTTCTAGAATACGGAGGTTAATCGTAACAGCTTTCTGGATGAGTGAAGAGCAAATTTGAATGATTGCGCTATAACTCACAGTAATGTGATTGGAAGAGACAAATGTGTGCTGCAACTTACCGGGAACGAGCCGATGCAGGAATGGCAACGCTGCAAACGTTTTATAATACGGCAACGGGATTGTGGAATACGACAGGCTGGTGGAATAGTGCCAATGTTTTAGAAACCACGATCGATTACTTGACCTTCACCGATTCGCTCACGTACCGAACAAATATTTTCAATACGTTTGAGAAAAATAAACGTAACAATTTCTTAAACGAATTTTACGACGATGAGGGATGGTGGGCGTTGACCTGGATTAAAGCCTTTGATCTCACCGGTGAAACCCGGTATTTGGACATGTCGAGGATTATTTTTAACGACATGACGAAAGGCTGGGACAGCACTTGCGGAGGTGGAATCTGGTGGAACAAAGAACATAAGTATAAAAACGCGATCGCGAATGAATTATTTCTGGCGATTGCAGCGCGATTATTCCTCAGAACGCGGGATCAGCGCTATCTCGACTGGGCAAATCGCACCTGGAACTGGTTCCGCAGAACCGGAATGATCAATCAAAACAATTTGATCAATGACGGGCTGAATGCTCAGTGTAAAAACAATGGTCAGCCCACCTGGACATACAATCAGGGCGTGATTTTGGGAGCGCTGATTGATCTCTCGAAATGCACCAACGATCGATCCCTATTAACGGTTGCACAATCGATCGCAGATGCCGCAACAAAAGCACTCGCCCCCAACGGCGTGTTGCGCGAACCGTGTGAACCCAACTGTGGATTGGATGGGCCGCAATTCAAGGGAATTTTTATCCGTAACCTATCGGATCTCTATCGCAGCGTAAATAAAATCTCGTACCGTGATTTCATTCTCCGCAACGCCGATTCGATCTGGGAAGAATGCCGCAATTCTAAGAATCAGTTTGGGTTATGTTGGGCGCAGCAGTTTGATCAAGCCGATGCTGCCCGTCAAAGTGCTGCGGTAGACGCGCTTAATGCCTCGATCGTCGCCAGTCGAACGCCACTCATCCTGCAAGCTGAAACTTCGGTTCTGCATAACTTAACGATCGAAGCCGTTCACTCAGGTTATGAAGGTGCAGGCTACATTGCAGGCTGGAACCGGGACGGGCAGTGGGTGGACTTTAATTTCACCTTGCCAAACGCCGGACGATTTGATTTAGTTCTGCGCTATGCGGCAGCCGCAGGAAATGCGATTCGATTCATTTTTGTCAACGGTCGGGCACTTGTGAATGCTCATGTGTTTCCCGGAACCGGAAATTGGACAGCCTGGAGCACGGCAACGATTCCAAATGTTGCACTAAAAACCGGAAACAATACAGTTTCTATCATTTTTAATCAATCGAAGGGAAGTCGAAACTGGCTGAATCTCGATCAGCTTATCATTCGTTAATTTGGTTCCTTAGAGTAACTTGTGATTCGATCCACGAGGTTAGACCCTTGAAACTTAGACATCGACGCTCCCAGCGCATCAACATCCACATCGAAGACGGACGCTTTCAGATTGTGGGCATGAACGCCTGGTATTCTTACTGGCGTGATCCTTACCACTTGGTTCTCACAGTTCCTTGGCAGGGATTTATCAGCATCATCTCTGCCACTTACATTGGCATTAACGTCGTATTTGCGTTGCTGTACTTACTTGGTGGAGATTGTATTGCCAATGCTACACCAGGATCGTTTTGGGATTATTTCTTTTTTAGTGTGCAAACCTTTGCGTCGATCGGGTACGGGGCAGTGTACCCGAAAACGTTTTACGCGCTTTCGGTGATGACGCTCGAAGCGATCGCGGGACTATTCGCGATCGCGATTCTTACAGGACTGTCGTTTGCCAGGTTTTCTCGTCCGACTGCCCGCGTTGCCTTTAGTCAGGTCGCCACGATCGCACCTCACGACGGCATCCCAATGCTCAGCTTTCGTGCCGCCAATCAACGCCGTAACCAGATCTTAGAAGCACAAATGCGCGTTTATTTGCTGCGAGACGAAGTGACCCTAGAAGGAAACTACATTCGCCGCATTCACGATCTCGCGCTGGTTCGCAGCCAGACTCCAACCTTCGCGCTCACTTGGCTCGTCATGCACCCGATCGACGAAAACAGCCCGCTCTACGGCATGACTCCGGAGTCGCTCGTTGAAACACACTGCATGATTCAAGTGATGCTAAGTGGTCTCGATGAAACGGTGTCACAAGTGCTCAACGATCGGCACATCTATGTGCCACAGGAAATTCTGTGGAATCATCGCTTCATCGATTTGGTACATCGAACACCAGAAGGACACCGCTTTATTGATTACAAAACTTTTCACGACACAGAGCCGATCACTCCGACTCAGATCTAGACAACTCGATCGAACCACGACTTGACCGTTTTCGACGACAGTACAAAGCTTATGAACTTTTGCGGCAGGCTTTGCCAAAGGAGACTTGATAGAGTCACAGTGCTCGATCGCCTCATGCTCAATCTCCTGCGACCTCATCTGTTGCAGGCACATTGCAATGCTCAATTGCCGCGAATTCCCGATTGAACCCGCCATAGGCTGGCATACAGTCCATTCAGTCCAAGCAGTGCTTCGTGAGTGCCTTGCTCGACGATGCGCCCGTGTTCCATCACATAAATGCAGTGTGCTTGTCGAATGGTGGAAAGACGGTGCGCGATCGCGATTGTGGTGCGATGTTGGGTAATGGTTTCGAGCGATCGCTGAATGGCAGCTTCGGTTTCGTTATCAACCGCAGACGTGGCTTCATCGAGAATCAGAATGGGCGGATCTTTGAGAATGGCGCGGGCGATCGCCAGTCGTTGTCGTTGTCCACCGGAAAGCTTTTGACCGCGTTCACCGACGATCGTGTCATAGCCCTGCGGTAATTGCTCAATGAATTCGTGTGCTTCTGCAAGTTTGGCGGCTTGAACAATCTCTGCACGATTGGCATCAAAACTGCCGTAAGCAATGTTTTCTGCAACAGTTCCGTGAAACAGAAAAACTTCTTGACTCACCCAACCGATGCAGCGTCGCAAGTCCCGTAACTGCAATTCTCGAATGTCAACACCATCGATTAGAATTTGACCTTGTTGGATTTCATAGAATCGCAGCAGCAATTTCACTAGCGTACTTTTGCCCGAACCTGTTGCGCCGACGATTCCGATCGTTTGTCCTGCTGGAATATGCAGCGAAAGATCTTTCAGGGCAGCCGTGCGATCGGCATATGCAAAGGTAATGTTCTGAAGTTGTACATCACCTTTAACTTGGTGCGTGGGAAACGATCGGTTGCCTGGGGGAATCGCGATCGGTGTATCTAACAAATTCATCACACGATTGATTGATGCCATTGCACGCTGGTACTGATCCAACGTTTGTCCCAAAGTTGTGAAGGGCCACAATAATCGCTGAATGATAAACACCATAAAGCCGTAAGTCCCAACCGAAAGCTCACCATTTGCGGCTTTAAGTCCACCCAAAAACAGGGTTGCCGTAAATCCGATCAGAATCACAAATCGAATCAAAGGAACGAATGCGGCAGAAAGCTCGATCGCTTTTCGATTGCTACTCCGGTAAGCGTTACTTTCAGAGCCAACGCGATCGAGTTCGTAATCTTCAGCCGTAAAGCTCTTAATCGTCGCAATTCCCGATAAGTTATTCGCCAATCTCGCGCTAATCAATCCCGATTTCTGTCTCACATCTGCATATCGGGGTGCTAATCGTTTCTGAAATACGATCGATCCCCATAAAATGAATGGAATCGGCAACATCGCAAGCCACGATACTGAAGGCGCAAATGCAATAAAAGTTCCACCAACTAACAATACAGTCGTGAAAAACTGCAAAAGCTGATTTACACCACTATCAAGAAATCTTTCAAGCTGATTGATATCATCATTGAGAATCGCAAGAAGATTACCTGTAGTTTCGGTTTCAAAAAAGCCAAGCTCTAATTCTTGTAAATGCTGGTAAGCATCCAATCGCAAATCATGCTGCATGGTTTGAGCAAGATTTCGCCATTTGCGATCGTACCAATATTCAAACAGCGATTCCAATCCCCAAATCAACAGAGTTAGGAATGAAATAAACGTAAGCTGACCAATGAGATTGGTAATTCCAAGTGCAGCAATCCAAGAGCGATCGCGGCTCACCACAATATCCACTGCAATCCCAATCAAATAAGGCGGCGCGAGATCAAATACTTTGTTGAGAATCGAATAAACGCTTGCTCGAATCGCTTCGGAACGGTAGATGCGATCGTAGTTAAACAGTCGTTGCAGTGGGTGAGCCTTGGCAGATGTCATAGTCAGGAGATCCAAGTAATCTCACTATGCTACAACTTGTGGTTTTATTTTGCAGCGATCAAATTCTGTAGCTCAGCAGTATAGATTATGAATTTAACTGTGTATTGGTTGGCTAAGTGTATTGTCGAGTTTCTCAGC
This sequence comes from Leptolyngbya sp. AS-A5, assembly GCF_039962495.1. Taxonomy (NCBI): domain Bacteria; kingdom Bacillati; phylum Cyanobacteriota; class Cyanophyceae; order Leptolyngbyales; family Leptolyngbyaceae; genus Leptolyngbya; species Leptolyngbya sp. AS-A5. Next base: position 482,425 of record NZ_JAMPLL010000001.1, on the reverse strand, counting down.
GATCGCACTCACCCATTTCTCATCTTGCCGCGTGTAGCTCCGTGGCGCATTTGCCCCCAAAATCAAAACGCCTTCTTTACCGATCGGCTGACAAATCACACCTTGAGTATTTTCGGGCAGATAGCTGAATTCAATCTTTCCTGGATAAACATTCAATGCCACCAGATAAATCGGTTTTTGCTTATCTAAAACTCGCTGTAAAATTGCACCGGGTTTTACTTCTTTGTTTGAGCTGAGAATGCCGCGACGGAGGAGAACTTTACCTCGATAAAATACGATGAGCGATCGCGTCACCGTATTCGTCAGCAAAATATGAGAAGCCCAGGCTAGCTCAGTTTTCACTGCATCCGGTAATTCTGCATCGAGTTCAAAGCCTTCCTCTCCGATGAGTTCTACGCTGTCAGGAGTGCGCGGTTGGATTTGCTGCCAAATTAAGCCAGTCAGAATCAAAATTGCGCTCAAAATTACGCCCATCACATCTGATCGCGCTTGAGAATCGGTGAGCGCAGGGGTAAGAATGCGATTGGTGAACAACAAACTTCCACCGAGAGCGCCAACAACGATCGGTAAAAGGCGTAAAATTCGATTCGGATCAGGCTTTGCCATTGCTCAAAGTTTCGTTCCAGGTTTCGCAGTATTCTTTTAGCCTACCTTACGGGAGGATGCGGTTTGCTAGATCTAATCAGTGCTGGATTGGTTTCAGGGTGGTTAAAGCTTGCAGGGTTGCCTGCTTCGTTTGACCCAAGTGAAATATTCGCTCAAACAACGATCCAATCTCCATTTTGGCAAGCTAGCGATCGAACCGCAGAGAAAGTCGTTAATGACTATCTGAAACTTCTCAGCAGTAAAGGGTTAAAACCAACTGAACAAGGAATTTGGCTACAGTCGGGATCTCATTTACTGTTGAGCAATCAGGGGACAACTCCGGTTCCTGCGGCATCGATTACCAAAGTTGCAACATCCTTAGCAGCCTTGCAAACTTGGTCAGCAGATCACCAGTTTGAAACATTGATTAGCTCAACAGGTGCGATCGAAAACGGTACACTTCAAGGCGATCTCATCGTTCAGGGTGGCGGCGATCCATTGTTCTTGTGGGAAGATGCGATCGCGGTTGGAAATGCTCTGCGTCAGTTGGGTATCACTCGCATTTCAGGCAATTTGATCGTTACCGGAAGCTTTATGATGAGCTTTCGCGACGATGCTGTTAAGTCCGGTGAACTGTTGAGAAAAGCATTTAATTCTAAAACTTGGGATGAGGACATTCGCGATGAGTTCGGAGAAATGCCGAAAGAAATGATCCGCCCAGCGATCGAAATAAAAGGGAAAGTGCAGACTGGATCAGCCCCTCCAAAACAGATTTTATTGATGAAGCATCGATCGCTTCCGTTGGTTCATCTAATCAAATACCTCAATGTTCACAGTCAGAATGAGATGTCGCAACTGCTAGCAAACAATCTAGGGGGTGTGAACGCTGTGATTCAGAAAGCCTCAACTGCCGCGAACATTTCACCTGATGAAGTTCGATTAATCAATGGATCTGGACTCGGAATGGAGAATCAGGTTTCACCTCATGCGGCTTGTGCAATGTTTGCAGCAATCGATCGCATCATGCACCCGTTGAATCTATCGATCGCGGATTTCTTTCCTGCATCTAGCATTGATCGTGGGGGGACATTGGAAGATCGATCGATGCCAGCACGATCGGTGGTTAAAACTGGAACGCTCAATCAAGTGAGTGCTTTAGCGGGTGTATTGCCAACGCGCGATCGTGGTTTAGTTTGTTTTGCAATTATCAACCGTGGAACAGACATTCTAGAGTTGCGACATCAGCAAGATGTATTACTTCAAGCGTTGCAGAAAGAATGGGGAGCTGATGTTGATGCAAGTGTAGTTCAGCCAAGTGAATGGTTAAAGCAAACACGATTCACTCCCGAACAACGCCTCGAAATCATTGCGAATCGCGGATAAAAGCAAGATTGCTATACAGTTGAAAGGCTGCACCCCATAAGCTTTCATCCTGTCCATAAGAATGGATTTGTGTAGGTAAACGATCTAGCAATAACGGAAACTCGATCGCAGTTTCTCCAAACGACGTGAAATCCGACCAAATCGATTTTTCAAAGGTTTGCTCGGTGAGAAAATTAAGCAAGCTATTCCAGTGCAATCGATTAATCGCCTGATCAAGCTCGATCGTTGCATCACCCATCGCCCCGAACTCAATGCCCTGCTCAAATCGATAGCGCCAGTCACACAGCCGCAGAATACAGCGTCTTGTTGGTAAATGCAGATCACAAATCTGTACATAATCTTGGGTTTTCTCTTTGCGCTGTCGCTGCACTCCTTCACGCATTGAGCTATCAATTACTCGCTCAAAAATTGGTAACTGTCCCTCGACGCGCTGACTCACTTCTGACCAATCGAACGTTAATGATCCGAGTTGCCCTTGGTCATTCTGACAGACGACGATCGCTTGCGGTGCATAATCGAGAAAATACGTGACTTCAAACACTGTGATCTGTTTCAAACTCGCTTCAGGTGCACAGAACGCAGGAATGTTTGCGGCTCTAAGTTGTTGAGTATAAAAATCTAGCTCTCCGATCGCGCCTAATCGATACATTTTCCAGCCGCGATTGGGCAACTGTAGGCGAGCCGTATAGACATCAAGGTTCAAAATCCGCGCAAAGTCTTTAGCGGCTTGAGTGCGGGTTTCTGGCGCGATCGCTTCGAGAACCAATAAACCGGGCTCAGTGTTTTCGGGTGCAGATTTGGCTTGTTCGATCGCCTGTTGTCGTTGAGTCTCAATCTGGCTGGCGATCCGCTGGAGTCCTTGTCTTGCTTGAGACATGATCTTCGGGTGAGTCACCGTTTTCAAAAGCTGCTGATACAGGGCGATCGCACCCTCGAAATTGTTCGACACTTCGTACAATCGCGCTTTGTACAGGTGTCCCCAGGGATGATCGGGAGAAGTTTGGAGAAACGCTTTCAGCAATCGAGCCGCGCTTTTGTAATCTTTGCGATCGAACGCTGCTGCAATCTGATCCAGTGACATAGTTCAACGGGAAAATCTGCCTTTTTAGGTTTCACTTTCTGCGGGGCTTTCTACCATGCCTGCGATTAATGCGGCGGCTGCGATCGGAGCGGTAACAGCCCTTAAAATTCGCTTGCCTAATGTCACAGGCTGATAGTTCTGAGCGATCGCGCTTTCAATTTCCTGGGTTGTCCAACCGCCTTCACAGCCGATCGCAACAATCACGGAATTTTCAAATCTACAGTTAATCAAATGCTGCGATGAACTCCGCTCTGCACAGATATAGCGTGAATCCGCTTGCAATTGTTCTAGCGCTAATTTGAATGGCATTGGTTCTAAAATTGTTGGCACAATCTGGCGCTCCGATTGTTCTGCGGCTTCTTGGGTAATTCGTCGCCAGCGATCGAGCTTATTTCCACTCGGATTCAGTAGAGTACGATCGCTCACCACAGGCGCAATACAACTCACTCCTAATTCTGTCACTTGTCGCACTACATCATCAAATCCCGTTTTTGGTAGCGCTAACATTAATGTGATTGATACTGTTAGTTCTGATGATGCTTGCAGCGATTCGATTAGTGTTGCTTGATCTGATTCAAGCTTGGCAATCCAGGTTTGTCCTTTGCCGTCGAGTGCAATGAAGCGATCGCCATTTTTCAATCTTAAAACGCGCTGAAGATAGTGCTGTTGCTCTGGGGATAAAGAGACGATCGCGTTTTGTATCTGTGATTCATCAATGACTAATCGTTGTAGTTGCGACATTGAATCTACTCCTGAGCCGCAGAGAGAATTGCTTGATACAAGCCAGAGCTAACTCGGAATCCCGCTCGCTCGATTAATGAATCGATTAGAGGTTGAACCAGCGAAATTAAGTCTTGTTGCTTGGCAATGAGCAGTACGCCTAGAATTCCTGTTACTTTCAGCCCTGCTTCTTCCGCAATCGATCGTCCAATTGCTTCATCAATTAATAATCGCTTAGCAGAAAGCTCCAACGCTAGAACAATTGCTTCGGCTTCACCTGCATCAACCCGTTGCTGAAAACTTGCAACTTGAGCGCGATTTTGAACCCTCATCACTTTGACCCAACTCACCGTCTGAACTTCTACCGTTCCGGGTACAGGATAGCCCACGTTTGTTAGTTCGTCGTAAACGGCTTGAGGAATTACGATCTCACCAAAAATCGAGTGTAGAAGCTCAAGTTGGGTAATCGCTGCAAGATTCGTAATCGGAGAAGTGTTGCAGACGATCGTCACAAATCACCCCAAGCTTTCAAATTCTCTACTTCTGTCTGAAAGCTGGTTACATCTTCGTAAATCGCGATGCCTCGATGCGCCAATTCTCGCTGAAACTCAATTAGTGGAAGTCCTGCCAATTCTCGTGCTTTCCTCAGATCTAGCTTCTTCTGTTGAAAGAGCAAAATTGCAATTTCACGCTTCAACTCTGACTCAGAAATTTGTGCAGCTTGAAGAATTTCATCAGAAATGATAACGCTCATGGAAGAAATTAGTAGGCTCATTAAAAAAGGGCGCTGTTCACGCCCCTTTATTTTAGACTCCAGTGAATTGGTGAATGGCATCTAATCCGATACGATCGCAGAAATCTCCAAAGCTTTCACCGGGTTTGCGCTCTTTCTTGAACAGAATAAACACAGGTTCAAACACCGCTTCCAAATCATCCATGTTCATCTTTTCGATGAACACTTTCGCGAGTCGCGTTTGATTCGGAGCCGCTCCCATCCAAACCTGATACGTATTTGGGCCATTTCCAACAAATGCCAATTCTGCTAAATATGGACGCGCACACCCATTCGGGCAACCCGTCATCCGCACAATAAACGACTCATTCGGCAAGCCGACTTGATCTAGCAAAAGCCGGATTCGAGTCAATACAGGTAAACTGACACGCTCAGATTCTGCCGTTGCCAGTCCACAAGTGGGTAACGCCGGACACGCCATCGAATCTCGAACTAACGGATCAACTTTCTCCGGTCGCTCAATGCCATGTTCGCGCAGAATCCGATTGATTCGCTGTCTATCTCCTGGCTGAATGTCGTACAGCAACACATTTTGGCTCGGTGTGAGCAGCATCGGCAAATTAAATTTGCTGACAATCTTCCGCAGCGCCGTTTTCAGCCTGAAGCCGCTATCATCTTTGATCCGACCATTCAGAACCGAAATTCCGTAGAACAGCCTGCCATCACCTTGTTCATTCCAGCCCAGATAATTCTTGAATTCAAATTCAGGCAGCGATCGGAATGGCTGAATCGCTTTGCCAAAATATTCCTCAACTTTGGCGCGGAACTTCTCAACGCCCCATTCTTCGACCAGATACTTCATCCGCGAATGTCTGCGATCGCTGCGATCGCCATAATCGCGCTGGGTGGCGACGATCGCTTTCACCACGTCATACACATCGGCTTTGTCTACGTAACCGATCGGATCTGCCAGTCGCGGGAAGGTTTCTTCCTTGCCGTGGGTGCGTCCGAGTCCGCCACCTGCATAAACGTTAAATCCTTCAAGTTCGCCTTGTTCGTTCGTCAAGACCACTAACGAAATATCTTGAGAGAATAAATCGATCGAGTTATCTCCCGGAACCGTCACACCAATCTTGAACTTACGGGGTAGGTAATGTGTTCCGTAAATTGGCTCCGGAGAGTCTTCAATGTTTGAGCCATTGATATTCCGTTTCCGAGCTTCCACCACTTCGGGATCTTCTTCGCCCGTAATCGCTTTCTCACCGTCGAGCCAAACTTCGTAATAAGCTCCGGATTGGGGCGTTAATAAATCTGCAATATTATTTGCGTACTTCCAAGCGTATTCATATTCCGGGCGATTTCTAAACGGAGCAGGCGGAGCCATGACATTTCGATTCACGTCGCCGCAAGCACTCAACGTTGATCCCATGCTGTTCACGATCGCGCTAATCGTCGCCTTCAAATTCTTTTTCAACACGCCATGAAGCTGAAACGCCTGACGAGTCGTCACCCGAATCGTGTGATTCCCGTATTCATCTGATAAGCGATCGATCGCCAAATAAAGCTCTGGCGGTACAAATCCTCCCGGCGATCGGGTTCTCAGCATCATCGAGTAGTCTTTTTCCTGACCTTTGACGCGGTTATCCCGATTATCTTGCTGATAGGAACCGTGAAACTTGATCAGTTGAATCCCGTCTTCGCTGAATGCTTTTGTGTCGAGTTTCAATTCTGAAGCAACGGGTTCACGCAAGAAATTACTGCGCTCTTTGATGCCTTCAACTTTAGAGGGTTTGCGGACGATGGGTGTAGAAGAAATAACCATTGACTTGTGACTGGCTGCGATCGGTGTAAAGACAACAATTAAAGACAGCAATGCGGCACTTGATGATTCTCAAGCTGCCGTAAGCATTTATTCCCGGTATGCCGCTCGGAATTGTGTTGAATGTGTTTAGTCTATCACGATCGCTCGATCGAGCGGGCGGAAGAGGGCGTTAAGTTCTGTTCCTTAATAATGAAGTCCAACAATCCTTGACACGCATCCAGCAGCAAATCGATCACAAAGTTAAATCCTTCTTGCCCACCGTAGTAAGGATCAGGAACCTCCCGCAGCGTGTGCTCTGTGCAGAAATTACACATTAATTGAACTTTATCGCGATAAGTTCCAGCCGGATCGATCGAGCAAATCGCCTCATAATTGTCGTGATCCATCGCCAAAATCAGATCAAATTCTTCAAAATCCGATCGTTCAAATTGTCGCGCCCGTCCGACTAATTGAATTCCCCGCAGTTTTGCCGCCGCCGTCATTCTGCGATCGGGCGGACTGCCGATGTGATAGCTCGATGTCCCCGCCGAATCACAAACAATCTCATGCTCTAATCCCGCCTGCTGAATTAGGTGGTTCATAATATTCTCGGCAGAGGGCGATCGACAAATATTGCCCAAACACACAAACAATAAGCGATATGCCATGTTTCTAATCCATCCACGCTAAAAAACCGAGCCATGAAAGTCTAGCTCGGTTTAATCATAAGTTTGAACGATCTCGCCTTAACCCAATCCTGGCAAATTTAATCCGCCTGTCAGGTCTTCCATTTTCTGGCGCATGGTTGCAGTCGAGTTTTCGTAAGCGGTACGAGTCGCTGCCAAAACCAAATCGGACAGCGTTTCTGCATCTTCTTTCAGCGCATCTGGCGAAATCACAACCTTTAGCGGCTCCTGATTTCCACTCATCGTCACTTTCACCAGACCGCCGCCAGATTCGCCCACGATCTCCATTTGCTCTAGTTCTTCCTGAAGCCGTTTCGCGCCTTCTTGAACCTGCTGTGCTTTTTTAATGGCATCAGTCAATTCGCGCATTTTGCCAAGCCCGAAGCCAAATCCCTGTCCTTGTGACATAACGTTCTAATTAAGTTACGAGTGGAATAGCGGTGCCCAAAGCGATCGAAATCACTAGACACCATCAAACTGCTTTATTATGACATCGAGGCGCAAATCCGACTCACTTGGAAATTCTCGATTGTATAGGGATCTCCCTACCCTCTCTAAAATTCACCCAGCATTTTCACTTCTGGCTCTAGCAACAGCGACCATTCCTGCTGCACTCGCTGTTGCACATGATGAATCAGTTGAAAAATATCCGAGGCTGTCGCGCCCCCACAGTTGAGAATAAAATTCGCATGACGTTGCGCGACCTGAGCGCCCCCGATCTGATATCCCTTCAAGCCCACCTGCTCAATCAGCCAGCCTGCCTTATAGTTTCCGGGATTGCGGAACACGCTGCCGCAACTCGGTAAATGGTAGGGCTGGGTGTTCTGGCGCTGTTGTTTGTGGTTCGCTGTAACCGTGTTCACTGCGGTGGGATCCGCACCCGGACGCAGTTGAAGGGTTGCTTGAGTCACGTAGCGCGAACCGCCCTGTAGAGCCGAGGTGCGATATTCGTACTTCAGCTCCTCTGGCGTAAGAATCTGCGTCGTTCCATCGGGTAGCAATACCGTTGCACTCACCAAGATTTCCGAGACACTGCTGCTGTGTGCGCCTGCATTCATCACCACTGCACCCCCCACCGTTCCCGGAATTCCCACCGCCCATTCAAATCCCTGCCATCCTCGATCGGCGAGTTTCCAAGCGAGACGCGGTAACGGTTCACCTGCGCCTACCGTGACTTGCCCGTTCGCATCATCAAATTCAATGTGCCGTAGATGCCGAGTTGAAACCACTAACCCCGGTAAGCCTGCATCGCTGACCAGCAAATTCGACCCCGCTCCTAGCATCGTCACCGGTACGTCCTGTGAATGCGCCCACTCTAAACAGGCTTGTAGTTCTTCAAGGGTTCGGGGTGCGGCATACCAGTCCGCAGGTCCGCCGACTCGAAATGAAGTCAGTGAGGCGAGGAGAACATTAGCTTTCAGCACAGCATCGCTACCAACGATCGGAATCGTGAGTATCTTAGACCGAATCGGTTGATCCAGCGCATTAGGCGATCGAGAACCGTCGGAACCAGGTGAATGAACAGTCCGAGAATCAATAGAGAGTGTCATAACATTTCTACAGGTATGGCTTCAACCCGAGATCTAACCGCAACCTATCGCTAGAGTTACGGTTAGATCTCCATTGCACGAAACACAACAAGCAAGACTTACAAGCAAGATTGGGGGTGCGGCTTCTAGGAAGCAGCTTTCTCAACGCCCTGTTGGTAAGCCATCACATCGGGGATAATCTGATTCAAATTTCCAGCCCCCAGAAAGATCGCAAGATCGCCCGGAGTCAGAAGTTTGGCTAGAAAATCGCCCATCGCAGCAAGGGATGGTTGGTAGTGCACACTGGAATGATGAGTTGCAACCAGATTGGCGAGCGTCTGACCGCTAACTTCCCCGGTATTCGCTTCTCCAGCGCTGTAGATGTCACTGAGAACAACCACATCAGCATCCCCAAACGATTCCGCAAACTCTGCTAGAAAAGTTTGAGTGCGGCTGTAGCGGTGCGGTTGAAAAATCGCTACAACGCGCCGACGCGGATGAATTTTCCCGGCTTGCAGGCGTGCGGCTGCCAAAGTCACCCGGAGTTCGCTCGGATGGTGAGCGTAATCATCGATAAATAGTACGTCGTTATAATCACCCCGATGCTCAAACCGACGACGCGCTCCTTCAAACGGTGCGATCGCTGCTGCAATTGTCTGAAACTCCAGCCCCAATAACCGACCCACCGCGATCGCGGCGAGTGCATTACTCAAATTATGCTGTCCGAGAATTTGGAGTTTAATCTGTCCTAAGACTTGTCCTCGCTCCCACACTCGCGCGGTTGTGCCATCTCCGCGATATTGGACCTGATCGACGGTGTAATCTGCATTTGTGGCCGGATCAAGACTGTAGCTAATGGTGGGTGTGATGCGATCTCGTACCGTTTCACAATCAATTGATCCGATCGTCACTTTGCAGCGATTCGCAAAGGTTTGGAACGTTTCGACGACTTGATCAAGGGTGCTGTAGTGGTCGGGATGGTCTAGTTCGGCGTTAGTGATGATTCCGATGTAAGGCGCAAATTTTACGAGCGATCCATCGGATTCGTCGGCTTCTGCAACCAAGTATTCGCCATGTCCGATGCGGGCGTTGCCTTCCCAAGCTTTCACCTCACCACCGACAATCACGGTAGGGTCAAGATTTGCTCCGTGAAGCATGTAGCTAATCAGGCTGCTCGTTGTGGTTTTGCCGTGAGTCCCGGCGACTGCGATGCTGCGATATTCCTGAATCAATGCAGCGAGAATATCCGATCGATGAAAGATGGGACAGCCTAACGCTAATGCGGCTCGGTATTCAGGATTGGCGGGATTGATTGCGGTGGAGCAAACCACTTGCGGCAGTTCGGTTTTGCTCTGAGGCGGAACCAGCGTGGCAACGTTAGCCCCGATTGCGACAGGGTGCGGCACTGTCGTCCGCGATCGCAAACGATCAAAATTTGAGGCATCTTGCCCGATAAAAATCTGTGCGCCTGATGTTTGCAATCGCTCGGTAATATGGCTCGATCGCAGATCGGAACCTGATACAGGTAACTTACGGTCTAACAAGACATAAGCTAGGGCCGACATTCCAATTCCACCGATACCGATAAAATGAAATGGTCTGCCGCTGAAGTCAACGGAACTCAGCATTTTTCTCCTTACACACCACACCAATGTCACGCGCTATCATATCAAGGATCTCTTTCTACCGATACGGTAATTTGAAACAATTTGATAGCTAGTTTGCCTTCCTAGAATGCCGCTTCAGCGCAATTCAAAACAATTTAGTCTAGCTAAGAATTATTCTGATTGCAAAGTTGTCACTCTAGATGGACTGTAATCAATTCTCTTCACTTAAATTCGGGCTGATTCCTGAAAAATTAAAATCTTTTATGCGCTGAAGAGCGCCGAATCAACCCTGCTTCTAAGTTCTGCTGACTCAAATTTGTTTTAGATCAAATCTTCTTTCAAAGGACTTGTAAGAGTGCCTCGATCGAATTCCAATTTATTGCCAAAATCACCCCCAAGGTGCAGTCTTATTCGTCAGAGTGCTACAGATTTTGCCACAACTATTTTGAAATAGCATCTATTTTTTAGCTTGCCCGTCGTCGTCCTGAAGATTAATGATTCGGTTGACCTTCTTTGGCTCTATCTTGAGGAGTAGAGGCTGCGATCGGATGACTTTGCTATGCCTTGCTGATCCCAATTCATTTGTCGATGAGAAGTCGGCTGCCTTTTACGGTATGATGTGACTCATCAATAGGTATTTATATTCAGAGGGCAAGACGCAGTGGTTAGAGTAGCGATCAACGGCTTTGGACGTATTGGACGCAACTTTTTGCGATGCTGGGCAGGGCGGCAGACGACGGGACTGGATTTGGTTGCGATTAACGATACGTCTGATCCCAGAACGAACGCGCATTTGATCAAGTATGACTCGATGCTGGGTAAATTCTCCGGCGAAGTGAGCGCGGACGAGAATACGATCACGGTGAACGGTAAGACGATTAAATGCACCTCCGATCGCAATCCCGAAAACCTACCCTGGGGGGCCTGGGACATTGATCTGATCATCGAATCAACGGGTGTGTTCATCTCGAAAGAGGGCGCAACCAAGCATCTCAATGCAGGTGCAAAAAAGGTTCTGATCACTGCACCTGGCAAGAATGAAGATGGGACGTTTGTCGTGGGAGTGAACCACGAAGATTACGACCATCACAAGCACCACATCATCAGTAACGCAAGCTGTACGACGAACTGCTTGGCTCCGATCGCGAAAGTGATCCACGAAAACTTTGGCATTATCAAAGGTACGATGACGACGACCCACAGCTACACTGGGGATCAGCGGATTCTTGATGCGAGCCACCGGGATTTGCGTCGGGCACGGGCAGCGGCGATTAACATTGTGCCGACTTCGACCGGTGCGGCGAAAGCGGTTGCCCTAGTACTTCCTGAACTAGCTGGAAAGCTGAACGGAATTGCATTGCGCGTTCCGACTCCGAACGTTTCGGTTGTGGATCTTGTGGTGAACGTGGAGAAAAGCACGATCGCCGATCAAGTGAATGCAGTGCTGAAAGAGGCTTCAGAAACTTCGCTCAAAGGAATTCTGAAATATTGCGATCTGCCGTTGGTGTCGAGCGATCACGCGGGAACCGATGAATCATCGATTATCGATGCGGCTTTGACGATGGTGATGGGCGGCGACATGGTGAAAGTCGTAGCTTGGTATGACAACGAGTGGGGCTATTCTCAGCGGGTGGTTGACCTGGCTGAAGTTGTTGCCCAGAAGTGGGAAAAATAAGAGAGTTCTTTTTGATGAAATTCCCGGTCGCACACTGGTGCGACCGGGAATTTTTGTTAGATGGGAGCTTGCCAGAGAAAACGCAGCGAATTTCAGTCGCTTATGCCTACAGTAACGCAGGTTCTCAGCCGCTAAAATGCTGAAATCCCTGTTCTAAGCTCAAAGGCCGATCGTCAAACCCACCCGAAGAATCAATTAATTGAACTGCCAAATCAGAAGTAATTTCACCGACGATCGCTGATCCTTTCACTTGCTTCACCCACTGTTGCGCCTGCTCGAACGGTAAAGATAAAACAAGCTCGAAATCCTCACCGCCGTAGAGTGCCCACTCGCTCGCTTGTTGGGGTGAAACCCATTGCTTTAAGGCAGGATCGATCGGAATCAACGCACGGTCGAGCTTTGCCCCAACTCCGCTCATCCGGCAAATTTGTAGCACTGCGTCTGCGAGTCCATCGCTGCTATCCATGCCAGAAACACGACCCGAAAACTGGGGCAGATCAAATCGCGGAATCGGATATTGATGAGCGCGAATCAGAGAAGCTCGTTCTGGAGCGTGATCAGAGTTCAACAACATTTCTAAACCTGCGCGAGATGAGCCATGAACTCCGGTGACGAAAATGGCATCACCCGGTTGAGCGGTTGATCGCTGAATCACACGATCTAGATCAACTTGTCCAAACGCAGTAATTGCCAACGTAACTACAGGCGATCGACATAAATCTCCGCCGACGATCGTTCCACCAAACTGATTCAAACAATCCGACATTCCTTGATAAAGCCGTTCGACCCATTCTACGGGCGTTGTTTTCGGTAGACCTAAACCGACTGTGATACCAAGCGGTAAGGCTCCCATTGCAGCGAGATCCGAAAGATTTGCAGCGATCGCTCTCCAACCTGCGGATTCTGGCGGTGTGGTTCGGTCACTAAAATGCACACCATCGACGAGAACATCAGAAGTAATCACCAGTGATTTTCCCGGTTCTGTGGGCAAAACAGCAGCATCGTCTCCAACAATCGCACTCGGACAGAATGCCTGAACTCGCTTTAATAACCCTTGTTCGCCGATATCTTGAACGGTCAGAGACATAAATTTAAGAGGTGACGAATGCTAGGATTAGGCATACTTCAACGGCTTGGAACGTATGGCTACGCTGATTGCTACTGAAGTCACTCTCGTCCATAGGAATCCTAAAGCAAATTACGGCATCATCTTGAAGGCAGCGCTACTAAGTTTTGAAGTTAGTAGCGCTGCTTCTTTTAAGCATCTTTTGGCTCGACCAGGTTTTCTAAGCCATCTACAACTTTCATCGACTCGATCGTATCTCCCGCTTTCAGTTGTCCCAAAACATCTGCTCCGTCTGTCACAAAGCCGAAAATCGAATATCGACCGTCGAGCAAGTTTGCACCTGCTGGAGTTAATTCTGGCTCAAACAAGAAGAAAAAGAACTGAGACGATCCACCATTGGGATCAAAGTCAGGACGTGCCAACGCTAAAGCACCATACGCTGAGAACGGTAACACTGGTGGATCAAGGTAGCGTCCTGCATCTTCTAAAGTAATGCCGTAGGTCGGAACCTTATCGCCTTTCACTAAGACTTCGAGTGGAACTGCCCGATATTGGTTTGTTTTCGGGTCAACAAATCCCACTTCCTTTCCGGGTGGATCACCGACTTGCAGCACGTAAGATTCTTCAGCGCGAGTAAAGGGTAAGCCGTTATAAAAACCTCGCTGTACCAGATCGACAAAGTTTCCAGCCGTCACGGGTGCACTATAACCATCCACCGCGATCGTTAAATCACCTTTCGAGGTTTTGGCTGCGATCGTGGCTCGTCCTTTCAGTTGCGGCAGATTGTTGTACTCTTGCGGCACTTCATACGGAAAGCCAGTCACCATCGCCGATTCAATATCGCCCACTTTATCGAGCAATTCCGCCCGCTTCTCTAATGTTTTTGACTTATCTTTCGCAGCAGCAACTTCCGTCAGTTCCGCGATTCCGGCTTTTAGCTGCTCGATTAATTGCTCGGCTTCGGGCTTGCGATCGTCTACCACACTTGCCAAAATTTTATCTTTTTTCAGTGACAAAATCCGATCTGCTCGATTCAAATCTGAAGTAACCGCCCCCCAGCGACGATTTGCTCGCAGTTGAGTCGAGATATCTTCGAGGCTCGATTGCACTTGGCGAATTTCGTCATTGTTGATCGGCAACGCATAGCGCAGTAATGCTTTCGGATCTTTGATCGCATTCCCTTGAGGAAGCGCGTAAACAGGCGCAGCAACCCCGATCAAGAGCGCGATCGTACAAATCAGTGCGCCAACAGAGCGTTTGAAGGAAACATTACAAAAAGACATACAGCTTAAAACCTAGAGATCAGTCAGCCCGCTTTGATTGTCCCATGTTGGGGAGCGATAAAAAGCGATCGGTGAGCGGTAAAATGAAGTGCCGAACGTTCTCCCCATTTATTTAAAGTCATGATTTCCAGTAACGATTTTCGCCCCGGTGTCAGTATTGAGCTTGATGGCTCAGTGTGGCGCGTGGTGGAGTTTTTGCACGTTAAGCCGGGTAAAGGGTCTGCATTTGTTCGCACCAAGCTGAAGAATGCTCAAAACGGCAACGTGGTTGAACGCACCTTCCGGGCAGGGGAAACGGTTCCCCAAGCTACGCTCGAAAAAAGCACGATGCAGCACACCTACAAAGAAGGTGATGAGTATGTGTTTATGGACATGGAGACCTACGATGAAGGTCGTCTCAGCGCGGCGCAAATTGGCGATCGCGTCAAATACCTCAAAGAAGGCATGGAAGTGAACGTCGTGCGCTGGAATGAGCAAGTTCTCGAAGTAGAACTTCCCAACTCTGTCGTTCTCGAAGTGACGCAAACCGATCCGGGCGTGAAAGGCGATACCGCAACGGGTGGCACAAAACCCGCGATCGTCGAAACAGGCGCACAAGTGATGGTTCCCTTGTTTATCACCATCGGGGAAAAGATCAAAATCGATACCCGAAATGATACTTATTTGGGAAGAGAGAAAGAATAATGAGTCAGAGATCAGAGAATCTCTCTTCGCTTTTTCTGATCTCGACCCCGATTTTTGAGGAGTACCAATACTGTGCCACTGGATCTCACTGAACTGCGTGAATTATTAACGACGTTAAATCAAACAGATATTTCGGAATTAACGTTAAAAGCAGATGATTTTGAATTGACGGTACGGCGCGGGTCGCGAGTCGAAGCGCCTGCGATCGCGCCTGTTCCAGGTGTAATGCCTCAACCTGTAGTTGCACCGCCGCCTGAACCTGTAAAACCGGAAGCACCCAGCGCTGCACCCATCAGCGATCGCAAGCTCGTTGATGTGGTTTCGCCGATCGTTGGCACGTTCTACCGCGCTCCTTCTCCGGATGAGCCGCCTTTTGCTGATATTGGGACTCGCATCCAAAAAGGGCAGGTTGTTTGCATCATCGAAGCGATGAAAGTGATGAATGAAATCGAAGCCGAAGTCGCGGGCGAGGTTGTCGAAGTGCTAGTGCAGAACGGGCAACCCGTAGAATATGGGCAGCCTTTGATGCGGGTTAATCCGGCTTAGAGAATTCATCGAGCATGGCGGGTGTTTCGATCCGATGCACCCGAATTTCGTGTAGGCGTGGCCCTTCTGCGGAGACAACGGTTAGCTCATAGTTGGCATATTGCAGCGTTTCGCCCTTGTGTGGGATTTTCTGCCACTGATAAAACAGAAAGCCTCCCAGCGTTTGGTACTCATCCATCATGGGCAAACCGAGGTGCAGTCGATCGTTGATTTCTTCGACATCGACTTGCGCTTGGATTAAGAAGGTATTCTCATCGACGATCTGAATCTCTTGATCTTCATCGCTTCCGGATTCAGGCGGATCACCAATAATTTGAGTGACTAAATCCTGAATCGTGACTAATCCTGCTGTGCCTCCGAACTCATCGACGACTAGCACCATATGTTGTCGATCGCGCTGCATCAAGCTGAGCAACTCTCCTAAAGTCGTGTACTCTGGCACGAATCGCGCCGGCTGAATCCAGGGTTTAATCGGACTTTCTAGATCCAATGTTCCTTGTACCAACGGTTCTGCAAATTCCTTCAGATGCACAAACCCGCAAATGTCATCCAGCGATTCTCCGGTAATGGGAAAGCGAGAATGTCCGCTTTCCGCGACTTCGACGAGTAAATCGCGGACTGTCGCATCGATCGGTAACGTGATCATGCTAGGACGACGTACCATTACCGATTCGGCTGAAACTTCCGCAAACTCAAAGACATTACTCAGCAGTTCACGTTCTTCTTGCTCCAGTCCGCTCGATTCGGTTGAAGTTGCGATGATGAGCTGCAACTCTTCGGGTGTGACCTGGTTGTACCAACCCTGTCCGGTGTACTGAATGCCGATCAAGCGCAATAGTAATCGAGTGGATTGATTTAATGCCCAGACGAATGGATTGAAAAATCGAGCGATCGCTAAACTAAACGGACCTAAAAATCTGGCAATTTCTTCTGAATATAAAAGCGCGACGGATTTAGGACAGAGTTCACCTAATACGATCTGTAAATAAGCAATCATCAGAAACGCGATCGCCGTCGAGAGCGAGTGTGAAATCGGCTGAATCCATGCGCTGGGCAATGGCAAGTGATTCAACCACACCGCAACGACCACTGCCATTGTCGATTCCCCGATCCAGCCCAGCGCCAAACTCGACAGCGTAATGCCAAGCTGCGTGGTGGAGAGCAATCGATCAATACTGCGCTGGAGCGATTGCACCGTTCGGGCTTGCACGTCTCCAGCATCGACTAATTGATTAATTCGGGAGCGACGCACCGAGACGATCGAGAATTCCGCAGTCACAAAAAAGGCATTGATCGCAATCAGCAGCAATACTGAAAGAAATCGCAATCCGATATCGGTAAAACTTAAATCCTGGGTCGGAACTGCCAACACGGGTGGAATAGAAGCAGTCATTGAGCGCTTAAGATGAACATTGCCAGAGTAGATCAGTTTAAGGGGATTTGATCGGAATATCTGCCATCTTAAGTTGAAGCTTCTGATCAGGGTAATCGCTCAGTTGCAGCGAAATTTTTTGAGCATCATCAAGCATCGACGTGGAAATGCTAATCGTTCCGGTAAAGCGATCGCTCTTTGACGGCAATTCAGGCGGCAATCCGGCGGTATCCGCCACAATCAAGCGTCCTTTATCATCGGTGACATTGAGAAAACTGTAGAGAAATTTTACGGGTTGATTGCTGTTGTTTTTCAGCGCAACATCGAGCAAGAGAAACTCACCCTGCTTGCGAATGCCTGTGACATCCATCGCGACTCCATTCGTTTGAGTCGTCATCGGTAGTTTAGCGGCAGAATTGGACGCAGGCTTGGCTTCTTCTGAGTTTGATTGAGGAGAAGCATTGGGACTGGGTGAACTAGAACGCCCAGTGCTTGTTCGTCCTTTCACAGTTTTTAGAATGTCTTCTTCTTTAAGCAGCACGATATCTTCGCGCACACTAGAGTTTTGGGCTGTTCCTTTATTCGTTGGGCGTGAATCTGGTTGAGTAATGCCCTTGAGCGCTTCCCGCCCGATCGCAAATCCCAACGCTCCAGTAAATACGCCTGCTCCCGTCATCAGAACGAGCAATAAAAACGTGAGGGCAACGGTAGGATTGATTTTCATGAGCGATCGGGCAATGATTACATCAGCAATTGTATGCTGCAAATTTGAATTTGAGCAGACTTGAGTGTGCGATCGATTTTTTGAACAGACCCGAAAAATCTCAGCTACAATACGGCTAGTTCCAGGGTTGGCCGAGCGGTTTAGGCAGCGAACTCATAATTCGCCTTAGGCGGGTTCAACTCCTGCACCCTGGATTAAAAAGATTTTGGATTTTAGCGTCACCCAAAATCCAAAATCCAAACCCTTTAAAACCGTTGGGGAAGCAGTTGTGTTGGGCGTGGGGGCTGCGCTACCGGAACGGCCTGGACTGAGAATTGCGGATCTAAAGGCTGATCGATCGAGAATTCGCTGCCTGCGATCGGATTGCTGGCAGTCGGTAGCGTCAACACTGAGAGATTAAACGGATTGGGCAGATCAGCCGTCCGAATAATCGGATCGCTTGAAACTTGCTGATTGAGCAAATCCACATAGAGGCGATGAACCCGCTCACCATCGCGAGAAATTTGGTTCTCAGGAAAGCCAAACGGTGTGCCTAGAATGGTTTGCGTGGTTCTGAGGGGATTGCGATCAGAAAACTCGCCCAAGGCACCGTAAAATGCACGATCAACTGCATTCGGGATGACTTCGCGGGGACGGAACACGGAAGATGCAGAATCTTGCGCGTTCGCGGACATGGCAACCATGCTCGAAACTGCGCTAAATCCAATTGCGCGAATCAGGCTCTTGATCCTAACGCCCATAGTCTTTATCCTCAATGATTGGTTAAAGGGTGACAGCGAGACTGGTGTTTCTTCGGTCGAGTCCGTATATTTTGCGATTCGAGTGATGAATTTAACCAAATCTCTAATTTTTGTCACGTAACATTCATTAGTTTGCCCGTATATGACAAATGTAACTAAGTTTGACGCAAAATCATTTCCTTGGGCAACTGCCGCGCTCGATGAGGTGCGCGATCGGCTGTTGGATCTCTTCTGTGCAGGGGCGTATCGCGAGGGTGATTTTCTCTTATCTTCGGGACAGCGCAGCACGTACTACATCAACGGAAAACAGGTAACGCTGCATCCTCAAGGAGCGCTGGCAGTAGGTCGAGTCCTATTATCGCTGCTGGATGCGGAAACGGTGGCGGTGGCGGGATTGACGCTAGGGGCTGATCCGATCGTCACTGCAACCAGCGTTGTCGCAGCGTATGAAGGGCGCACGATCGCGGCGCTGATTGTGCGTAAAGAAGCGAAAGGACATGGCACACAGGCGTATATCGAAGGATTAACGCTGCCGCAGGGAAGTCCGGTTGTGGTGTTAGAAGATGTGGTGACAACCGGACAATCGGCGATGAAAGCAGTTGATCGACTGCGCGATGCGGGCTATCGAGTCGAGGAAGTCATTTCGCTCGTCGATCGTCAACAAGGAGGAGCAGAGTTTTATCAACAGCAGGGCTTGAAGTTTCGAGCGGTTTATACGATCGTTGACTTACAGCAGCGCTGGAAACAATTGCAGGCTTAGAATATGCAGGCTTAGAACAGCGGCAGGTTAAAGCCCAATCCCAGACCAAAGGAAAGGTTATCTAGGTTAATGGCGCTATTCGACGATCGGCCAAATAAGTAGGAGGCTGATCCCGTCAAGAAGACATCGGGGCTGATGTTGTAGGTCATTAACGCGCTGATTTGATGCTCAGTGTCGGATCGATCAACCTGCGTAAAGCTCTTGAACGTGAGTCGATAATCTAATGCACCTTGCACAGTGGGCGTAATGTCGTAGCGCAACCTCGCGCCGATCGTATTGGTAATACGGCTTTGCTCATTTGGATTGGCAAAGCTCGCTCTGAGTTCATAAAACGAATCTAGCCGCAATTGTTCACTGATCTGGTCTTGTCGCCCTACGATCAGTTGAACCGCATTGTCTTGCAGCAATCGCTGTCCGTTTGAATCTCGGTACAGCGTGTCTTGCACCCATCCCAATTGTCCAAAGGTTCCCGGTGCAAGACGCTGCTGAACAGCAACGTTGTAATTGACGAAGTTGTAGTTAGAAGCGCCTTCTGAGGCAAAGCGGGTAATACCGCCGCCCGCCGCCGCAATCAGTCGCGTGTTCTCGCCGAGTTTGGGGGTTGCAAGCAGGTGGGCACTGTTGACGAAGACCGCATCACCAATTCTGAGGGCATCTAAAGCGGTGATGTTAGAGCTTGAGAAAGCAGACGATCGCACCAACAATTGCACATCCGGCTGACGGCGCGGAGGCGGGGGGCGATCAATAATCTGAATTTCACCCAGTTCGGATTTTGTGTCTTCTGGATCAAGCGGATCGAGATTCGACTGTGAGTTGTTTTGTGAGCTGTTTTCGGGAGCGCGATCGATTGGGGAAGAAACCGGGTCGGGAGACACTTGGGCGAGTGCAGGATGAACGGTGCCGATCGCTGCCAGTGCAGAGAAAGCAATCAGAATGTGTCGCATAAAGAATTACCAGGTGAATGCTGAACTTAAGTCAATTACTGCTGCTGAACCCCGAAGATGACTGTTCCTGGCTCAGTTGCGGGTTGGGTTTGTCTCGGTGAAGTTTGTCCCGGTGAAGTTTGTCCGGGTGGCGTGACAGGTTCTGTGTCTACTGGAATATCGATCGGCAAGTCTTGAATCGGTCGCGGAGTGGTGACATCACGGCGATCCTGGAATCTTCTGAGCGGATCATCTGAATCAGTAGTGACGCAATTGGTACTGAGCGTACTTGCTCCGCCCTGTGCATTCAGCGTACAGAGTCCTGCCAACTGACGTGCCTGTAAATTCAAGGCTGCGATCGTTGCTGCTCGGACTAAGTTCAACGTCTGCTGGACTCGCGCAGATTCAGCCGCGATCGTCGCTTCTTGTCCGGGTGCTAAACCGAGTGCAAGGGAACTGGTTTGATAAAACCGTCTGAGATCAAAGGTTTGCACCTGTCCGATTACGCCATTTTGCACTGCAACCGTTTGACCCGCATTGAGGAGAACGGAGTTGCCTTTTGCATCGAGAATCCGAATCGGATTGTTAGTGAGATTGAAAAACTGCGCTTTGTTATTTGTGCCATCCACTACAATTGCCATTGCTAAGCTGCGGGGCGGAAACTGTTCGCTAGTGGGAGGAACATCAACTGCGCTGGGCGGTAGCTCTGCAATGGCTTGTCCTTCGAGCGTTTCGATCCGAGTTGCGACGGTTGTGGGTGGACTCATGATCAGCGCTGTTCCGTTTCGCAACTGAAAACCTCGCATCCCTGGGATAAATCGGAAAATCGCATTCGATCCAATCCGCGCCAGGGAACCTTCGTTAAATAACAGTTCTGCTCTCGATCGAGCCGCCGTCCGAATTGCATCTTGAGGTGCTAACACATCCGCTAATCGAGCAGGACGAGCAGGACGATTATTCTGAAGCAGTTGCGCTCTATTTGTGAGTTTATAAACTTCGCCGCGAGTCAGGAGATCGGATGCTGCTAGGGCTGGACTCATCCAGGCAAAGGCTAAAAGACTCGCTGCAACGATACCGCGATGGATGTTCATAGGGGCGTTTTTGAAAAGGGATACTAATGGCACCGCATGTTTAGCTGCGACCATCATTTATCAATAGGGACGATTGAAAAAAGTTATGCAGTCTGCACCTGTGTTCTCCACTAGAGCGAAGATTTAATCCGGACAACGCAATATTCTGCAACAAAATCTATCTCCAGCGGGGGTCTCGATCGCGCTAATCCCAACACCATTGAAAGTGTTGTATGAGTTGAATGTTATGGCATTAAAACTGCACGTTCCCACTTTGGATAGTCCCGAAGCTGCTGAAGATATCAAAGCAACAATTTTGACGCACGAACCCGACGCGAAGGTCGATATCGATCTAGAGCAAAGGACTGTAACGGTTGAAGCGAAAGCCTCAGAAGAAACCTTCAAGCAAGCGATTACCGCAACCGGGCATGAGATTAGCGGGTACTAAGAAATGTAACGATGAGCGGTTCATAAAACTAAAGAGTGTTAATGTGAACCGCCATGTTTACTGCATTGAACAATGCCAAAGTTTTACCCGGAACTGACAGACGCGCTTCAGCAATTTATCGAAGAACAACACATCTTTTTTACGGCGACAGCTCCGATCGCCGGTCGAGTGAATGTCTCTCCAAAAGGGATTAATTCGTTTCGCGTTCTCGATCGTCAAACCGTTGCCTATCTCGATCTCACCGGAAGCGGCAATGAAACCAGCGCTCATCTGCTAGAAAATGGGCGGATGACGATTATGTTTTGCAGCTTTATCGGAAAGCCCGTCATTTTAAGACTTTACGGAACTGGATCGATCATTTCTCCCAATCATGAAAAGTGGGACATGTTGTATTCCTTGTTTGAGCCGATTCCCGGAGCGCGGCAAATTGTTCGACTAGCGATCGATTCGCTCTCGACTTCTTGCGGTGGCGGAGTTCCGCTTTATGACTTTGTGGGCGATCGCGACGCTTTGATCAATTGGTCGATCAAGAAAGGCAGCAAAGGCTTGGAGCAGTACCGCAAAGATAACAATGAGGTCAGCATTGATGGTTTGCCAACCTACCCGTTGGTTTAGGGCGATCGCATGATTTCTGGTAGAGACGTTTCGCCGAAACGTCTCTATGGTATTGGCATCGAACAGACTTTGATCGAATTACGGCGAGGGAGAAGGCGAAGGTGACGCTGAAGGTGATGGTGAGGCTGAGGGCGACGGGGAAGGCGAAGGCGAGGATTTAACGGTTAACGGAATTCCATTGCTGGACGATCGACCATTGATATCAAGCTGACGCGGATTTGTCTTGGCTTGCACCTGAGCTTCGGATAAATTGCGCTCGTATTCTGTAAGTGATTTGCGAACACGCGGTAACTGTGCCGCAGGCTTGAGAATATCGATCGCCAGCCTCCACCGCTCGATGACCAAATTCCAATCGTCTTTCGACTGTGCCGATCCTGCTAGATTCCGGGCACTCACCGCTTTATCTTCTGCCTGACTCAGCAAAGTATTTAAGTCTTCTTCCGAGAGTTTTTTGCCTGGCTTTGCCACGACAGTACGCGGGACTTTGATCTCAGATTTTGGTGGCAGCCGATCGGCAGTTTTTCCCGAAACAAAGCCTTTTTTCTCATAAGGAGTTGGATCGACAGGGCGAGGCGGGGTGTATTGCACAATGCGAGTTGGCAGAGGGTTACAGCCAATCAGCAACCCTAAAAGCGAAACGATCGACAGTCCTTTGATCAAACCGAAGCTCATACCAAAGCCCATACAGTGGAACAAATTCGACCCAGTTAGAATGCCTCGATTTCAGCTTTTGATTACACAAGAGCGTTAAAATTTCTTAAGAAAGTCGCGAGTGGAATTGCAGAATGCGTGTTGCGATCGTTGGGGCAGGTTTGGCAGGATTAGCCGCCGCCGTGGAATTAGTCGATGCGGGTCACGAAGTCGAAATCTTTGAAGCTCGACCGTTTGTGGGTGGAAAGGTCGGCAGTTGGATTGATGCCGACGGCAATCACATCGAAATGGGCTTGCACGTTTTCTTCAACAACTATGCAAACCTTTTTGCGCTGATGAAAAAGGTGGGCGTTTATGATGAACTCTTGCCCAAAGAGCATGTCCATACGTTTGTAAATCGGGGCGGGGAGTTAGGAAAACTCGATTTTCGCTTTTTGGTCGGTGCGCCGTTTCATGGATTAAAAGCATTTTTTACAACCGGACAGTTAACGATTCAAGACAAATTGCAGAATGCGATTGCGCTGGGGACAAGCCCGATCGTTCCCGGCTTAATCAATTTTGATGTGGCGATGAAAATGATTCGCGCCCTCGATAACGTCAGCTTTGCCGATTGGTTTCGCAGTCACGGCGGATCGCAGAATAGCCTGAAGAAAATGTGGGATCCGATCGCACTTGCGTTGGGATTTATTGACACCGAAAATATCTCTGCTCGCTGTATGTTGACGATCTTTATGATGTTCGCCTCAAAAACGGAAGCATCGCGACTGAATATGCTATCAGGATCGCCTGCGGAATACTTGCATAAACCGATCGTCGAATACCTCGAAGCGAGAGGCACAAAAATCCACACCCGTAGACAAACCCGGCGGATTTTGTTTGAAGGGGAAGGACAGAATACCAAAGTGACTGGATTGGCAATAGCAAACGGTGAAACCGAAGAAATCATTACTGCTGATGTGTATCTTGCCGCTTGTGATGTGCCAGGAATTCAGCGACTCTTGCCGCAAGAATGGCGCAGCATCAAGGAATTCGACAATATTTACAAGTTAGAAGCGGTTCCCGTTGCAACCGTGCAACTGCGGTTTGATGGCTGGGTAACAGAAATGAATGATCCCCAAGCGCGGCATCAAGTCGAGCGATCGGCAGGAATTGACAATCTCCTCTACAGCTCCGATGCAGATTTCTCTTGTTTTGCAGATTTAGCGCTCACCAGCCCGAAAGACTATTACCGCGAGGGACAAGGTTCACTAATGCAGGTGGTTCTCACTCCTGGCGATCCCTTTGTGCCGATGAGCAATGAGGAGATAGCCAAACACGCCCTCAAACAGGTTCATGATCTCTTCCCTTCATCACGGGAATTGAATATGACTTGGTACAACGTGGTAAAACTGGCACAATCGCTTTATCGCGAAGAACCTGGTAAAGACCCGTACCGCCCTTCGCAAAAAACGCCGATCGCAAATTTCTTCTTAGCCGGAAGCTACACGCAGCAAGACTATATCGACAGCATGGAAGGCGCAACAATTTCCGGGAAACAAGCGGCTCAAAAGATTCTTGAACCTACCGGATATAAGGTTCAAGGCGTAGGACTGTTTAAGTATTAAACCTGGGTGCTGCTCAAGATGATGAATTGAGCAGCACCGCTTCAAAAACGTCCAGAAACTCATCCATTGAAAAATTGCTTCAAATAAATTCGATATTTTTATGAAGATGTAGTCAGTAAAACAAACCGAATGGCAAGAAAAGAGCGATGATTAAAGCGGAATTTTAACCATTCGATCCGAATTGCAAAAAGCTTCTGAAGTATTTCCTTTGGAGTCCGGTCGCAAAAACCGTCACTCAGTAGCAATTTGTTGAGTGAGATCGCCGTTAAAATCCAGTTTTGCTCTTTGTTTCGGAAATTCTCATGACCATTTACGTTGGAAATCTTTCTTACAACGCGACCGTAGACGACCTCAAATCTGTGTTCGCTGAATATGGAACGGTAAAGCGCGTTGTCTTACCCACCGATCGAGAAACAGGACGGATGCGAGGCTTTGCGTTCGTTGAGATGCAAGAAGATAGCCAAGAGGACGCTGCAATCAGTGAACTCGATGGAGCGGAGTGGATGGGTCGGGAGCTTCGCGTCAATAAAGCAAAACCGAAAGGAGAATAATTAACCCCAAATTAGTCTGGATCAAGCCTAAAACTAAATAATTTCCATAAATTAAAAGCTTTCTCTGAACTTATGCAGAGAAAGCTTTTGTCATTAGAAAGATTGCGGATGCTCTAGATCGCTGAACTAAGCAGCACGACGAGTCAACAGACCCCACAGGAAGATTGCAACGATCGCGCCCAAGATTGCAATCAAGATACCACCAAAGCTCAAGGAAGCGGCGGTTAGATTCAATGCCCCTGTCGTCAGGAAGGTGAAAAGGCTACCACCGATGAATGCGCCGATAATTCCCAAGATAATTGTGCCAAGAATACCGCCACCTTGATCTCCAGGATAAATTGCCTTTGCGATCGCGCCTGCAATCAAACCTAAAATAATCCAAGCGATAAGATTCATAATCAGTTTCTCCTAAAAGTTTTTAGCTCACAGATACAAAGTATCAAGTGACTTCGTAGTTACCCATCTGTCAGAAGTGATAATCAAAAATGTCTCAGGGAAGAGAGACTTTTTAGAATCAGCTAAACTGCTTGCAAACGTTTAAGTCTGATAACTTTTAAGCCGAAACTTCAAGCATTTGTGTTACTTCTTCGAGCAATTCACAGGTTGCTTTTACCACGGTTTCAGGGGCAACTTGCGCTAAACAGTTGTGGTGTCCTTCTGGACAAATGCTCTTATAGCAATACTTACAAGGCACATCTTGAAACAGCAGTCGATGAGGAACTTGCCACGGCGTGTGTTGTGGATTGGTCAAAGCGTATAAATCAACAACTGGAGTTCCGAGCGCGGCGGCAAGATGCGCGGGTGCAGTGTTATTTGAGATGACGACGGGTGCAAGTTCGATCAGTGCTGCGAACTCACCTAAGCTTAATTGACAAACCAGCGAGTGAGCCGTCGCCTGCATTTTTGCCTGGATTTGAGCCACGCTATCGAGTTCGATCGCAGTCCCTGTAAAAATCACCGCGAAATCATGCTCAAGAATTAACTGATCCGCAACGATCGCGAACTGTTCGATCGAATATCTGCGTGAAGGAGCAGTTGCGCCGGTGTGCATAACAACCCATCGCTTTGGCAGATTGAATGAACTCAGCAGATGAGACACGCGATCGCGCTCTCTGGGGTCTACTCGAAGTGAAAGGTGCTGATTTTCAGCCGTTGCGCCAATTTCAGTAACGAGATCGAGTTGGCGCTGGACTTCGTGACGAATGCCGCGATCGGGTTCTGGATCTTTGATCCAATCGGTGAGCAGTTGGTACGGATTTTCGTGGCAGTGCGCCAGTCGGAGCGGAATTTCTGCCAGGTAGCACAAGAACGCAGAAGGCAAAGGATTTTGGCTATAGACCGTAAAGATAATTGCGCCGTCGAACTGATGTTGTCGAAGCAGGTCGATCATGTCGTATTCTGGGCGCGGCGATTCGCGGGGAGCAGTTGCTTTTAGCCACGGAGAATCGTAAACGATCGTCTGATCAATTTCAGGAATCAGGGGCGCGATCGCGGCTCCCGCAGAAGAAGTCAGCAGCGTTAATCGGCGATCGGGCAGGGCGGTTTTGAGTGCCCGAAATGCGGGAGTGGTCATCAAGACATCGCCGATCGTATCCAGACGAATGCAAAGTAGATTTTTAGCTTGGTTCCAGGACATGACTAAATCTTGATTTGAGCTCTTCTAAGGTACATCGAGCGGTGCCTGGTTTTTGCACGACGATCGCGGCGGCGGCGGCGGCCAGTTCTGCGGCGATCGTGGCGTTGTTGGTGTAAGCCAAGGCGATCGCAAATGCAGCCGTAAAGGTATCTCCAGCGCCGATCGTTTGTGTGGAACAAGCTGGGTTTGCGCGGATTTGATACGGAGCGCGATCGCGCTGTAGCAGAATCACGCCGTCTCGATCGAGCGTTGCCGCTACGATTTTTGCTCCTGTTTTCTCTAGAATTTGCTCTGCGTTATTTTTCACATACTGAACTCTGGAGGAGTTTACGTTCTCAATCTGATTCAGTAAAGCTAATGTTTGCTGATAGTTTGGTTTAACTGCGGTTACGTCTAGAGTTTGATACTTTAGCAAATTCTTAGCATCAACAATCAAGCTCTTAGGACGATACTTCTGAAGTTGATCGATCGTATCAATGATGCGATTCGTCAGAATTCCATAGCCATAATCTGAAATGATTACAGCATCATAATCTTTCCATTGTGTTTTGAGTTCAGTAATGAGCTTATCTTCTAGTTCTGTCGTTAACGACTCGGTACTTCCTTGGTCGAACCGCAGCAATAAACGATCGCCATCCATGACACGCTGTTTTGTGAGCGTCGTGCGATCGCTAGCGCTAACAACTCCTTCAATTCCCTGCAACACTTGCCGAAGTCTGATTCCCTCCCAATCTCCACCAACGACTGAAAGTAGAGTCACCTTTGCTCCTAAGCTTTGCAGATTCATGGCAGTATTGGCGGCTCCTCCAGGCTGGTCGATCACGTGAGACAACGTGATGACTGGAACTGGAGTTTCTTGACATAAGCGCGTAGCACCGCCGTAAAGATAGCGATCGAGCATCGCTTCTCCAATGACAAGGATGCGCGATCGGGAAAACTGCTCCAGCACCGAAAGAAAGTCGCTCATGCTCGAACCCGTAGGGACAAGACTATGAATAGAGCTTCATCTAAGCGAAAATAAACGCTCTTGAGATAGATTTGTCAGACAACGAAATTTCAGGCTCATCCCAAGGTTCAGCCTGATTCTAGGGAGAATACTAACTTGACATTGATCCTTTGCAGATGGAAGGCTCAGAATTTATTTATAAAACTGAGCCAATCAGATAGAGCGCGACAGGCCAAGAGTTCTGATGAAGCGCGATTATTGTAATTGAATAAAAATCTTAGAGAAAAGCCTACCTTACGATTGCGAAACTATCCTGACTGTGTGATATTTGTCACGTTAAGGATAATTAGCGTTTATCCGCTCGTTTATGGCAACCTCTACAGCGTTTGCATTGGCTTTTTTGTCTGCGTTGGCTTCCGCTTCATCTCCACTGATTCTTTCGCGTCTCGAAATGTTCCCGGCTCCAGTTGCGTCACCCGAAATCATTTCAGACAACGTGCCAACGGTACCGAGTGGATTACCATTGGCTCCGATCGCATCCAACTTCGAGCCGGAGTTTTCAACGAAAATTGCAGCCAATTCGAGTCAAGCGCCTCAGTCGGGTGGACAGCTTTATGTCCAGCGTCTAGCCGCCCTGCAAATTGGCAAGCTTTATACCCGATTGCCGAGCGACAGTTTCACGGAAATTTGGCGAGGAGCGGCATTACAGCCTACTTATCAACAATGGCGTAATCTGCTGGCGCAAGAATCCAAAGCTGTGTCTAAGCGGAGAAGCGATCGCGATCTTGCGATTCTACTTGGTGATTCTTTGAGTTTATGGTTTCCTTGCAATCGCTTACAGTCTTCGCGAATCTGGCTAAATCAAGGCATTTCTGGCGATACAACCTGGAATATTTTGGCGAGACTGTCTGATCTAGTAGAGACGCGCCCCTCGGAGATTTACCTCATGGCAGGCGTGAATGATTTAAAGATGGGTGCCACTGATGCAGAGATTGTCTGGAATATTCAGCGAATCATTACAAAGCTGCAAGAGATGCACCCGAATGCCAGAATTATTGTTGAATCGATTTTGCCCACGCGATCGCACCGGATTCCGCACGATCGAATTGCTGGAATCAATGTCCAGTTAAAAGCGATCGCACAACGGGCAAGCGCAAGCTATCTGGATTTGTACTCTGAGTTTGTTGATCAAGATGGACAGATTTTGTCTGAGTACACAACAGATGGAATTCACCTCAGCGCTCAGGGTTATGCAGCTTGGCAATCTGTCTTCCAAGAATCCGGCAGCAAAATTGCAGCGCTTCCAATCTCAAATTAAGGCATCTACGAAATTCTCACGTGCTGAAAAACATGAGAAACCCCAGGCACGAGATTATCTCGTGCCTGGGGTTTCTAGATGAAATCAATATTTAGTTGCCGCGTTTTAGCGAAGCTTCGACTTGGTTGAACTCGATGTTTAAGCGATCGACCATCTTCTGCGGGACAGGACGATTCGGGTAAGAGCTATAGTGCCCAGCAAGGGAATTAAGCGCCGTTCGCATCGTGGTAAAAGAACTCAGCTTGGCTAAAGATGTATCGCGACGATAACGAGCAGCAAAATCGTTGATTAATTTTCGTGCGTCGGCTTGAATTGCCGCTTTGTCCGGTGCATCGGCGGGGAGCGTCATCGCAGTTTTGAGGGTGTTGATCACGGCGAGCGTGTCATCGCGGTAGTTGCCCGTCAGACCGCCCGATGCAGGAGAGCATCCGACAAGCCCGATCGCCACAACGATCACTAGCGCCAGCAGGCGAGACAATAAGCGCTTCATAAGCAGTTCGCGTTAGATGAACAAAAGTAACAATCTACTCATCGTACCGTGATCAGGAGCGATGGGATCAGAATCGGGTAAGCAAGCGGTTTGGATTTTGAGAATTTTAACGATTCCTTAAGATGGCAATGTGCGATCGATTCATCCCTCTGGATCGCACATTGTCATCTTAATAAACGCACTCTTCGTGTCTGAAAAATCTCCAAGAGCAAAATGCTAGAGTGTGAGACAGTTGACTCATCTGCCGTATGTCGAAAAACCTCTTCACGACTTCAGAGCCATCTTCTACACCAATCTCAATTTCTCCGAATTCGCCCGTCGTGGGTTGGGGCATCGTCGCGATCGTGCTGGGAATTGCGATCGCAAGTCAATCCCTTCGTAAAAAACAACCTCAACCCGCACTCGATCCTTATCAGCCCCTCCCTTTCACGCAACCGATGCAATGGCTCGGTTACGGCAAACAACTCGAAAACGCGAAAAATCTCGAAGGCGCGATCGCGGTTTACGAGCAAGGCTTGAAACAATACCCCAACGATTTTCGACTGTGGCACGAACGTGGCTTAGCCCTCGCAAAACATCAGCGCTTTGAAGCAGCCCTTGAAAGTTACGATCGTGCCTTTGCCCTGCGCCCAGATTATCGAGATTTAGCGCATGAACGAGGCGATACGTTACTCCAGCTTGAACGGTACGAAGAAGCGATCGTATCGCTCGATCAATATCTGCGATATGAACCGAATAGCGCCCATGTCTTAGCCGATCGTGGATATGCCCTGCATCAATTAGGACGGTATGAAGAAGCCTTACGATCGCTGAACCAGGCAATCGATCGTGCGTTCAGCGATGCAAATTCACTCAACTATGCGCGGTACTATCAAATCGAATGCCTCCGAAAGTTGGGACAATTCAACGCCGCTCTACAAGCTTGCGAAGCTGCGATAAAGCAGAACCCTCAATTTCAAGCCCAGTACAAAGCAATTCAAGCTGAAATCGCTTAGATGATATTCGTTTATTTCTGATTGCAGCAATTTACGGACTGTTGCACTATTTGGAGAAGCGATCGACTTGGATTTTTGTTTGGTATCGTTTAGGGATGAGAAGCCTTATTTGCTAGGAATCAGCGCTGGGTTTCTCAGAAACTAACGTGAACGAATGATGGCTCATGACAAAGCAAGTTCTCATTCTCGGTGGCACGGGTCGAGTCGGTAGTAAGGTAGCAGCAGATCTGATTGCTCATACCGATGCAGAGATTACGATTGCCGGACGCAATTTACTCACAGGCGCACAGGTCAGTCAGCAACTGGGAGAACGAGTCAAATTTAGCGCGATCGATTTATCTGCGGCTGCGGTGTTAAAGAATGCGATCGCGCAGTCAGACTTAGTAATTCACTGTGCTGGCCCGTTTCACTACCGTAATGCAAGCGTGTTGCAATCTTGTATTGATCAAGGTATTAACTACATTGATGTCAGTGATCATCCTTCGTTCACTCGCAAAGCGCTGGCATTTCGATCGAATGCTGAATCCGCTGACGTTACCGCAATCATTAACACAGGTATTTTCCCAGGTATTTCCAATAGCATGGTGCGACGTGATGTTGAACAGTTAGATCATGCAGAAAAAATTCATTTAAGCTATGTAGTTGCAGGTTCTGGTGGAGCGGGCATTACCGTGATGCGAACTACGTTTCTTGGGTTGCAGCGACCGTTTGAAGCGTGGATCGGCGGAGACTGGCAAATGGTGAAGCCGTATAGCGATCGCGAAGTTGTCGAGTTTCCACAATACGGTAAGGTCGGTGTTTACTGGTTTGATATGCCCGAAGCCTTCACGCTGCCAGATACATTTCCGGTGAAAACGGTGATTACTAAGTTTGCAACGGTGCCCACGTTTTATAACTATCTAACTTGGAGTGTGGCGCGTTGGTGGCATCCAAAATTACTGCAAACGAAAGCAGTGATTGAGTTTTTGTCTCATGTCAGCCACTTTATGACCGATGTCACCGATCGCGTTAGCGGAATTGGGGTAGCGATTCGATCGGAAGTTACCGGAGAAAAAGATGGTCGATCGGTGCGCTGTGTCTCAACCATGACGCATCCCGATACCGCAGTTTCCGCCGGAATTGGAACAGGCACAGTCGCGGAAATGCTGTTATCGGGTGAGCTGAAAAAACCGGGAGTTTGGGCGATCGAGCAAGCACTCCCGACAGAATTGTTCGATCGAGCGATGCAAAACCGGGGAATCGAAATTCATCAGCAATTAATGGAGTAGCGCTTTCTGAGCAGATTGCACCGACTGTTTGATCTGCTCAAAATCTAGTGCTGTCGTTGTGGGTTCCGTTCTAAGCCAGAGCAGAAACTCAATGTTTCCCGCAGGGCCTAACAACGGCGACCAGGTGAGTCCTTGATATTGCCAACCGATTGATCGTGCACTTTCTAACACTTGCGCGATCGCGCCTGTTTGATCTTTGATATCGCGCACTACGCCTTTTTTACCAATGCGATCGCGCCCCACTTCAAACTGAGGCTTTACGAGCAAAATCGCCTCTTTTGGCGGCTGTAAAAGCTCCCAGAGTGCAGGAAGAACTTTAGTCAGAGAAATAAATGAAACATCAACAACCCCCAAATCAGGAATTGGTTGATCATTGGTGTACAACTCTTCCGGCTTCAGATGTCGAATATTCGTCCGTTCCCTCAACACGACACGCGGATCTTGACGCAAACTCCAGGCCACTTGTCCGTAACCTACATCAATTCCATAAACCTGCTTTGCACCCGATTGCAGTAAGCAATCGGTAAAGCCACCCGTTGAGATGCCGCCATCGAGACAGACCCGATCGCTCACTTCAATCTGGAATTCCTGCAAGGCT
The DNA here is from genome assembly GCF_039962495.1 of Leptolyngbya sp. AS-A5. NCBI lineage: Bacteria > Bacillati > Cyanobacteriota > Cyanophyceae > Leptolyngbyales > Leptolyngbyaceae > Leptolyngbya > Leptolyngbya sp. AS-A5. Next base: position 450,337 of record NZ_JAMPLL010000001.1, on the reverse strand, counting down.
TTACTGAGTTTTTCACCCCCCCGCGAGACAAACGGTGATTTCGCTCGAATGTTGATCGCGGCATCGATCGCGACTTCAGTTCCAGGCTTATCAATCACTTGTTGATCCACTCGCACTTCGCCTGCCTGAATGAGTCGCTGTGCCTGTTGGCGCGACGAGCAGAGTTCGCGATCGACTAAAAGTGTATCGAGCCGTTGTTTAGGCATTCCAATTAGGCATTCCAATGTAGATCTAGCAGTGTGTTGCTATTATCGCTCGATCCCTGCTGCAAGTGATAAACCGGACTAGCGTTTCCGGGTCGATCGTGCTTTTTTCCTCGCGGCTGCTTCCACAGGTTTGGCAGCGGGTTCAGCCGGACTGACTCCATCTCGCAAACTTACTGCTTGCGCTAACAGCGAGTCCGCAAACGCGATCGCCGCCGCCTCAGTCGTGGTATTTTCAGCCGAGCCGACTTGACCGCTGGCTAACTGTGCCAACTCTTGACGGCGTTGCTCCTGATCGAGTGCGCTCACCCGCACGATCGTTCTAAGCTCTGCGCTGGCTCCGTTCCCATTTTGCGATCCGTTGCTCAGTTCAATCACTTGCTTTGCCACATTGAAATGCTGATCTGCCATAGCTGCCACGATCGGCTGGTGCGTCACGCAGAGAACTTGATGATGCCGACCCAGTTGATACAGCTTTTCTGCGATCGCCTGCGCGACTCGACCGGAAACCCCAACATCGATTTCATCAAAGACCAGCGTTTCTGCCGAATCGACTTGAGAGAAACAAGCTTGCAGCGCGAGTAGAAATCGGCTCATTTCCCCACCGGACGCAATCTCGGTTAACGGCTGCAACGGTTCACCAGGGTTCGGGCTAAATAGATAGCTAATGCGGTCGCTCCCGGCGGCGGTCGGTGCGATCGGTGTAATTCCCACCTGAAATTGCACCTTTTCCATCGCCAGCGGTTTGAGTTCTGCAATCAAGCGTGCTTCTAAACCTTGAGCCGTGGACTGACGCAATTCAGTGAGAAGGGTTGAAGCCTCGACAAGCTCAGTTCTTCGAGTTGCGGTGAGCTTTTCAAGCTCCTCGATCGATTGTCCGGCTCCGGTGAGTTCTTCGAGTTCGGTTTGGAGCGATTGCCGCAGCGCGATCGCATCACTCAAATTAGGACCGTACTTGCGGGAGATTTGTTTTAATTCAACGATGCGTTCTTCGACTTCTTGCAGCCGCTGCGGATCAGTTTCTAAATCGTCGCCATAAGCATTAATTTGCTGTCCTGCTTCTTCGACTTGTGCCAGTGCAGAAGTCACAATCTCTAAGATGGGCTGAATCTGATCGTCATAGCGCACCATGTCGTTCAGCAAGCTTTCTGCCTTACCCAGCAAGTCTGCACAGGCATCTTCTCCATTTTCATTCTGATAAAGGGCTTGATATACCTGATAGCTCTGCTGCTGTAATTCCACACTATGACCGAGCCGCTTGCGTTCCTGCTCTAGTTGATCCAACTCGTCTGGATCGTCGAGGTTTGCTGCATTCAGTTCGCGTAACTGATATTCAAACAGATCAAGCTGCTGTAAGCGCTGCTGCTCTGAATGTTTGCGTTTTTCTAAAGCTTGAGCCGCCTGCTGATAGCTGGAAAATGCCTGACTGACGACTTCGCGCTGCTTTAATAAGGCGATTCCGCCATAACTATCAAGCCAATCTCGCTGAAGTCCGGGTTGCCCCAGTTGAACGGTTTGCCCTTGCGCGGTGATTTCAACCAAACGATCGCGCAACGCTTCCATCTGCTGCTTGTTGACTAGGACTCCGTTAATTCTCGATCGATTGCGTTGCCCACTGCCCAACGCCACAATCTCACGGCTACAAACGGCAATTTCGTCATCGAGTAGATCAATTTGCTCTTGCTCAAACCAGGACTTCAGCAGATCATTCACTCGGAAAGTCGCTTCGATCGTGGCGCGCTCTTCTCCGGTTCGTACCGCCCGACCTGTCACCTTTCCGCCGAGCGCCGCATCGATCGCATCCAAAATAATCGATTTACCCGCACCCGTTTCTCCGGTCAGAACGTGCAGTCCTGCCCCAAACGTTAAGTCGAGGTGATCAATCAGCGCAAAATTTTCGATCCGCAGGGACAATAGCATGAAGACTCACAAAACAACGATTTGCACTTCTAGTTCCATGTTACTGCGTAGCAAAAATCTAAGAGACTAAAAAATAAGCAATGATGAATTCGACTTTTTTAGACTGGAACGATCGCAAAGCTATCTTGAAGACGATCGATTTCTAAATCAATTAAATAATCGACTGTCCAATTGGCGCAGCGTTGCAGCATATGAAACGGATAGGTATTTGCAACTCCCACAACCGGAATCTTCGCTGCTTTCGCCGCTTCAATGCCGCTGAAGGTATCTTCGATCGCTAAACATTCTGAAGCCGTTAACTGAAGATTCGGGAAAGTTTGATTGAGTCGATCGATCGCTAACAGATATCCATCCGGTTCAGGTTTGCTGACGATTAGATCGTCGCCGGACACGATAACTGAAAAGCGCGATCGCAGATTTGTCTGCTCTAAGACCAGTTCAATTTCAGACCGCAGTGCGCCACTGACGATCGCAAACTTGCACTGAGGCAGCTTAAACATCAAGTCTTCAATTCCGGTGTAAATCGGCAGCTTTTCTAATGCGCTGATCTGCTGCACGTAGGCGTGGGCTTTCCGCATCACCAATTCATTAAGATAAGCCGGATTAATCACTCTGCCGCGCCGTTCTAGTAAAGCTTGAATACAAACACGATCGCTGCGTCCTAAACAAAGTTCGCGGAACTCTCCCGGCTTGGGGCGTAGGTTCTCCTCGATCAAAATCTGCTCTAGCAGTTTGTCGTGGAGTGGCTCGTCGTTGATAATGACCCCGTTGAAATCAAATAGAACAGCTTTCAGCATCGGAATATAAAGCGCGATCGTTCCGTCTTCTACCTTACACTCAAGCTTGCAGAGCGCGATCGCGAATGTCAGATAGACTACGACACCGCAAATGCTCCACCAAATTCGTCAAACTCCTCAAAATCGGTGCTGGCGAGTGCTTTCACTCCATGCGTAATTTGATGCAGCCACCAAAATTCTTCGCTATGAATGGTTGAAAATCTGGCTGCACCCATCCATGCTTCAATGCTGTCATGAGCATATTCACGAATATAGGGTTCCTCAAAAATTTGTGTTAACCATTCTGTTTGTCGGAGTGTTTTCTGGCTGCCATCAAGAATAATCACTTCGCCACTCGATTTAAGTAACCGATAGCATTCCTGTAATATTAACTTAGAGATTGAGGGTGGTGTTTCGTGAAACAATAACGAAGCGGTTACTAGATCAAATGAATGATCAGAGAATTTCGTAGATTCTGCTTTGCCGTGTATCCAGTGAATGTTTAAGTTGGCTTGATTGGCTTTGCGATCGGCAACCGCTAACATAAACGGCGATAAATCTAAGCCGAACACTTCTGCATTCGGAAACGCTTGTTTGAGTAATAGCGTGGTTGATCCGGTGCCACAACCGAGGTCTAGAATTCGTAAGGGCTGTCCCTGAATGGCTTCGATCACTTGTTGGCGTACCCAGGTTTCATTCGGGGGTAACGCCAACTGAGTGATGGGATCGTAAGTTGTCGCAGCGCCGATCGTTAAATAGCCACCTTCGATGCCGTGAAAGTTCTGAGCTTTGTAGTAGTTCGGATAGACCAAATCGGGATCAGCCAAACGATCGCATGCCGTTTTCCAGTCAATACTGTCGTGCAATCGCCGCATCTCGGTTTCATCGACGAGCAAGCGGGCGATCGGAGCTAAATACTGCTCGAAGATCGTATCTTTGCGAGTTGCCATACATTCATCACAACACTACTGATGCCTAGTGTAACGAATTGGTTTGAGTCCGGTGCGATACCAGCGCTGGATTCGCTCCGGTGCAACTCCCAACAGGTATGCCAATATCACGATTTGATTGACGATCGTCGTTCTGAAAACGCCCATTTTTTGCCAGCGTCGTCCAGATGTCAGGACAGCATGAGGAACGATTGTAATTTTTCCCCTTTGTCGTAATCTTCTGACAAATTCAAAATCCTCCATAATCGGCAGGTCTGGAAATCCACCGATCGCGTCAAACGTTTTGCGATGCAGAAAGATCGCCTGATCACCATAAGGAAATTGAAGGTAACGCGATCGTAGATTGACCCCCCATTGCACCCAACACAATCCCGGTAATGTTGCATCGATCTTTAATTGAAATGCACCCGCGGTCGAATTCGATAACGCATGGTGAATCATTCGATCGAATCCTGGGGGCAATCGTGTATCGGCATGAAGAAACAAGAGAATCTCTCCGGTTGCGATCGCGGCTCCTGCATTCATTTGTGCGGCGCGACCCGGAATCGAGTGCAAGACTTTAACGCCGTAGGATTTCGCAATTTCAACCGTTTCGTCTTGGCTTCCACCGTCTACCACAATGATTTCGATATCAGTCGCTTGAATCGAGAGAATTTTAGAAAGTGCGTTTGCTTCATTTAGAACCGGAATGACGATCGAGATTTTCATGGCAAATGCCGCAAATCTTCAGGGCGATCGATATCATTCAGCGTCGGTAAGAGCGCGATCGATAAATTTAACTGTTTTGCAATCTCCAACGTTTGCTGAAATACAAGATTTGTACTCCAGGTAATGCCTTGAAAAATACTAGCCACAAACTGATTTAATCCAATTAAGTAATATCCACCATCCGTTGCAGCACCAATTGATAAATTATAATAGTTTAATTTTAGAAATGCTGTCGTTAATACATCAGCAGTCAAATCAGGACAGTCTGTTCCAACTGCAACAACTGATCTTGCACCGGAATCAAACGCGGAATGAAACGCATCGATTAATCGATCGCCCAAATCGCCGGAACACTGCGATCGATACTCCAGGTCATGCCCTAACCAATCCTGCATTTGGATGAGTGTTCCACCTGTGTAATAAACACAAATTGAGACAGAACGATCGTTTTTCAGCTTGCGGGATTGCGCGATCATTGCTTCCGTCATCTGTCGATGTAGTGCCGCCGCCCCAACTTCTCCCAAAGCTGGAATTAAACGAGTTTTGGCTTTACCCGGTTCAGGATAGCGCGTGAAAATAATTAACTGCTCTTGCACAAAGACAAAAAAATAGAACTGAGTAGAGTTTCTACCACAGTTCTACAGTGATGGCAAAGAAGAATTACTTCTTCAGCGCGCAACCATCTCGAACGGTATTGCCTAAGACCAGCGTAGCCGTGTAGCTATATTTGCGATCGGACATTCCATCGCTACACGCACCCCGTCGAATCACCAAGGTTCCGCTTGTTCGTCCACGTAGGGGATAAACACGCACATAGTCTGCGGGTTTTCCTTGGGCACTCAGGGGCGCAACGTAGGGAAACGTTATCTTCTGGGGGTCTGGCGTTTTGTAAGTGATTCCTGTTTTGTCGATCGTCACGTTCCAAAACGGTTCAGTTCCAATCACATTAAAGGATTCGATCGAGCGGGAATTCATTTGAGCCGTGGCAGGCATCAATGCGAGTAGACTTGCAGCTAAACCAGTCAAAAGGACTTTCATTTTCAGGATTAAATTCGATTTGTATTAATCTCTACAAAAGATGCAATCGGAATTCCAGGCAATTGTTAGCGCTCGATCGAGCTTGTCCATACTGGGGACAACGGATTGAACATGAACTATGGATCTGAGTGTCGTCATCTGCACCTACAACGGTGAAGCTCGAATCGGGCAAGTCTTAGACCGACTGCGATCGCAGCTTCACACACAGGCGATCGCTTGGGAAGTTTTAGTGATCGATAACAATAGTCGCGACAATACTCAGCAGATTGTTTCAAACTACCCTGAAGTTCGATATATTTTCGAGCCAGAGCAAGGATTAGCGTTTGCACGATCGAGGGCTGTTCGCGAAGCTGTAGGACGCTGGGTTGCCTTTCTCGACGATGACACACTGCCGGATCAAAACTGGGTTGCTCAAGCTGATCGATTTGCTCAAGCGCATCCAGAAATCGGGGCGTTCGGTGGACAAATTCACGCAGAATACGAAGTCGAGCCGCCCCCTAGCGTGAAGAAACTTGCGCCATACTTAGCGATCGTCGAACGTGGATCAAAGCCGCATCGGTACGATCGTGTGTTGCCTCCGGGCGCGGGCTTAGTGGTGCAGCGTCAAGCGTGGATCGATGCGGTTCCTGAAAGATTAGTGTTAGTGGGACGGACGACCACTGCAATGCTTGCCAGTGAAGACATCGAAGCGATTCTGCACATTCAGAACTCCGGGCGCGAGATTTGGTACAACCCGGAAATGCACCTGTATCACCAAATTCCCCACTGGCGAACGGAGCGATCGTATCTGCTCAAATTGGTCAAAGGCGTTGGACTAGCACGACATCACATCCGCATGACTCGCTGGAAGGCTTGGCAGCGTCCAATCATCACGCTGATCTATCTGGCAGATGATTTAAGAAAATTGATTGTGCATTGGGTGAAATTTGGGCGATCGCAAAGTCTAGAAGTCGTTTGCGAACAGCAATTGTTAATTAGTAGTTTGGTCAGTCCATTCTATTTAAGCAGCTTGAGACAAAAAGCATGAAACTGCTGATTCAACACACCCACATACCAGACGAAATTGCAGGCGTACTGACTTATATTGACGCGATCGTTCCAGGTTTGAATGCGCTCGGTGTAGAAACTCGCGTTCTCTCTACTCGAACAAATTCGATTAAGTTCTGGATTTCAGCGATTCGATGGGCAGATATCGTTCACATGAATTCTAATCATTTAGGATTCGCAATTTTATGTAAACTACTCGACAAAAAGATTGTGATTAAGTATCACTACCTCTTTTATATTTCGACGCATTCACATTATGAGAAAATGTCTCTATGGCAACGATTAAAACGCGAATTTATTCAAACATTACCTAAGTCACATTATCCCTTGAAATGGAAGCTACATACTGCTGTGAAATGGGCAAGGTTTGGCATCCGATTCGGAACTGCTTTACTGTGCGATCGACATACTGCCTGTAGCCAATTTCTAGCTGAATCCCTAAGTTTCCCCTGGAAAGTTTCAGCGCTAAATTGCCCGATTGAGTCAAGCTCACCAGAAAAAACGTTTGATGATCTGTTTCAGCCCTATACCTTTACTTATGTTGGCCGCCTGAATCTCGATAAAGGCGTAGATTTACTTTTAAGAGCAACGCAACTAATTCAGGAGCAATCTTTTCAAGTAAAAATCATCGGAAGTGGACAAGATTTAGAGCGACTTCAGGCGTTAGTTAAAGAGTTAGGAATTAGCGATCGTATCGAATTTCTCGGTAGTCTCCCAAACCGGGAAGCGCTAAAAATTGTGCGATCGTCGCTCGCTTTAGTGGTTCCGTCTCGCTGGCAAGAACCCGCCGGATACGTTGCGCTTGAAGCTTCTAGCGTTCGGACTTGCTCGATTGTTGCAAGAGTTGGAGGTTTGCCGGAAATGGCCGGAAATTCAAACTTATTTTTCGAGCGTGAAGATTACAAGATGCTGGCACATCAGATGCAAACTTGCTTAGAAAACCCGGCAGAAGCCCTGTTAAGAGGTAATCAAGCAAACCAATATATCTCTGAGCAATTCACCATCGAAAAAGCTGCTCAGGAATTGCTTGAAATTTGTCAAGAAATGAAGCCCAGTTCAGCAATTTCACACTAAATGGGTGCAGCGCTACGATCAACAAGAACTTTAATCTACCTATATTAATTGCGGTGATTGTTGTTGTAGCGAATTCGCGCTCCTGCCCATTGCAATTTTTCACGCAGCGTTGTGTAGTAGGAATAATCTTCGCGTAATACAATGAAATGCGCTTCTTCTTCTGCCATCCGAATATCAACGCGCTGACCAGGCCAAATTGAAGTTGCTAACACGCCATCCATCCAAAGCTTTGTACTTAAATCATAGTCAGCCAAGGGCCAAATACTCACGACAGAGCCGGGCGGAATCACGATCGGACGACTCGATAAGCTCAAAGGACAAATCGGCGTAATCGCGATCGCTGCCATCCCCGGATGAATAATTGGCCCATTTGCCGCAACCGTGTAACAGGTTGATCCGGTCGGCGTAGACACAATTAATCCATCACCCTGATATTGATCGACTACTTCCCCATCAATTTCCATTTCTAGAACCGAGGTGATCATACGATCGGCAGAAGCTGGTTTAATACACATTTCATTCAAGGCAAGATAGCGATCGCTTACAGGCTCCAGATTCGTCCGATTGCCCTCATGCAGAGTTGCTTGAAGCATCATCCGTTTCTGCACCGCAAATCGATCTTGCTCTAAGCGCTCCCAAATCGCTTCACTGTCAAAATCATCCGGCGATTCGGTCAAAAATCCCAAATGTCCACCAACATTCACTGCCAAAATGGGAATGCGATCGGCTGCCAAATTCCGAGCCGCAGAAAGCGCCGTTCCATCACCACCAAGGATTACAGCTAAATCGCTCGGTGGCGCAACAGAAGCCAAAAACACCGGATACGGATTATCTTTCGGCCCACTTGGGCCCAGTAAAACGCGACACCCTCGCTTTTCTAGCGCTTGAGCGCAATTTTCTGCCCATCGCTTACTCAACGGGTCTCCAGACTTGTGAACAATCAGAACTTGTTTTAGCTGCACAACGATCGAGAATCGGTAAAAAAGCACCCCTAAATGCTAATTCAAATGCGAGAACAATTTACGCTTTCCACGGATTAACAGACCGATCGGGCGCAAGCGATCGCACTAAAATGCTTCGTAAGAATCTTGCTCTAGAGACGATCGCTGAAGTGACTGAACTGACGATCACAGAAATTCAAATCCTCTAATCTCAACAACAGTCTCAGTGAAAACAGTAGTTGTGCGCTCTGCATAAGTTGATCTATTGCTGTCTCCCCATTTAACAGGGTCTGCCATCTCCTAGCTCTGAAATTTCTGTACATAGAGTTGTAGTAATTACATGAAGTACTTAAGTAAACTCTCATATGCGCCCACGAAAAGCTTCTAGAGAACCCTGGTGGAATTGGAATTGGAAAGACAAAACAATATGGGATTTATCGAAGGACTTTGCTGTACCCGCTCTATTAGCACTTGGGGTATTTCACTTACAAGATGCTGCCAAAAAACAGGAACTTAAAATTGCGAACGATCAAGTGAAGCAGGAGATATTGACAAAGTATTTTGATCAAACTTCCGCATTGCTTTTGGATCGAAAACTACGCTCTGCAAAGCCAGGGAATGAAGTTCGAGTTATAGCACGAGCGAGAACACTATCTGCTTTACGCAACTTAGACGGAGGACGTAAGGGCGATTTAGTGCAATTCTTGAGTGAAGCTAACCTCATTCAACAGGATTTGTTGCATCAAGAAAAAGAATCAGTCATTGAATTAGACGACGCTGATTTGGCTGAGGCAAAATTGACTGGAGTAAAACTGATCAAAGTAAGAATGATTGGAGCAAATCTAAGCAAGGCTTACCTAGTTGCAGCAAAATTGACTAAGGCAAACTTAGCAGTCGTGAAGTTGAATGAGGCAAGTTTATATGGAGCAGATTTAGTTGAAACAGATTTGGCTCATGCAGATTTGAGCAGAGCAACTTTAGAAAGGGCAAACCTGTCTAAAGCAAATTTAACCGAAGTAGATCTGAGAGGAGCAAATCTAAGCAAAGCAACTTTAAAGGGGGCAAACCTGTCTAAAGCAAAGCTTGACTTTCTTGACTTTGCTATTTTCCAAAATTCATATCTTTGTGAAACTACAATGCCTGATGATACGAAGAGTAATCGAGATTGCAACAAGCCCGTACCTGAGCTCTAGCTCCCCACTGAAGTAATCGCCCTTCTAATTACTCTTCTCCGCGAAAAGGTCTAGTACTTGCTCTCTTGCTCTTCCGTGACTCTGATAATGAGGTTTCAATAAAAACAAAAAAGGCGCAGCTTAGCTACGCCTTTCCTCGAAGTTGAGAAGCAATCTACCACTTAAGCAAGTTAAATTGCTCCATATCCACTGTGTCGCGGTTCCGATAAATCGCAAGTACGATCGCCAATCCAACCGCTGCTTCCGCAGCGGCGATCGTAATCACAAAAACGGTAAAAATCTGACCCTTGATTTGCTGCGGATCAAGATAGTTAGAAAACGCCATCAAATTGAGATTGACCGCATTTAACATTAGCTCGATCGACATCAATACCCGCACCGCATTCCGGCTCGTCACCAAACCATAAATGCCAATGCAGAATAACGCCGCCGCAATCAGTAAGAAATATTGAAGTTGCATCGGGGGAAGTCCTTAGTTTTCAAGATTGCTTTGACCGGCGGGGGTCAGTTCACGCGGACGCTCTGGCAAAGTTAGCGCAGTCGTTCCAGCCAATTCGTCGGCTTCAGGAATGAATTCGCGGCGAGCCAGTACGATCGCACCAATCAGCGCCATCAGCAGCAAGACCGAAGCCAACTCAAACGGCAGCAGAAAATCGCTGAAGAAGTGAAGGCCGATCGTAATAATCGAGCTTTCAACTGGAACGGCTGTAGAAATCGCCCAGGGAGTTGTGACCACCATCGCACTCAATAGGGCAAAAATTCCAGCGCAAACAAGTGCAGTCGCAGCCCGACGAATCCAAGATTTCGCCATCGGCTTAAAGGCTTCCCGCTTGTTCACGAGCATAATCGCAAACAGAATCAGAACGTTGACCGCTCCCACGTAAATCAACACTTGAGCCGCTGCAACGAAGTCTGCATTCAACAGCAGATATAATCCAGCAATGCTGATGAATACTCCACCCAGCAAGAAGGCGGAATACACCACATTTTCGAGAAGCACAACGCCAATTGCAGATCCCAGCATCATTGCTGTCAGGATCGCGAACGACACAATTTGAACACCTTCCGCTAAATTCACGGTTCTCTCTCCTAAATATCAGACAAGAGACGCGATCGAGCACGTCTCTGTAAGGTCAACTACGACCCTTTTTCGACAATCTCTTCCGGGCGCGACCCCGCACGGCGCGACCCTGCCGGCAGATCGTGCGGCTCGTTCACACCTTTAGGGAGGTAAGCAAACTCGCGCAACGGAGTCACCATCGGATCGTTCGTCACCTTGTAAGGCAAACGACCGAGCGCAACATTATCGTAGTTGAGTTCGTGTCGATCGTAGGTAGACAGTTCGTATTCTTCGGTCATTGACAAACAGTTCGTCGGGCAATATTCCACACAGTTGCCACAGAAGATACAAACGCCGAAATCAATACTGTAGTGATTCAGCTTCTTCTTCTTCGTTTCTTTGTTGAACTCCCAATCCACTACAGGTAAGTTGATTGGGCATACCCGGACGCAGACTTCGCAAGCAATACACTTATCAAATTCAAAGTGAATCCGTCCTCGGAATCGCTCTGAAAGAATCAGCTTTTCGTAAGGGTACTGAACCGTGATCGGGCGACGGCGCATATGATCGAAGGTCACAGATAACCCTTGACCAATGTATTTACCCGCCTGGATCGCCTCTTTTGTATAGTCACCGACTTGTTTGAGAAATTTCAGCATGAAGTGTTCTCCAAGGGTTAGAGGTTAGCCGCCAAATGCGACCGGGAATGCAAGTTTCAAGCCTGCAGTAACCAGCAGGTTTACCAACGAAACAGGAAGTAAGAATTTCCAACCGAGATCAAGCAGTTGGTCAATCCGCACACGGGGCACAGTCCACCGCATCAAGATCGCGAGGAACACGAGGAAGTACGCTTTCAGAATTGTGGTTCCAATCCCGATCGAGGCAAAGATCAATTGCAGCCAAGGCGTATTCTCAGGAATGCCAATCAGACCCGAAATGTACGGCAGCGACACTGGAAATTCCCAACCACCGAGGTAAAGCACCGCAAATAGCAGCGCAGACAGCGTCAGGTTGACATAAGATCCCAAGTAAAAGAGCGCAAACTTCATCCCCGAATATTCGGTTTGATAGCCTGCAACGAGTTCTTCTTCTGCTTCGGGTAAGTCAAAGGGGATTCGCTCACATTCTGCTAATGCTGCAATCCAGAAGATGATAAATCCGACGGGTTGCCGCCAAATATTCCAGCCAAGAATGCCGTAACCCGCTTGCTGATTTACGATATCGACGGTGCTGAGCGAGTTCGACATCATTACGACTGCTAAGACGGAGAGCGCTAACGGCAGTTCATAACTAATCGACTGTGCGGCAGCACGTAGTCCACCCAAGAGCGAATACTTATTATTCGAGGCATAGCCCGACATCAGAAGCCCGATCGGAGCCACGCTAGAGAGTGCAATCCACAAAAAGATGCCTAAGCCAACATCGGTAATTTGTAAATTTTGTCCAAATGGAAGAATGAGGTAGGACAAGAAGACGGGAATCACAACGATCGCAGGCCCCAGCGTAAACAGCAGCTTGTCTGCTTTGGACGGAACCACATCTTCTTTGAATACCAGTTTCAATCCGTCCGCCAACGGTGCAAGGACACCGAGCGGGCCGATAAATTCAGGGCCGATCCGCTGTTGAGCGGCGGCTGAGATTTTCCGCTCTAGCCACACCACGACCAAGACACTGACCGTTGCTGCAACCAGCATGATCAGCATCGGCAATGGCATCCAGAGGGCTTTGGCTGCCCCGGCAGGAATGCCAAGGCTCTGCACAGTTTCAATAAAGGTTCCTTGAAGGTCAATTCCTGGATTCATGGTTCCCGACTCGTAGGAAAGCAGTTGAGGCAGGTCGATCGCTCTCCATACATGAAGAATTATTGATGCACTCAACGTCTTTCAGTATAGCGGTCTCGATGGAACCGAAACGCATCGAACTCCCGAATTTATGGCGTTTTGAGCTATCAAAGTATCCAATGAGACGGATTGACTCAACTGAATATTCATCTAAAGAACGATCGCAATTCTTCTATATCAATCTTAACTGCGGGGAGTAGGAAGTGGGGTATTTCTCTCTACTTCCTACTCCCCACTCCCTACTTCTGTTGTCGTCCAAATTGACTGTAATAAATTCAGCTTCCATGAAAGAAACCCTCAGAAGCAAGATTCCTGAGGGCTGGAGTTCCTGAAAATCGTCACGTAGATATCCTTGCAAGGGTTAGCCAAATCCACAAGAGGGGTCTGACCCATCATTCGATTTATACAAACTTCATGTTCGCTGATCGATCGGAATATAAGGAGATCCGTGCAGCCCAGTGTAAATCTGCGTGGGTCGGAAAATGCGGTTTTCGGCTAACTGTTCTTTCCAGTGTGCCAACCAGCCTGCAGCCCGTGAAATCGCAAACACAGGCGTAAATAAGTCAGTTGGGATGCCTAACTTTCTATACACCAAACCGGAGTAAAAATCGACGTTCGGGTAAATTCCCTTGTGCCCTAGTCGCTCTTCGACGGCTCTCTCCAGTTCGACCGCAATATCGTAATACTTATCTTGACCAAACTTCTCAAACAGTTGCTCGGCTAGGTGTTGCAGAATGTTGGCTCTAGGGTCTTTGACTTTGTAAACCCGATGCCCAAAGCCCATAATCTTTTCCTTGCGCTCTAGGCGATCTTCCAAAAATGGACGGACGTTCTCAACTGAACCGATCTCTTCTAGCATCATGATCACTTCTTCACTGGCTCCACCGTGAAGCGGCCCTGCCAGAGTTCCTACTGCCGAGGCGATCACCGCATAGGGGTCAGTCAGGGTCGAAGCAGTTACCATCGCGCTAAACGTAGACGCATTGATCGTGTGTTCTGCGTGAAGCGTCAAGCTGATGTCAAAAATCCGCGCTGCAAAGGGATCGGGTTCCTGCTCGTTCAACATATACAGGAAGTTTGCAGCATAGCTCAGATCGTCACGCGGCTGTACCGGATCATTTCCTTTTCGCATCAGTTGAAAGGCAGCAACCATCGTCGGAATCTTGGCCAGAATCCGTACGACCGCTGCTCGAATATAACTTGGATTATCGAGCGCTCGCTTTGAGTAGAAGAGACCTAAAGCAGCAGCACAAGCTTGCAGCGCATCCATCGGGTGTCCGCTTTCTGGAAAGCACTTCATCATGTCGCGAATGCGGTACTTCAAGCGGCGATGATACTGAATTTCATGCTCAAACTCTGCCAAGGTTTCCCGGTTCGGCAGTTCGTTCCAAATCAGAAGGTAGGCGGTTTCCAAAAAGGTGTTGTCTGGCTGTATTGCGAGTTCCTGAATCGGAATGCCGCGATACTCTAGAATCCCTTTCTGCCCATCTACAAAGCTTATGCTGGACTGAGTTGCAGGAATGCCCTCTAGACCTGCCCTAAATTCGACAGTCATTGTTCACCGTTGGCTGAATAAACTCACAAGATAACTTACCAGATCCGTTACCAAGCTTTGTAGTGTAACTACCAGAGAAGGCGCGATCGTGCAATTCTTCACAGAACTTCTCATCGTCTTGGATAACATACTTTCGTACCCAAAACGACAAAAAATCGATACAGATCTGTAAACATTTGCAGTTTTTTATAAAAGCGAATATTATCAGGTTAGAAAGTTTTGCATCTTGACGAAATTGCATCTATTCATCAGCCAACTGACTCTCTTCTCGACCTGGTTTTTGCTCGGAAGGAGTCGTTTGGCGATTTTTTATATTCGATCGTAAGGAGTTATATGCCTCACAAAATGTCTCAAAAACCTCAAAAAGACTATCGCTCTAATCACCGCTACCGCGAAGACGCACCCCGAACGACCCTGACTCGGTTGATTGAACAAGATGCTCCACTCTTCTCTCACAGTCAACTAGTGCTAATGTACGGATTCTTCCAGGCGGAAATGGCCCCCGAAGCCAATCAAGGTGTGGCTTCCTGGATTAAAGAATGCGTTCGACAATATGGATTACCGAGCCTTGTCCGGTTTGACTCTCACCGTCGCGCTCAGATTTTCCGACGAGATCAGTTTCAACCTTGGCTTGAACCCTTGATGGATCAAGCGTGTTAAAAATTTAGAACGCAAGTTGTTAGCGCTACATCAGCTTGGGAACGCGGATTACGGATCGATAAAAGAAGCTAACAACAATTTGCACAATTTGGCACCTTTGAGCGCGATGCCTCCGGCACACGGAAACGTACTCGAATCCGTTAGAGTGGGCGATGAGATCTTTGCGGTGCTGGATTATGCCGAACTATGACCTTCTGCTGCGTGACTGTCAACTCCTTCGCGCTCCTGATGTTTCTGAACGGGTGGATATTGCGATTCAGGCGGGTGAGATTGTTGAGATTGCCCCTCACCTCGATGCAACAGCGGAGATAAAACTAGAAATCCAAGGCTATCTAGTCAGCCCTCCGTTTGTCGAATCGCATATTCACTTGGACTCTGCACTCACGGCAGGGGAACCGCGCTGGAACCAGAGCGGGAGTCTGTTTGAGGGTATCGAGATTTGGCGAGACCGCAAGCAAGATCTCTCGCTGGAAGACGTGAAACAAAGAGCGATCGAGACGCTGAAACAGCAGGCGTTGCAGGGGGTTCTTTTTGTGCGGAGTCACGCGGATGTAAGTGAGCAAAGCTTAACCGCGCTGAAAGCGTTGCTCGAAGTGCGTGAAGAAGTGAAAGATTGGATGATGCTGCAAGTCGTCGCGTTTCCGCAGGATGGAATTTACGGCGGCGCAAAGAACGATGAATTAATGGAAGAAGCGATGCGGCTGGGAGCGGATGTGGTTGGCGGCATTCCCCACTATGAACTGACACGCGAGGATGGAGTGCGATCGGTCAATCGCATCTTTGAACTGGCGGAGAAGTACGATCGCTTAATCGATATTCACTGTGATGAAATCGATGACGATCAATCTCGATTTCTAGAAGTGGTTGCTGCCTGTGCCATTCGTACTGAAATGGGGTCGAAAGTCACTGCTAGTCATACGACTGCATTCGGCTCTTATAACAATGCTTATGCGTTCAAGCTGCTGGGATTTCTCAAGCGCACCCAGCTTAATTTCATCGCGAATCCCTTGATCAACATTACGCTGCAAGGTCGGACAGATACTTATCCCAAGCGGCGCGGCGTGACGCGAGTGAAAGAACTGTGGCAGCAAGGAATGAATGTGAGCTTAGGGCATGATTGCGTTCAAGATCCCTGGTACTCACTCGGTACAGGCAATATGCTCGATGTGGCATCTATGGCGATTCATGTGTGTCAAATGACTGGAACGACTGAGATTGATGCTTGTTATAACATGGTGACTTGGGGCGGGGCGAAAACCTTGAATGTTCAAGATCATTATGGGGTTGAAGTGGGTAAGCCTGCGAATTTGATTGTGCTGGATGCGATCGATCGATACGATGCTATTCGCCGACGCGCTACTGTGCGGTATGTCATTTCTCAAGGTAAACTCCTAGCGCAAACGGAACCGCCGAAGCCAAAGTGGCGCGGGGATATCTAGCATGAATGATGAGATTGTTTCATTTCTTCTGAGTGCAGGCTTATTGATTCTGTACTTAGTCTTTTCTGCATTCACTGAAATGGGAACTAAGAATCCATGGAAGACCGATGCCTCGGAAAAGTCTTCTTCAGATAAGCAAACACCGCCAGATTGATTACAAAGACGATCGCTTTAACGATCGCCATTTCGCGAATCAGGGCGTAAATCTTTGGCAATGCTGATTTTGATCAGAACCAGAACAATTCCTTCATTTTAGGGAAAGCATTGCGATATGATACTTTCCGCAGTCTTCAGCATCGTAAAGCGCTATGAGCCAACAGTATCGCATCACACTTCTTCCCGGTGACGGCATTGGGCCTGAGATTATGGCAGTTGCCGTTCGCGTTCTCAAAACCGTTAGCGAGAAGTTTGCGCTCGATTTCGAGTTTCAAGAAGCGCTGATTGGGGGTGCCGCGATCGATGCGACGGGTGAACCGCTTCCTGCGGCAACGCTCGAAACCTGTAGACAAAGCGATGCGGTCTTACTTGCTGCGATCGGGGGGTACAAATGGGATTCCCTGCCGCGTCATTTGCGCCCTGAAACTGGATTGTTGGGACTGCGATCGGGCTTACAGCTTTTTGCAAATCTTCGCCCTGCAACGATTTTGCCTCAATTAGTCGATGCCTCAACGCTCAAGCGTGAAGTCGTGGAAGGAGTCGACATTATGGTTGTGCGGGAATTAACGGGTGGGATTTATTTCGGTCAACCCCGCGGAATCTTTACGACAGAAACAGGCGAAAAGCGTGGTGTGAATACGATGGCATACACCGAATCAGAAATCGATCGCATCGGTCGCGTGGCATTTGAAACTGCCCAGAAACGATCGAAACGGCTTTGCTCAGTCGATAAAGCAAACGTGCTAGAAGTCTCACAGTTTTGGCGCGATCGGATGATTGCACTTTCGGCAGAATATCCCGATGTTGAATTGACGCACTTGTATGTGGATAACGCTGCGATGCAGTTAGTTCGCGCTCCGAAGCAGTTTGATACGATCGTCACCAGCAATCTTTTTGGTGATATCCTCTCTGATGCGGCTGCAATGTTAACCGGAAGTATTGGAATGCTGCCTTCTGCGAGTTTAGGGGCATCGAATCCCGGCGTTTACGAACCTGTTCACGGCTCCGCCCCAGACATTGCGGGACAAGACAAAGCCAATCCGTTGGCGCAAGTTCTAAGCGCAGCAATGATGCTTCGCTACAGTTTCGATCAAGCTGAAGCAGCAACGCAGATTGAACAGGCTGTTCTCAAGGTTCTGGATCAGGGATATCGTACCGGAGATATTATGTCCGAGGGCAAAAGGTTAGTGGGATGTCAGGCGATCGGAGATGCGATCGTCGCTGCGCTCTAACTTTTGCGAGTGCGATAAGTGCGGCGGCGAACTAGAAATTCGGGAATGTCGCTCTCCGGCTTGAACGAATTCGATCGCGTCGTCGATTTAAGATCCGGGGGCGGTGTTGTATCGATCTCGTCTAAAACTGTTTTAATCTCCGGTGGAAGATCTTGATCGGTCAACGCTTGTTTGAGCGCGATCGCAATTTCGTGTAGTCCGTGAAAGCGAGTTTTCCAGTGCTGAATGGCGGTTTCGTACTCGCTCGCTTGTTGGGCTTGACTGAGGATTTGTTCTTGCATCTCTGCTGCTTGGCTTTCTAGCTCGGTGATCCGGCCTTGACTTTGTTCGCGATCGACTTCGAGTTCCTGGCAAACCTGTTGCAGCAGCGCTTGTGTGGTCATGTGACGCGCAATTCGCGCTTCTAGTGCTTCGACTTGCGCTTCTAGCTCAATCCTGCGAGTGTGGGATTCTTGCTTTTCGGCTTCAAGATCTTGGAGTTGCTGCCGTCGCAGTTGCAGATCGGTTTGCAGCACTTGGAGTTGTTGCTCGATTTCAAACGGCTGCACATCCGTTAACTCTGCTTGTTGCCGTGCTTCAGCCGCAGCTAGAAGGCTCTGATAATCACGCTCTCGCTGCTGTGCCTGGTGAATCTTATGTTCGAGTTCAGCTTTTTGCTGAGAAAATTGCAGCTTTAGCTGGTGAATCGCTTGCTGCTGCACATTGGCGATTTCCTCGGTCGAAGCTAGTTGACGTTCTAGAAAATGTTGATTGACGACCTGCGATCGCAGATCCTCTAGGCTCGCGATCGACTGATCTAGCGCCTGCTCTAAATCCCGAATTCGCCGTTGCTGCGCTTGAACTTGCTCTATCAAGTCCGAAACAGACGACTTCTCCTCGAAGCTCAAACTGAGTTGCTCCGGTTCTGACACCGCTCGAACCTCCCACAAGTTCGATCATAAAGTTACACGCAGTCTAAGATTTGCGCCTCCGTAGCTTAAAGTTTTGGCTCTTGCGGCAGGGGGGCGGTCGGCATCTGAACACTATTGAGTGACCAGCGATACTCGATCGGCAGGTTCAATCGCTCTAATTCGCCTTCAAGCTGTTTTTGCTGCGAGAGTGCCTTACGGAGCGCGACGATTAGCTGCTGAACTTGCTCTCGTTGTCGCCCTCCGACTGCAAACAGAGTCTGACGCTCTAACAGTTGCAACAATAACTCGTAGTGAATGTGCGATGGTAGGGGGATCGGTTCCATGAAAAACCTACAGAGAATAATGGTGTAGAGCGAGAGGAGGCAGGTTGCACGAACTCTATCAGAAGAGATTTCAGATTCTAACCTAAAAGCTGAATGCAGCAAACCTTAGCCCCCAAAGGCTTAAGCAAGTCCGGCAAGAAGCTGTGCTAGCGCCTCTCCGGGAGCGGGTTGCTTGACAATGGATTCTCCGATTAGTACCGCACTCGCACCGGCTCTCGCCACTCGCGCCAAATCCGCTGAAGTGTACAGTCCAGACTCGCTGACGATCGTGATCCCCTTTTCTGCCAGCACCGAAGCACGATCGCGCAAAATGTCTTCAGTCGTTTGCAAATCGACTTCAAAATTTTTCAGATTGCGATTATTGATGCCAACGAGCGTTACGCCATCCAACGCTAAAACGCGATCGAGTTCTTCAAGGGTGTGAACTTCAATTAAGGCGGTCAGCCCCAGCGCTTTCACAATTTTGAGGAAATACTGCAAATCCTTATCCGAGAGAATTGCAGCAATCAACAGAACGGCATCCGCTCCGTGTAATCTCGCCCAATACATCTGATAGGGATAAACGATAAAGTCTTTGCACAATAACGGAAGATCGACGATCGCACGAATTTTTGCCAGATTCTCAAAACTACCTTGAAAGAATTGAGCATCGGTTAAGACAGAAAGACAGGTTGCACCACCGGATTGATAGGCTTGTGCGATCGTCTCCGGGTCAAAGTCTTCGCGAATCACTCCTTTACTCGGTGATGCTTTTTTGACTTCTGCGATCACAGCAGGCTTGGTTTTGCTGTTTTTGAGTGCGGCTAAGAAATCTTTAGGAGCAGGGAGATCTTTAACTTTGCTCTGGAGTTCGATCAGCGGCATTTTTTCCCGTAGTTGATCGACTTCGGTTTCCTTATGCCAGACGATTTCTTCCAAAATGTTTCGAGGGGCGCTGTCTGGAACTTTGGCTTGGTAGCGCAGTTCTTGAACAGAAACAGCAGGATTCGGACAACGACGACGGATTTCCATTGAGTTACGGATAAGGGTGAGGGAATGAATTTACTTTGACTGGAGTTTGCCCCCTAAATCCCCCACAAGTGGGGGATTTAGGGGGCTTCAACGAACTGAAACGAAGCAATCCGACTAAGAATGCACCGCTGCCCGTTTGTACGCTTCATCCAAAATTTCCGAGAGCGTCGGATGCGTGTGAACCAAGAATGCCAACGATCGCACTGATTCTCGTTTCGCGATCGCATTCGCTGCTTCTTGAATCAAATCTGCCGCGTGCATCCCGATGATGTGTGCGCCTAACACTTCTCCGGTATCTTTACGGTAAACGATCTTTGCAATTCCTTCAGATTCCGCCTCAGCCAGCGCTTTCGCGTTTCCTTTAAAGTAAGTCCGCACCACTGCGACTTCAAAGCCTTCTTTTTTCCCTAATTCCTTTGCTTGCGGCTCGGTCATGCCTACAAAGCTGATTTCAGGATGAGTAAAGGCGGCAGCGGGAATACTGCGGTAATCGATTTCACGCTTGCGACCACACATATTCTCGATCGCAATCACGCCCTGAGCCGAAGCTGCATGAGCCAGCATCATTTTTCCGGTTGCGTCCCCGATCGCCCACAAATGCGGTACCGGTTGACCCTCAGACAACACTTGCATCTGATCGTTGACCGGAATAAACCCGCGATCAAGTTCTACGTTGACGGTTTCGAGTCCCAACTCTTTGGCAAACGGAACGCGACCTGCTGCAACCAGACAAGCATCGACTTCTAGGACTTCGACCAATTCTTTTGTTTTGGCATCGATTAGCTCGATCGTCACGGGAGATCCCGGAGTCACTTTCGCCGCAAACACCCCGACCTTTGTTTCGATATCGCGAGGTGTGATTAGAATTCTTTGCGCCAGTTTTGCGATATCGGGATCAAATCCTGGCATCAATTGATCGAGTCCTTCGATCATCGTGACTTCGCAGCCGAGCGCCGTGTAAACATCCGAGAATTCTAAGCCAATATAGCCGCTACCGACGATCGCCACCCAGGGCGGCAACGATTCTAATTTAATCGCATCGTCGCTGGTGAAAACGGTTTTGCCGTCAGTCTGCACTCCCGGCGGCACAAACGGAATTGATCCCGGAGCCAAAATAATGTCTTTTGCCGTGATCGTCTTTTCGCCTTCTGGCGTTGAGATGATTAATTTTTGGCTGCCTGCAACTCTTGCGCGTCCGTGAATGATTTCAACGCCTAGACGCTTCATGCTGCCGATCAAGCCTTCGCGCTGCTTAGTGACGATCGCTTGTGCGTGATTGGCGATCGCGGCTCGATCGAATGCCACATCCCCGACTTCAATCCCCAACGATTTCAAATGATGGGCATTTTGCAATTCTCGGACTCGTCCGGAGGCTGCAAGTAGCGCTTTAGAAGGAATGCAGCCCCGATTCACGCAGGTTCCGCCCATATCAGCGGCTTCGATAATTGCAGTCTTCAAACCACAATCAACGGCGTGGAGTGCCGCTCCATGACCTCCAACGCCCGCGCCGACAATTACCAAATCATAATCGTAAGCCACAGTTCTCTCCCGTTCTCAATGCCTATCTATTCTCATCCGTGAAGCGTCGCTTCGACAATATAAACTGCCAAATCGGTCATGAAACGCTTTCATCTGAAATTGGGCATCCTGATCTGAGCGCAGCTACCCTAAAAATCGTGCATATGGCTTTCGGGCTAATCTCTCATACTGATTAGGAGTGAACCTTATGGATCGTCAACAGCGAGAATTGCGTCGCGCCGCCGCTCAAGCTTTTGCTGAGTCGCTGAATAAGCTAGAAAACACGCTTTGCACTCCTGAATCTCATCTCGCTTCAGAAGCACCGAATTTAGCGATCGATTTTGAGCAAGCGCTGGCAGATATTGAACGCTTTATGCATGAGAAAGAGGAACAGGGTTAAGGAGTGAGATATAAGGGGGAGCGATCGCTCCCCTTGACCCAATTCCGCTTGCAATTTTCTTTTTCAGGATCTTCTTAACTCTGACGTATTCAAACTCCCAGAGACGTAAAACAAATCGCGCTTTCATCTCCACAGTGGCAAAATTCCTGACAGAATAGACGGATATGTGATTTTTGCCCTTTATCTTATGACTGCGACAGAACCCGGTTCTTACAAAAACAGCGTGAACCTGCCCCAGACGAAGTTTGATATGCGTGCGAACGCCGTCAAACGTGAACCCGAACTGCAAAAATTCTGGGCAGAGCAGCAAATTTACGAACACCTGTCGCAAGAAAATCCAGGCGAATTGTTTATTCTGCATGACGGGCCGCCCTATGCAAACGGAGCGCTGCATATCGGTCACGCAATGAATAAAATTCTCAAAGATACGATTAATAAGTATCAGTTACTGAAAGGACGCAAAGTTCGATTTGTGCCGGGATGGGATTGTCATGGTTTACCGATCGAACTCAAAGTCCTGCAAACTCTCAAGCCCGAAGAACGTCGCCAACTGACTCCGTTAACGTTGCGGCAAAAAGCGCGAGATTTTGCATTGGATACGGTTGCTCAACAATCCGCCAGCTTTAAGCGCTATGGCGTGTGGGGCGATTGGGAGCATCCCTATCTAACGCTAAAGCCTGAATACGAAGCGGCTCAAATCGGTGTGTTTGGGCAGATGGTACTGAAGGGCTATATCTATCGCGGATTGAAGCCTGTTCACTGGAGTCCGAGTTCTAAAACGGCACTGGCAGAAGCGGAACTCGAATATCCAGAAGGTCATACTTCAAGAAGCTTGTATGCAGCATTTGAAGTGCTGAACTTGTCGAAAGAGTTGCAGATGCCACTTGATCCATTCTTGGGTGAATTAGGTGTAGCGATCTGGACGACGACTCCCTGGACAATTCCGGCAAACTTAGCGGTGAGTGTGAACCCGGAATTAGTTTATGCCGTGGTGGAAGTTGGGGAGAATGCGCCTGGACGATTTAAGTATTTGATTGTTGCAAAGGATTTAGTCGATCGCTTATCGGAAGTTCTTGGGACAACGCTGGAAGTCAAAGCGACGATGATGGGACGATTGTTAGAGCATTGTACTTATCGTCATCCTTTGTTCGATCGCACCAGCGAAATTGTGATTGGCGGCGATTATGTCACGACTGAATCGGGTACAGGTTTAGTTCATACGGCTCCCGGTCATGGTCAAGATGACTATCTAGTGGGACAGCGCTATGGATTGCCGATTCTATCTCCGGTTGATGACAATGGCGACTTTACCGAGGAAGCGGGGCAGTTTCAGGGCTTAAACGTATTGGGCGATGGAAATCCTGCGGTGATCGAAGCCCTAAAAGAAGCACGATCGCTTCTAAAAGAAGAACCGTATCAACATAAATATCCGTATGATTGGCGCACGAAAAAGCCGACAATCTTCCGCGCTACTGAACAATGGTTTGCGTCAGTTGAAGGCTTCCGAGAGGAGGCATTAAAAGCGATCGCCGAGGTAGAGTGGATTCCAGCACAAGGCGAGAATCGGATTACGGCAATGGTGGCTGAACGATCGGACTGGTGTATCTCCCGTCAGCGCAGTTGGGGCGTTCCGATTCCGGTGTTTTATGACGAAGAAACCGGAGAGCCGTTATTGAACGAAGAAACGATTTCTCATGTGCAAGCCATCATTGCTGAAAAAGGATCGGATGCTTGGTGGGAATTGTCGATCGAAGAGCTTTTACCTGAGAAGTATCACGGCAAAAAGTACCGCAAAGGCACAGACACAATGGATGTCTGGTTTGATTCTGGATCATCTTGGGCAGCAGTGGTTGAACAGCGTCCAGAGTTGCGCTATCCGGCTGATATATATCTTGAAGGATCAGATCAACATCGCGGTTGGTTCCAATCGAGCTTGCTGACCAGTGTTGCAACTCAGGGACAAGCACCGTATAAGACTGTGCTAACGCATGGTTTTACGTTGGATGAACAAGGGCGCAAACAAAGTAAATCTTTGGGGAATGTAGTTGATCCGATGGTGGTGATTGAAGGCGGCAAAAACCAACAGCAAGAGCCGCCTTATGGTGCGGATATCTTACGGTTGTGGGTGTCTTCTGTGGATTACACCAATGATGTACCGATCGGTAAAAACATCCTGAAGCAAATGTCGGATGTGTACCGCAAAATCCGCAACACCGCGAGATTTCTATTGGGGAACTTACACGACTTTGATCTGGAGAAAGATGCAGTTGCATATGAGAAGTTACCGGAACTCGATCGCTATATGCTGCATCGCATTACTGAAGTATTCGACGAGATCCAAGACTCGTTTGAAACTTATCAGTTCTTCCGTTTCTTCCAAACGGTGCAGAACTTCTGTGCTGTAGATTTGTCTAACTTCTATCTCGACATTGCAAAAGATCGACTGTACATCAGTTCACTCAATGCAGAGCGCCGTCGGAGTTGTCAGACGGTGTTAGCGATCACGCTTGAGAACTTAGCGAAAGCGATCGCGCCTGTTCTCTCACACATGGCAGAAGATATCTGGCAGTATCTCCCGTACAAAACATCTTATAAATCGGTGTTTGAGGCGGGTTGGGTGAAGCTTGAGGATCAATGGCGAAATCCAGAGTTAGCTCAGCGTTGGGAGCAGTTACGCGAACTTCGTGCTGAAGCCAACAAAGTGCTGGAACAAGCGCGAACTGCTAAAGCGATCGGTTCCTCTTTGGAAGCGAAGTTACTGCTGTTTGTCGCGGATTCAGATTTACGATCGCAGCTTCAAACCTTTAATCCGTCTGATAGTTTGAGCGAAAATCGCGTGGATGAACTGCGATATCTATTCATTACTTCGCAGGTTGAATTAGTGGATTTAAGCGATCGACTGACTGAAGCAAAATACACTACCCAAACGGAAACCTTGGGAACTGGTGTGGTGAATGCTGACGGGCAGAAGTGCGATCGCTGCTGGAACTATTCCACTCATGTGGGTGAATCGAAAGAGCATCCATTGTTATGTGAACGGTGTGTTCCAGCGATCGGAGGTCAGTTCTAGCTATTGTTTCTGAAACACAACCGATAGATTATTCGCTGGCATTGCAACAACTTTAAGCAGTGCCAGTTTTTGATCTTGAGCGGCAGTCACAACGTCCTCTAGGTTTCGCACACCCCATTCTGGATTTTGTAGTTGCAAGCTTTCATCAAACATCTGATTGCTGGGTGCAGTATGTTTCCCGCCTTGTTTATAAGGACCATACAGATACAAGATTCCACCAGATGGGAGAATTCGATTTGCACCCGCCATCATTCCTAAACACGCTGACCAGGGAGAAATGTGAATCATATTGATATTGACGATCGCCCGAACTGGCTCAGATAATTGCTGCTGTTCGACGCTCCAAACCGCATCACGAGCATCAATGTTAATTGGTGCTTCTAAGTTCTCGGCAGGCTCAAACTTACGCCATGCAGAAATACTGGCACGAGCGATCGGGTTTGGATCAGAAGGCTGCCATTTTCGAGGCGCTAAGCGAGGTGCAAAGAAGACCGCGTGTTCTCCGGTGCCACTAGAGATTTCTAGTACCGTTCCAGAGGGGGGCAAAACCTCAAGTAGAACTTCTAAGATTGGTTCGCGATTTCGTTGAGTGGCAGGAGCGTATTGGCGATCGTCGGGGACATTCATATCAAATCCTCAAAACCTACAGATATTCTCCTCTATTGCTCCTAACGCTTTCAATGTAGTTTTCTGGGCATTCGTAATTCCGCTAACATTTGTGATGTTCGTACCGTTGTAAGGCTGTGGTTTCTGTAATACTTTCACGCATTCTCCGGTTTCAACATTCCACAACCGGACTGTTTGGTCTTCGCTTCCACTGGCAATTCTTGAGCCATCTCCGTTAAATTTCACCGACCAAATCCGATCGCGATGCCCCTGTAAAATTTCACACTCCCCGGTTTGGAGATTCCATACTTTTACCGTTTGATCAATTCCGGCACTGACAACGCGATCGCCGCTTGGAGAAACTGCAATAGATAGGATTCGATCGCTATCCCGAAACACCATTTCACACTGTCCCGATTTCAGATCCCAAATCCTCACGCTTCCATCTTCGCTACCACTAACTAACCGTTTTCCGTCCGAACTAAAAACAACAGACATCACTCGACTGGTATGTCCTTGTAAGGTTCTCAAACATTGACCTGTATGCGGATTCCAAAGATGAATCAAATGATTTTCTTCACCGCTTGCTAGGAACTCACCATCAGGACTATAAGCGATCGACCAAATTCGACTCTGTGCCGCGAGAATTTGCAAGCATTCGCCAGTACGCGGATTCCAGAGGCGAATGGTTTGATCAAAGCTACCACTAGCAAGCGTAGTCCCGTTCGGACTGAATGCCACCGACCACACCCAATTGGTATGTCCGCGTAGCACTTTCAAGCATTGATTAGTCGATCGACTCCACACTCGAACTGTGTGATCAAAGCCACCACTCGCAAGCAATTGATCATCTGGACTAAATTTAACTGTCCAAACCCAGTTTTCATGTCCGTAAAAGCTACTGATACAAGCTCCAGAAGCAACATCCCAAAGATTAACGGTTTGATCTGTGCTTGTGCTGGCTAGAAATTGATCATCAAAGCTAAACTCAACCGATAAGACAAAGTTGGTATAGCCTTGGAGGGTTTTACAACATTCTCCGGTTTGCGTGTGCCAAAGTCGAACAGACTGATCAGCGCTACCACTCGCAATCATGTTTCCAGTGGGACTAAACACAGCCGATCGTACTACTCCCCGATGCTGATGCAATGTTCTTAAGCATTGTCCGGTTGATCGATCCCAAAGCTTAATCGTTTGATCAAAGCTACTACTGAGTATCAGTTGCCCATCTGGGCTAAAGTTCACACATCGAACTTGATCTAAGTGTCCGGTTAAAGTTCTAACACAGCTTGCAGTTTGAACGTCCCAAAGCTTGATAGTTGCATCCTCACTGCCCGATGCTAGCATTGACCCATCGGGACTAAAGGTAACACCTCTCACTGTGTTTGTATGTCCTTCAATAGTTTTTAGGCATTCTCCCGTCTCTACGCTCCAGAGTTTAATTGTGCGATCGTCACTACCACTCGCTAACATTCGACCATCTGGACTAAACGCAACCTTACAAATCCAGTGCTGATGTCCTTCTAGCACTCGGATCAGTTTTCCGGTGTAGAGATCCCAAAGTCGAATCGTGCGATCGGCGCTGCTGCTCGCAAGAATTGGAGCGGTGGGAGAAACAGCGATCGAAATGACCCAATCTTGATGATCGCTCAGCGTTCGCCAACATTCGCCTGTTTTGGTACTCCAAATTTTGACGGTATTATCTCCACTTGCTGAGACAATCAAATCCCCCTCTGGACTAAAAGCAATCTCACAGACCCAATGTTGATGCCCATCACAGGTTAGTATCTTTTGCCGCTCTAGAACATTCCACAGATGAATTGCCCCAGCTGTATCGCTTGCAGCTAAGGTTGTCCCATCGGGACTAAATGCAACTGACCAAACATTCCCTAAAGTTTCTGAAAAGACGGATTTCTTTAGCTCTGCATTCGTAAAATTGACGTGATGTAAGTTCACGCCCTGTAGCTGCGCTTGCCACACTGCCAAACCCGAAAAGTCATACCCAGTCAAATCCGCTCTGAGACAGCACAATAAATTGAGAATGTTACCTGCTGCATATCCAGGGGCACATCCTAACTGTTGTTGAAGCTTGACCAAGACAGACCTAAACTTTTGTTCTAAATCTGTTTGGCAATGGGTCGGAGCAGTCAAACGATCGACCAAGGGCTGCATGATCATCCGAGTTTGACGATCGCGGATATGATCTTCAACGGTTGCTTTGACCAAAGCATGAGATATCAAGAGTTCAAACGTCTCAGAACATAGTTCTTGAAACACGCGATCGATCAATCGATCAATCACATATTCCATCACGACAGGCTGCTGTGTAAATTTCGCGCCGCGTTTTTCAACAATGGGTCTTCGCGCCAAAGATGCTAAGGCTTCGATTAACTGTCGTTTGGGAATCGGCGGAACTAGATCTTCAGCTAACTCAGACAGCGAAGTTCCATCGCGATTAATCGCAATCCAGTACATAATCTGCTGTTCGAGATGCGATAGGCGATCGAACTGTTCATCTAACAAGTCCGAGATTCCACCAAACACAGTTGTCCCTTGCGTCAGAAACTCGCTCACATCGCTATCAAACAAATCTTGAATCGTCGAAGCCGCGATTTTCAGCGCCAATGGATTGCCGCTATAAAGATTGATGAATCGTGTAAATGTGGTTGAACTCGCTTCTAGCTGTTTTGGCTTGAGAAATTCTCCTGCTTCTGTTGGATTCAAACCCTCCAAGCGAAACGATCGCACAAACTGCCCTTCGAGTGCCGCGACTTCTTTCGGCTTCTCGCGGCTGGTTAACACGAGACAACTTTGATGCACCGTTTCCCCGATGCGGCGAAACAACTCTCCATAACATTCATACCCGATCGGGTAATGTCCAGCCCGATCGCCGCTCTCTAAAATAGATTCAACGTTATCGAGGATGAGGAGACAGCGCGACGATCGCAAGTAATACATCAATCGAGCCAGTTTTCCATCAACGGTATCGGGTAGCTCGGTTTCTTGTTGCCGCGATAGAAATGGAATCCAATCCGACAAAATCACATCGAGGGGTGGTGCATCTTGCAGCGATCGCCAAATCACCGCTTCAAACTTTGCTTGTACCTGCTGCGCCAATTTCACAGACAGAGCCGTTTTCCCAATGCCGCCCATGCCCAAAATCGTCACGAATCGACACTGTTCCTCGGTTAAGGCACGATCGAGGTCTTCTAGCTCTTGAGCACGACCGCAAAATCCCGAAACATCAACCGCCTCGCCCCAATCTACTAACGCATGGGAAAGCTCCAGCGATCGAATTTCTGTTTGCTGCATTTGAGCACATTGGCGCAGCGCAACGCGGAAATTGCTTTTGGTCACTCGTTGCCCCAAACGCTCGGATAGAAGCTGCCACAATTGAGCGCCAACTAACTTGATGTAATCCGGATCGTAGTCCTCAGCCGTCGCAATCTGTTCATAAGTCAGACCCTCCCAAGCACATCGAAACACTACTTCTTGCAGATGAGTCAAACGATCCTGCTTTAGCACTCGATCCAATACGCAAAGCGCCTCCTCGATCGTGATCACGGTAGTTCACCCTCTCTGATTAATCTTTACACTGAGCGATATTTAGCGCTTCAATCACAGTCAGGGAGATTACGAATACTTCCATTTTCTGATGGATTCAGGCTTGCCGAAATAACGTTTTATAACCTTAAAGTCCTAACCTTTTCATACGGACGCTCGCCGTTCTCTGGCGTATCTTCAGGAGTATCAAGTTGAGTGCATAAAACGAATGCCCTAACCGTACTCATCTTTATCGGAACTCAGCCAGCCTGATTCCTTTGTCTCTTACCACTCATTCGCCCCTGAAGATCATGAATATGCCTCTTAATACCCCTAATGATTTCCTGTTGTCCGTATTAGAAGGTTTAGTAGACGGTATTTTGATTGTGAGTCAGCAAGGTCAATTGCTCTTTGCAAACACACCCGGAGCCGAGATTTGCCAAAAACTCAGTCCCTATCAGCAATATCCTGCTGAGGTCTGGCGTTCCTGCGAAGCGTTAATCGAAAGTCGTCAATGGTACGGCGCTCGTCCACTCTTGATCGAGTCCGAGCTACAGACAGAAAATCACCAAACCTATCGCATCTGCGTTCAGTGGCTGCAATTAGAACAGCCTTGCTTGCTGGTTCGCTTAGAAGACCAACAGCGATCGCTGCAAAGTCTCGCGGTGACAGAAGCCAAAAAATTCGGTCTCACGCCGCGTGAAGCCGAGGTCTGGTTTCTCAAACGCTGCAACTTATCGCGAAAAGAAATTGCAGCGCAGTTATTTATCACGATCGACACCGTGAAAAAACACTTAGGAAATATTCAACTGAAGCGTCAGGCAAACTCGGGAAGCTGGTGCTAAACATCAAGATTAGGACGACCAAAGCTCCGATTTCTACACGATCGGGGCTTTTTTTTTATTGGCTTAATTCTTTAGAATTTTTTTATAGACTTAATTCTAAGGATGTCTAAAGATGAATGTGAAAATCTGCATCATTGACTTACAGTTTTAGTAAATTTAGCTCTTGACATCTTTTCTAATAATTCCATTTTTAAATCTCAACTCCTAACAGAGGTAGATGCTTGCCTGCTAAAAACTTCAGACAATTCTAATTACATCTGCCCGCCCCCTTGATTGAAACTTGTCCTGTGTCGAACTATGGAAACGGATTTAACAAGCGAGTATATTCAAACTGTGCAGCAACGCACCCAGACGTTGTATCAAACTACACAGACTGCCGCTCATGAAAGCCCGCACTTGATGCTAGGGTGCTTAGAGGAGTTACAGTCCGCTTTAGAGGAACTGCACGCTGCGGAAGAAGAACTCAGACAGCAAAATAAGTCCTTGTTATCGGCTCAGCGCACGATCGAAGCCGAACGGCAACGCTATCAAGAACTATTTGAATTCGCGCCTGATGCTTACGTCGTTACAGATCTCTACGGCACTGTACTCGAAGCCAATCGAGCCGCGATCGAATTGTTCAATGTCCCTTATCGCCATCTGATCCAAAGCTCTCTCGTTTCCTTTGTCCACAAAGAGCAGCGATCCGCTTTTCGAGGGGTGCTGAGTCAACTTCTCACGATTCATCGCGTTCAGGAGTGGGAAGTGACGATGTGTGGACAAGACACGCATTCTATCGATAGTGCCATTACTGTTGAAACGGTGCGCGATATTCAAGGAAAAGCGATCGCGTTTCGCTGGCTGATTCGCGACGTTACCGCCCGCAAACAGAGCGAAGCACAACTGCACAAATTACAACTGCAAAACCTTGAACTCACGGAAATCGATCGCCTAAAAGACCAGTTCATGGCAACGATTTCGCACGAGTTACGCACCCCCATGAATGCGATTTTGGGCTTTTCCCATCTGTTGCTGAAGCGTGTCTCCACAATGGAGGATAGCACCCTAGCCTGCATGGCCGATCGCATTGTTTGCAACAGTCAGCACCTGCTTACTTTGATCGAAGAACTCCTAGACTTCTCGAAACTGAAAGCGAAAAAACTGCAATTGCGAATGACTGAGTTTGATCTGCTTAAAGTTGCAGACGAAACTGCACAAGAATTACGCCATTTTGCGGAGCAAAAAGGAATTGCACTCAATTTGGACAGCGCTCAACAGGCTTTACCGATCGTCAGCGATCCCGTGCGATTGCGGCAGATTATGACCAATTTGCTCTCGAACGCGATTAAATTCACTGAAGCAGGACAAGTCACCCTAGGAGTGTGGGGACTCCCTGCAGGACGAGTGCTGATCGTGGTTGAAGATACAGGCATCGGAATTGATCCGCTGGATCAAGAACGAATTTTCCAAGAGTTTTGGCAAGTCAACCAAACTTCGACCCGCCTGAACGGTGGTACTGGCTTGGGGCTGGCGATCGTCCGATCCCTGGTGGAATTGATGCAGGGGAGTCTTTCGATCGAGAGCCAGGTCGGTCGGGGTACAAGCTTTCGGGTCGAATTACCGCGTCAATTGAAATATTAAGCATTCACCCAAAAAGATAGAGACGCAATCAATTGCGTCTCTATCCGTTGGGCAACACCGACAATCAAACTCATTCACCTAATGATTGAATGCGGCAAAACCTCGATTAATCCTCTGCAAAAATGTACTTATACAGTTCACTCGGATCAGGTTCAGGGCTTTCTAATCCAAATTTCACCGCATCTTCGACCAAGGCTTGCACTTTCTTCTCAATATCCTTGAGTTCGCTTTGCTTCACTAGATTTTGCTCGATCAAGTACGACGAGAATTTCTTCAAGGGATCGCGTGCTAGCCATGCTTCTTTTTCTTCTTTCGATCGCAGTTCATCGGGATCAGCGAGCGAATGCCCCCGGAAGCGATAGGTTAAGCACTCGATTAAAGTCGGACCTTCACCTGCTCTCGCTCGTTTTACGGCTTCTTGGGCAACGCCGCGAACGGCTAACACATCCATTCCGTCCACTTCATACCCCGGCATCCCGAAAACGCTCGCTTTCTTGTAAATCTCGGTTTGAGAACTTGCTCGATCGTGCGCCATGCCGATCGCCCACTTGTTATTCTCAACCACGAAAATAATCGGCAGCTTCCACAGTGCCGCCATGTTCAAGCACTCAAAAAACTGTCCATTATTCGTGGTGCCATCCCCAAAGAAGCAAGCCGTTACCTGATCGGCGCTTTCGTCACCCATCACTTCGCGACGATACTTCGACTGAAACGCCGCTCCCGTCGCCACCGGAATTCCTTCCCCGATGAACGCAAACCCACCGAGTAAGCGATGCTCTGCTGAGAATAAGTGCATTGACCCGCCGCGACCCTTGCTGCATCCGGTCGCCTTGCCGAACAATTCCGCCATCACTTCACGGGCGGGCACCCCGCACGAGAGCGCGTGAACGTGATCGCGGTAAGTGCTACAGACATAATCTTCGCCTGGACGCATCGCCCGAATCACGCCGGTTGAAACCGCTTCTTGACCGTTATATAAGTGCACAAATCCGAACATTTTGCCGCGATAGTACATTTCGGCACACTTATCTTCAAAGAAGCGCCCCAATACCATATCCTCATACAGCATTAAGCCTTCCTCGCGGGTCACTTGCGCGGGGACGGTTTGAAATGCCGGAAATGCTCTTTCTTGAACCATGAGAATTAATTAACCTCGCTGCAATAACCCCAGATCGAACAAGTGAATGCGAAACCTGCGCAAAGAATCACGCGCTATTCTGAATAATCTAATCTAAAATACCTTCCTGACGTATCAAAGATCAAATGTAGCAAGCCGGAAACCGTAACAGATGCACTGCAAAAGATGGATAAACTTCAAGATTTATTTACCTTGTTGAGGTTCTATCCATCTGCAAATCCTTTTATTGTTAGGATGACAGTCTCCAAGTTACGCCCACCGACGCTGCTGACTTCGCACCGACAAGGTATGATGTCTGTCAATTCGATCGTCACTCTCGATTTTCCTTACCTCGATCTACTGCTGGGGACGTGAACTGTGCGTATACCGCTCGACTATTACCGGATTCTAGGTCTACCAATGCAAGCAACGGCAGACCAGTTGAAGCAAGCTCATCGCGATCGCACGTTACAGTTGCCCCGCCGTGAGTATTCTGAAGCTGCGATCGCCACTCGCCGAGATTTGCTCGATCAGGCGTATGCTTTGCTCGCTGACCCAGCTCAACGTAAATCAATTGATGAGAAACTGCTGAGCCTTCAATACGAGGAAGATGCAGATGCCGCAACGATCGAACTTGACGATCAGCATTTGATTGGAGCGCTATTAATTCTGCAAGAGTTAGGCGAATACGAATTAGTTCTAAAGATTGGGCGACCTTATCTCAGTAGTGGAACCTCCTCGATTCGGGATGGTCGATTTGGTGATCCCCGCATTGTGCTGTCAGATATTGTTCTGACGATCGCGCTTGCCTGTTTAGAACTCGGTCGCGAGCAGTGGCAGCAAGGACAGTATGAAAATGCAGCAGAGGCGCTGGAAACGGGGCAGGAACTGCTTCTACGAGAGGGATTGTTTGCGGGGGTACGGGGCGAAATTCAAGCGGATTTATTTAAGCTGCGTCCTTACCGAATTCTAGAACTACTGGCAGCGCCGGATGAAGAGGGCGGCGATCGTCAACAGGGGTTGCGATTGCTCAAAGATATGCTGCGTGAGCGGAGTGGCATCGATGGCGCAGGCAATGATCAGTCTGGCTTAAGCGTTGATGATTTTTTGCGGTTTATTCAGCAGTTGCGGGGATATTTAACCGCAGCAGAGCAGCAGGCTTTGTTTGAAGAAGAGTCTCGTCGTCCGTCAGCCGTCGCTACTTATCTTGCAGTCTACGCTCTGTTGGCGCGAGGATTCGCGGATCATCAGCCTGCGCTGATTCGTCGAGCAAAATTGTTGTTATTCCGACTCGGCAGTCGGCAAGATGTCCATCTTGAACAATCGGTTTGCGCTCTGTTGCTCGGACAAACCGAGGAAGCCAGTCGCGTGCTTGAGCTGTCGCAGGAGTACGAGCCGCTGGCATTTATTCGCGAAAACTCCCAAGGCGCACCGGATCTTCTACCGGGATTGTGTCTCTATTCTGAGCGCTGGCTACAAGAAGAGGTTTTTCCTCATTTTCGGGATTTGGCGAAACGAGAAGCATTACTCAAAGATTACTTTGCCGATGAGCAGGTTCAAGCTTACTTAGAAGAACTGCCTGCGGACGGGGAATGGGTGACAGACTGGTCACTGGCAGAGCAGGGACTGGTGCATCATGAGTTAAATTACGGCTCGACGATCGCTCCCTCTCGCAATGGACGCACGACTCCAGTTGAGGAGAACATCGGCGGCTATCGCTCGGCAACCGCTACATTAACCACAGGTGTTGCAGAAGCTTCCGTTTCAGAACGCTCCCCAAGAAGCAGCACCAATGGTGGGGATTCAGCGCTTCCTCGATCGTCGCGCAGTGGTCGCAACGGGCGCGACCGTTCTGCCTCCTCTCGCTATCACGCGCCGGATCAAAATGTGCCTAGAGCAAAAGCACCGAGAGAAAATCGTCGATCGCGCTGGATTGTGCTACTTTTAGGAGTCGCGCTGGCGATGGGACTAGGCTTTTTGATGATTCGGGCACTCAGAGCGCTAATGAATCCATCGGCTCAAACGGCAAGTGAAGCGCTTCCCGTGCAGCTTGATCAACCGATCGTCAACTTACAGCCTTCTTCTCAACCCGTCACCCTTTCAGGCAATCTCGACCAAAGTCTCGCTCAGAGAGTGGTAGAAACCTGGCTTGATGCAAAGAAAGCGGCAATGGGAAAAAACTACGACGGCTCAAAACTGGCTCAGGTGCTAGTTGATCCGAAGCTTACAGAATGGCAGCAGAACATCGAAGAAACGAAGCGTGAGAACTTATACATCGAATACGACCACGCAGTTAAAGTGCAAAGCGTTGAAGCTAGTCCAACCGACCCGAATCAGGCGACCGTAAAAGCAACCGTGACTGAGGTGCGGAAATATTTTGCCGGAAATAACCCTGGTGACGTACAGACTGATCGAGATATGTTGGTGCGCTACACCTTAGTACGCCAAGACAATCAGTGGCGAATCAAAGACTGGCAGTAATTTTGGGTTAAAAATGTCCGTCCTAATTAAATGCGCTATTTGCAGGATCGATCCGTTACGATAGTGCAGGGAGTAGCGCCCGATGGTGGCAAGGGCATGATCGCAAGTTTGGTTCACGCTTACACCCCCTTAATCTTCTGGACTGGGGTGGGTGCTTTATTATTTCGATTTTTGCCTCTATCGTTTCCACGATTTTTAGGGCGGAGCTTATATTGGGTGGGCGTACCGTGGCAAATTTTTTCCCTGGTACGAGAAACTGACTTTTCAACCCACGTAGGGATTGCGCCTGCGGTGACGATCGCGACGTTGGGAACAGGACTGACCCTTGCCTGGCTCACATTGCAGCTTTTAATTTGGCTCAGAACTGAAGCAAAGCCAACTTGGTTGGGTGCGATCGAAAGCTGGTTGCCGCCGATGGATCGGGCTGCTCAAGGAACGTTTGTGATTGCTTCGACGATCGGAAACACAGGCTTTGTCGGTCTAGGGTTAATTCCTGCGTTAATTAGCACCGGGGATCTGAGTTGGGCAGTGTTCTACAGCGTCACCCAGAACTTAATTGGAACTTATGGTATTGGTGTTCTAGTAGCGAGCCATTATGGTCGCGCAGAAGCTCAAAGCACAATCTGGACGCTGCTGCGAGATATTCTTACGGTTCCGACGCTCTGGGCATTTGCTGCTGCGTATTTCACTCAATCGATCGCCTTTCCGGAGTGGAGTGAGACGATCGTGCATTCCTCGCTTGTCTTTGTCATTCCCGCCTCATTTCTGCTGATGGGAATGCGCCTGATTCAACTCAACGGCATCGCCAGCCTAAAAACAGCTACAATTCCGGTACTGCTCAAAGCACTGATTTTGCCGAGCTTAGTCGCGATCACGGTCGCAATTCTGGGACTAAATTACGATGCTCGTCTGTCTTTGACGATCATGGCAGGAGTACCCAGTGCGTTTGCAAGTTTGATTCTGGCGGAGGAGTACAATCTAGACCACGATTTAGCAGCGAGTAGTATTGCTTTGAGTACGATCGCGATTTTGGCGACCATTCCAGTTTGGTTACTGATTAGTCATTAAATCTTGAGAAACTGTATAAACCCATACGGTGATCTGGATCAATGGTAGAATCTTGCCGACAAGTCGAGACGCACTTTTTATGCAGACAACGCTCCTGACTGACGCTACAACTGCCGCATCCAAACTTTCCATCCGACGAATTCTGCTTGTCGATGATGAAGAGACGATTCGCGACACGATCGCGCTCACCTTGTCCGACGAAGGATATGAGGTGGTCACTGCTACTGATGGTCGTCAAGCCCTAGAAATCCTGCAAACGGCTCTAAGCCAGGACTCCGACAAATCATCTATGCCAGATTTGATCATCCTGGATCTGATGCTGCCCTATGTGAATGGATTAGATATTTGTCGTTGGATGCGGCGCGAAGGAAGCAGCGTCCCGATTTTGATGCTCAGCGCCAAGGCGAGTGAAACCGATCGCGTCGTTGGGCTAGAGGTGGGAGCCGATGATTATCTCACCAAGCCGTTTGGAATGCGCGAATTGGTTGCTCGCTGCCGTGCCTTGCTGCGCCGTCATCAGCAGTTCCAGCCTGCTCAATCGAGTCCCACTCTGCAATTTCAGGATGTCACGATTTACTCACAAGAATGCCGGGTGACGGTTCGAGGCGAAGTCGTGAATTTCTCACCGAAAGAATTCAAGCTGTTGGAGCTTTTCCTGAGGCATCCGAAGCGCGTTTGGTCACGGGATCAACTGTTAGAGAAAATTTGGGGACACGATTTTGTGGGCGAAAGTAAAACGGTAGATGTTCACATTCGCTGGCTACGGGAAAAGCTAGAGCTTGATCCAAGTAATCCTCAGTATTTGGTGACTGTCCGGGGTTTTGGCTATCGATTCGGCTAAGCTTAGAGCAGAGAGAAGCTATCTCCTACCGCCCTTTAGCCACGTTTTGCCTGTGTCTGTTCTTTGGTTTCTGGCTGGACTCGCGATCGGGATTCTTCCTTTCACGGTGTATCGGGGCCAACTCACTGCCCGTATTCATCGCCTGACCAAAAATCTACCTCCCGATGAAGCAGAGATTGATTTGTCGGTCACCTCTCGCTTATCGATGATGATCTCTCATCATCAGGCGCAAATTGAGCAATTAGAACGCACGCTCGAAGAATGGAAGCAGATTCTCAGCTTGTCGCCGATCGGCTATCTGCAAGTTGATGACGAAAATCAACTGACTTGGTGCAATCCCGCTGCCGTTCAAATGCTAGGCATTCATCAAAGCGATGATTATGCGCCTCGGCTGCTCTTAGAGCTGGTGCGATCCTACGAACTTGACTCATTGATTGAAAAGGCTCGCGATCGCAATCAACTCCATCAGCGCGAGTGGA
This sequence comes from Leptolyngbya sp. AS-A5, assembly GCF_039962495.1. Classification (NCBI taxonomy): domain Bacteria; kingdom Bacillati; phylum Cyanobacteriota; class Cyanophyceae; order Leptolyngbyales; family Leptolyngbyaceae; genus Leptolyngbya; species Leptolyngbya sp. AS-A5. Next base: position 412,711 of record NZ_JAMPLL010000001.1, on the reverse strand, counting down.
TGTTTTATCCGATTTCCGCAGATGCAGAAGATCTGTCGCAGGCACGATCCACGCCGATTCGCGGGCTTGCCTTTCCGCTCTCCAAGGGCGAAGTCGGTGTTTTTCTAGAAAATCGTCAAGAGGCAGTCAACTTAGTCCAACAGCGTGACCGCTGGACATCCGATGTTGCCCACGAACTCAGAACGCCCCTGACCTCGATTCGCCTCGTCGCTGAAACCCTACAAGCCCGCTTAGATCCTACGAATCGGGCTTGGATCGATCGCTTACTGAATGAAACCATTCGCCTCAGTCGATTAGTGCAAGATCTCCTTGATCTCAGCCAGTTAGACCTAAATCCGACTCAACGGCTGCGATTAACCTCGATCGATCTGGTCAAACTGATTTATTCTGCCTGGGAAAGCTTAGAACCGCTTGCCTGCGAAAAACAAGTGCAACTGCACTACAGCGGCTTAGAATCTGTGAAGCTCCGAGCCGATGAAGCCCGTATGTATCGCGTCTTTCTCAACTTGCTTGATAACAGCCTCAAATACAGCCCCGTTCAGGGCATCGTCCGCGTTGAGACAACGCTGCAAGAGCAGTCAAAGCCCCGACTTCAGGTTGATATCATTGATGCAGGCGAAGGATTCCCCGAAGAGGTGATCGCGCACATCTTTGATCGCTTTTACCGCGCTGATCCATCGCGGGTACGCCCAACTCAGAGCCAAGCAGCGACCCAATTGACCAGTGGTAGCGGGTTAGGTCTGGCAATCGTGCGTCAAATTGTGGAGGCACATCAAGGGACAGTTCGCGCCCAAAATCATCCTGACGGTGGTGCATGGCTGCAACTGGTTCTACCTTGTGAAAGCTCTACGATAAGGGCGAAGTCTCACTCTTCATGAATACTTATCACTCCCTGAGAGCGGATATGAATTCCGAATGAGGCAGTCTTTCCGACATTTTGCGGAATCCAGACTCATGTAATATTTGTACATATTGATAGATAGACAATTTGATAGATAGACAATTGTCACAGTTTCCTCCGAAACCCACCGTTTTTCAGGCTTTAGGCTGCGCTATGCCCGAAAGAGTACAAAAAATTCTTTCACAATGGGGAATCGCCTCGCGTCGGCAGGCGGAACAGATGATCTTGGACGGGCGCGTCAAGCTAAATGGCGTAGTTGCTGAGTTGGGTCAAAAGGCTGATCCCGCCTGCGATCGCGTTGAAGTTGACGGACAGGTGATTCAAGCCACCGAGCGTCCGCAACTGATTTATTTGCTGCTGAACAAGCCAGCAGGGATCATCTCAACCTGCGATGATCCTCACGATCGGCGAACTGTTCTTGAGCTTTTACCAAAATCATTGCGGCAAGGACAAGGACTTCATCCGATCGGGCGATTAGATGTAGAATCAACCGGGGCGATATTGTTGACGAACGATGGCGAGTTAACCCACTATTTAACTCACCCCCGCCATCACATTCCTAAAACTTACGAGGTTTGGGTCAATGGAGAAGTCTCGCGCTCTGTTCTACAACACTGGCGCGAAGGGGTTATGTTGGATCACCGAAAAACCCTACCTGCTTCTGTTGAGGTTCTACGCCGTACTCCGTCTAGTACGTTATTGCGTATAATTCTTCGTGAAGGAAGAAATCGTCAAATTCGCCGAGTCGCCGAACAGTTGGGGCACCCTGTGCTTCAGCTACACCGGAGCGCGATCGGAGACATTCAACTCCACCTATCAGGCAAGCCCGCTTTAGCAGCGGGGCAGTATCGACCATTAGAAGACTTTGAAATTCGTGTATTGAAGCAGGGAATGAACCCACCCTTAGAGAAGTTGCCAGCACAGACGAAGGAGCAGCGCAGATGAAAAAGCAAACCCTCCCAACCAATCGAGAGCAAGCAGAGCGGCTGGCAGAGTTAGGTAATCGACTCCGCGATCGTCGCGAAGCTCAAGGCATCTCACTCGAAACCGTGGCGGGAACCACTTGTATTCAGCCGCGCTTGTTGAGAGCGATTGAGCAAGGAAAAATTGAAGAACTGCCAGAGCCCGTTTATATCCATAGCTTTATTCGCCAATATGCGGGCGCGATCGGGCTGAACGGCGTAGAGTTTGCCAGCGAGTTTCCGACGACTGGTTTTGTCGTGCAGCCGATTCGGACATCTTGGCGATCGCTACCGGGAGCACAGTTGCGCCCCATTCATTTGTACTTAATCTACATGGCGCTGATTGTCGGCGCAGTGAATGGGTTGTCCTATTTTCTCAATCGCTCCGCTCAGACTTCGATCGCTGCCATTGAAATGCAGCAACCGCCTGCATCGGTTGCGCCAATGGGCCCAACCCCTCCAAGGCAGCAACCGAGCTTCAAGACAGACTGGAAACACGAAGCCCCGACCTCCACTGCTAACAAGCCTGTTCGTGTTGGTGTAACGCTCACCGAGGAGTCTTGGGTGCGCGTGATGGCAGACAGCAAGGTGGAATATGAAGGACAACTGCCGAAGGGCGCTCAGCGGACTTGGACGGCTGATCGGCAAGTCGTGGTGCGAGCTGGAAATGCGGGCGGTGTGATTGTGACGTTTAACGAAAGCCAAGCCAAACCGCTAGGTCAACCTGGAGAAATTGAAGAGATGTCTTTTCCTCCTGAGCCAAGAATGGCAAAGCTGACAATCGGTGAATTACGGTAATAAACTGGGGGCGTGAACCGCCCCTTTGTTTTTGTGTGCCGTATGTCGTGTATCCATTCAGGCTGGTTTGGGTCGATCGCTGCGTTTCTCGCCTGTCCTACCGCCAATTGGCTAGAAACGCTAGCGACGAATTATCAAACGTTATACCACCAGCAGCCCGCAGGAACGCAGCGGCAAGCGTGGGACGAATGTGGCGAAATTCTGCGATCGCAGCTTGAGCCGCTCCTGAATACTCGTCCTGATAGTAAGTCTTGGACATTAATATTCGAGTATGAGTTGCCTGGAGAAGGTGGGCGGCGACCGGATCTGGTGCTGCTGGGAGCGGGGCAGATCCTTGTTTTTGAGTTCAAACAGAAATCAGCCCTTTCAACGGCTGATTTGGATCAAGTCGCTGCTTATAGGCGGGATCTTGCCGAGTATCATCAAGCATCAGCTCACAATCCTGTCACTGCAATTCTGATTCCGACTCGCTACACAAAAGAGAATACAACTCGCAATGCAGTTCAAATTCTAAATCCAAAGCAAATTTCAACCTACTTAGAAACGCTAGTCGAAATACAACCGGAAATTGATGCGGATCGCTGGGTTAATTCATCTTATGAACCGCTCCCAACGGTGATTGATGCGGCGCGGCGGATCTTTCAGCAAGAACCGCTGCCTAGTATTAAACGCGCTCAAAGCGCAAATATTCCCGAAATTTTGGACTATCTGGCTCAAATTGTCGATCGCGCTTCTCGGCAAAAAGAGCGGCACTTAATTTTGATCACAGGGGTTCCGGGAGCCGGAAAGACGCTCGTAGGATTGCAGTTTGTGTATCAGACGGAGCGCGATCGTCCAGCCATATTTTTATCCGGCAACCGTCCCTTAATTACAGTTCTCCAATATGCGCTTCAAAGTAAAGCCTTTGTGCGGGAGATTCGTAATTTTTACCTCCAGCACGAAGTGCGTCGTCAAACGGCGGCGCGAGAACATATTGTCGTTTTTGATGAGGCTCAGCGAGCTTGGGATGCCGATCGTATGTCCGAAAAATACGGCATTACCCGTGCGGCTCCGGGTGCAGTTTTGCGAATCTGTGAGCGAGTTCCTGATTGGTGTGTGTTGCTTGGCTTAATTGGTGAAGGGCAAACGATTCATGTGGGCGAGGAGGGTGGAATTGAGCAGTGGGATCAGGGCTTAAAGAGTGCGATCGAGCCTTGGCAGGTTCATTGTTCTACTGAGCAAGCGAAATATTTCGAGACGACAACCTACACCAATGATTTATTAAATCTCACCACTTCTTTGCGATCGCATCTCGCTAAGCACCTTCAAACCTGGGTTACTTATGTTCTCAATGGCGAAATTGATCAAGCTAAATCAGTGATGTCTTTGTTAGTTTCAGAAGGATTTGATTGTTATCTCACTCGCGATCTTGAAACCGCAAAAAACTATTGTCGATCGCGTTACGAAGACCAATCAGATAAGCGTTATGGTTTAGTTGCCTCTTCACGATCGCGCAACTTAGTGAAATACGGAATTAGAAACGACTACATTTCAACTCAAAAACTCAATCTCGGCGCTTGGTATATCGATCCGCCTGACTCGGAAACATCTTGCTGTGCGTTCGATCGCGTGGTTACAGAATTTAGCTGCCAAGGCTTAGAACTTGATTTTCCTATTGTTGGTTGGGGTGACGATTTGATCTGGAGCAATGGCGCTTGGATGATGACTAAATCCCAAAAAAACGTTCGCAATCCGCTGCAACTCCGAATCAATAGTTATCGAGTTTTACTCACACGCGGACGAGACGGATTTATTATTTTCGTGCCCGAAGAAGCCAAAATGGGCAGCACGTTTGAAGCCCTACGATCGTCCGGATTAGTCGCGCTTGACACTGAAGCATGAAGTCAATGAGTTCAAACTTTACAAATGACCGCCAGTGATATTAGGCAAAACACACTCTGATCTCCATCACGGCAGACGCTTTGACACTTGACTATGCTGAGGGAAATTGCTTTTGTACAAAACTTTACCTGCATAAATTCCGAATTCCAGCCCTACTTCCCTGTATTAAGGCAGTAGAAGCTTCACGCGAAGCCCTTTCTGATATCGCATACCTTTAGCGTTTCAGCTTCCGTGGTTTCAACGTTTCCTGGAACTCCCGACCCTGTTCCTGAGTCCCAGACTACGGGAACAATAGTGAAGCAACCGACCGAACGATTTCCACATAGCGCACAAAGGAACATGATGCCAGCACCTTCTTTCTACGCTGATGCAGAATTTGATCCCTCCATCCTGGAGCCTTCGCCGATCTCGCCAGAGTTCGATCCGAATGCAGATTTGACTGAACTCGAAACCGAACTAGCAGGACAAGCTAGACTGTACGGCGCTGGACGGAAGACGACCGACCTGGTGAGACTTTACCTACAGGAAATCGGGCGCTATCCCTTGCTCGGACGCGATGAAGAAGTGTCTGAAGCGCAGAGAGTGCAGCGCTATATGAAACTTCTGGAACAGCGCAACGATGCTGCTGCCAAAGGCAGCGCCCCCATTCGTCGATATGTGGAGTTGATCGATGTCCGCGATCGATTGGTTTCGACGCTGACGCACCGCCCCTCCCTGGAACGGTGGGCTACCGAAGCCAAGATCGACGTTGCAGACTTGAAGCCGATGTTAGCAGCAGGCAAGCAGCACTGGGCAAAAGTGGTAGATCTCACGGTCGCCGAACTCGATCAGATACTCAACCAGGGGCTTGCAGCCAAGACGCATATGATTAATGCGAACTTGCGCCTAGTAGTCTCTGTTGCCAAAAAATATCAAAATCGCGGCTTAGAACTGCTTGACCTGATTCAAGAGGGCACACTGGGACTAGAGCGAGCGGTGGAAAAATTTGATCCAACAAAAGGCTACCGATTCAGCACCTATGCGTATTGGTGGATTCGTCAAGGAATTACCCGCGCGATCGCAACTCAAAGCCGCACCATCCGGCTCCCCGTTCATATCACCGAAAAGCTCAACAAAATCAAGAAAGCTCAACGCAAAATTTCGCAAGAAAAAGGGCGTACTGCGACGATCGAAGATATTGCAGTGGAGCTAGAAATGTCGCCGCCTCAAGTGCGAGAAGTCCTGCTCAAGGTGCCGCGCTCCGTATCGCTCGAAACTAAAGTTGGCAAAGAGCGAGACACTGAGCTAGGCGATCTGCTCGAAACGGAAGAAGTTACGCCCGAAGAAACCTTGATGCGCGAATCGTTGAGACGCGATTTGCTGCAACTTCTAGCGGATCTAACGACTCGTGAGCGAGATGTAATTCAGATGCGGTTTGGCTTGGGTAGCGATGGGCAACCCTACTCGTTAGCAGAGATTGGACGCGCTCTAGAATTGTCCAGAGAGCGAGTTCGACAGATTGAAGCAAAAGCGCTGCAAAAACTTCGGCAACCGAAGCGCCGCAACCGAGTGCGCGATTATCTAGAATCGCTCAGCTAAAGGGCTTAACCCCCAACAATTGCAGAATATTCTCAATTAGGCGAACTTATTGCAAGTCGCCTCTTTTTTTTGTATGCTATGATTCTCAAGAAAGGAGGCTTTGTTGACAATGTTGAACGCTCCTACTTACACCAGTGCTTCGCTCAAGGCTGAATTGAATGAAAAGGGATGGCGCTTAACACCGCAGCGCGAAACGATTCTTCAAGTGTTTCAAAAACTTCCTGAAGGTCAACATCTCAGCGCTGAGGATCTTTATCATGAGCTTCAGACGAAAGGCGAGGGGATTAGTTTATCGACCATCTATCGCACTCTCAAATTGATGTCACGGATGGGCGTTTTGCGTGAACTCGAACTGGCAGAAGGTCACAAGCACTACGAAATCAATCAGCCCTATCCGCATCATCATCACCACTTGATTTGTGTGCGGTGCAATAAGACGATCGAATTTAAAAGCGATTCGATTCTCAAAACCGGAACAAAAGCAGCTCAGAAGGAGGGGTACCACATTCTAGACTGCCAGTTGACGATTCATGCGGTCTGTCCGACCTGTCAGCGATCGTTGCTGCCGCTCTAGCTATTCAAAAGTTATTCAAAAACGACGCGGGCATCGGTTAAGCCCCGCGATCGCAGGATATTCACTTGACGCTCTGCCTCTTCTGGTGTGGTGAAGCTGCCTGCACGAACGAAATTTCCTAAGCGATTCTGTCTTGGAACGGCATCTGGAATCACAGCTTGAATTCGATTAAACGAAGCAGAATCGGTAAAGGGAATAACCACCGAATAGCGGCGATTGTTTGAAGGAGTGCTTGAACCGCCTGCTGCTTGTTGAATCGCCCGCAAGGTTTCTGGATCAGCGTTCCCTGTTGGGGGCAGCGATCGCGATTGTTGAAAGCTCAAAACCGCCTGCTGAGTTTGGGTGCCAAAATAGCCTGTGACCGGAAGCGAATACCCAAGGCGATTCAATTGCTGTTGGAGGTCTGCTACTCGTGAGTTTTGGTCGCCTAATTGGAGTCCATTCCTCACATCAGGCGTGGGCGCTGGCGGTGTCGAACCATCAAGTACAGCATAAACCTGAGCATCCACCTCGCCGGTCTGAGAAAGACCAGAATCTCGCTGAAGTTGAATGACTGCGCTTTGCGTCTCTTGACCAAAAACGCCATCAACCTCACCGTAGTAGTAGCCGCGTGTTTGCAGTCGGCGCTGTAACTCTTCGACTCCTGCACCGCGATCGCCAACCTGCAATCGATCGCCATATTGATTAGACCCAGTTCCTGGTTCGGGATTGCCCAATTCGAGAGCACGATAGGTTTCGGCTCCGACAATGCCATCGGGTGTGATGTTACGTTGCTCTTGACATCGAATGACGGCATCACGAGTTTGAGATCCAAAGAATCCGGTCGTCTCGCCGTCATAACAGCCTAAGGTTCTGAGGCGATCTTGTAGGGTGCTAACGGCTGTGCCTGAGTCTCCTTCTTGAAGAACAAGCTGTGCGGTTGCAGCCGAGGCAAAGCTAACAATGAGCCCAGCAAGGGTGCATCCAGCGATTGCACTCAAAACTTGGAGATTCGCAATGCGTGAGTTCTTCATAGATCTGGAATGAAGCATCTTGTGTTTACTGGCTAGATGCAGAGGTGCGATCGGTTCCATAGTTTTTTGAGCAACGTTTCTGGACAGGGATAAGATAATAGATCTTTCTCCTTAAAAATATATTACCCAGCAGAGATTCTACAAGACGGATTGACAAACTGAAATCGTCTAGCTCTGTCGACCTATGCCTTGCGTTAGATCGCACTTGCCACGTCAGCGAACTAAAATCCCTTGAAACCTTAATTTCGAGAATTTCACCCAAAGATTTAATGTTTGCGCGACTGGTGATGGTTTTTAACTAGGTATTACTATGGGGTTTCCTAACTCTTCAGATTATTCAGAGCTGATCGCACCTTCGACCGCTGAACAGCCGCCCGGCCCAAAAACCGCTCTAACCGTAATTGATGCAGTAGCGCTGATTGTCGGTATTGTGATCGGAGCGGGAATTTTTGAGACTCCTGCGCTGGTTGCATCCAATACGGGCACGAATTTAACTGTGCTATTGGCTTGGATTGCTGGGGGAGTGGTTTCGCTGATTGGGGCATTGTGCTATGCCGAATTAGCCACGACTTATCCGCATGTGGGCGGTAACTATTACTATTTGCAGCGGGCTTACGGAAACGCGATCGCGTTTTTATTTGCTTGGGCACGCATGATGGTGGTGCAAACTGGATCGATCGCGCTGTTGGCTTATGTGTTTGGAGATTATGCGTCTGAGATCTTGCCGCTGGGTGCTTTCTCTGGATCGATCTATGCGGCAGGCGCGATCGTGCTATTCACGCTGATCAACATTTTGGGATTGCGCCAGGGGAAAGGCGTTCAGAACTGGCTGACAGCGGCAAAGGTGCTGGGACTGGTTTTGGTGATTGTTGCAGGTTTGACGACTTCGGGCGCTGCGCCGCAAATCGTAACAGACGCGAAAATTTCGACAGATTGGGGCATGGCGATGATCTTTGTGCTGCTGTCCTACGGTGGGTGGAATGAGGCGGCTTATATTTCAGCCGAGATTCGTAATCCGAATCGGAATATTGCTCGATCGCTCTTTTGGAGCATTGGCATTATTGCCGCGATCTATGTTGCCCTTAACTTTGCTTATTTGCATGGTTTGGGAGCCGCAGGTATGGCGAATTCGCCTGCGGTGGCTGCGGATTTGATGCGTCGGGCATTTGGGCAGCCGGGAGTTGTGTTTATTAGTTTGCTGATTGCGGTTTCAGCATTAGGTGCATTGAATGCGACTGTGCTGACCGGAGCGCGGACAAACTATGCCCTCGGACAAGACTCGAATGCGTTTCGATTTCTGGGGCAGTGGCAGTCGAGGCAGAATACGCCGATTCCGGCACTGTTGGTTCAAGGTGCGATCTCGCTTCTGCTGGTTGGGTTAGGGAGCTTGACCCGGAAAGGCTTTGAAACGATGGTAGATTATACGGCTCCGGTGTTTTGGTTCTTTTTCTTGCTGGTTGGCTTTTCGTTAATCATCCTGCGCTTTAAGGAACCGGGACGATCGAGTGCGTTTCGAGTGCCGTTTTATCCGCTTACACCGATTTTGTTTTGTAGTATCTGTGTTTATTTGCTGTATTCCAGTTTGGAGTATGTGAAAGTGGGCGCGATCGCGGGTGTGATTGTGGTCGCGCTAGGAATTCCCGTTTTATATTGGCAGCGTCGGTAGGTTCGATCGTTTTTAGGAGAAATCAGAATGATTGTTCGTCCTTTAGTGGTGTGTGCTGGAGTTTTTAGCTTAATGTTCGCTGGCTGTTCGCAAGTCGCTAATCTGATTCCGAAGACAGAGAATCAAGTTCAGACGCAAACTGCTAATCCAGAAAAGCAAAATCAACCTTCAACACCACAGTTAGATGTGCCTTATGTGCCGACACCAACCGAGGTAGTCGATGCAATGCTGAAGGTGGCAAAGGTAGGCAAGAAGGATGTGCTTTATGATCTAGGAAGCGGGGATGGGCGCATTCCCATCACTGCGGCTAAGCGATTTGGTACACGCGGATTTGGAGTGGATATTGATCCAGAACGCATTAAGGAAGCGAATGCGAACGCGAAAAAAGCGGGAGTGAGCGATCGAGTGAAGTTTGCTCAGCAAGATTTGTTTAAGACAGATTTGAGCAAGGCATCGGTGATTACGCTTTATCTATTACCGCGCATCAATTTGCAACTGCGCTCGAAGTTGTTGAAGCTCAAACCAGGAACGCGGATTGTATCTCATGCGTTTGATATGGGAGATTGGAAGCCCGATCGGGTGGTGAACGTGAAAGGAACGAATGTGTACTTCTGGACGGTTCCGAAAACGATTCCCGCGAATTTGAAATGATTGAGCTTTGTGAGAGCGATCAGGCGATCTCTCTTTCATCAGTTCGACAATTTTTCATTTAACAATACTGTGTCTAATTCAATGTGAGTTCGATACAAGTCTCGGTTGCGTTTGGATCTGCGGGTAGCCCCCCAAATCCCTTGAGTGATAGAGGCAAAGCTGTGTAAGCGAAACACATTCAGCGCCATGGTGCGGAGAATTGCCCAGTTTTCAAGAGTGTGACCTGCACACATTGGCGCTGCGTCTGCTTTGAGGACAAAAAAAGCCTGCCAAGTGATGATCGAGCTTAATCTTTAGTCGCTGTTGCAGCCATTAACCCCCACGCTCCAAACCGCAGCTTTGTGCTAGCTTTAATTCTGAGTTGCGATCGGGACAGAAAATCTTGAAGTTCTTTCTGCGTGTAACACTGTTTATGGGCTGGATCAACGATTCTCAAGACGACATCGCAGAGGCGACAGAGTAAAAAGTCCTTGCACCAATCCAAAATCACGACTTTCCCGCCTGGCTTAAGCACTCGTCGCATTTCTGCTAGGGCATCAAGTGGACAGTCAAAATAATGAAAAGCACTGGCACAAACTACAGTATCAAAGCATTCATCCTTCAAAGGAAGTGCGGTCACATTTCCTGGCTTAAATGTTACGGTGCTGTAGGGTTGAAGCTTTGCTTGAGCGATCGTGAGCATCTCTGTTGAGACATCAATTCCAACGATCTGCTGATTCGGATGGTCTTGCAACAACAATCGCTCAAACTCCCCTGTTCCACAAGCCACGTCTAGAACAATCTCATGGGAGCCAATTTGTGCCCACTGCTTCAGAAAAGTGAGTGTGTTTGTAATATAACTATGCCAACGTTGATCGTAGATCTTGGCAAGGCGATCATATTCTTGTTGAACGATCGTTTCAACCCTCTTGTTTGTACCCATTGATCAGCAAATCGATTTAAGCAGATTGAAGCGATTTTATCAGGACAAATGAGTTTAGCGTAATGCCGATTGCACCGTCTGGCGAACCATGTCGAAGCTACGCTTGAGGCGAGCGGGCTGATTATAGAGGCGGCTCATTAACAGCACTCCTTCTATCTGGGTTAACACTTGTTCGGCAAGCAAAACAGGGTTGATTTCTGGTTTCAGCGCAAATTTTCCAGCTTGTAGAGACTGTGCAATTGCAGCCTGCCAAGCATCAAACACCTGAATGAGATGTTCTTGAAACGATGGGTCATGTTTTGCTAGATCTACAATCAAATTTCCTAGGAAACAGCCGCCGCAATCAGGTTCAGATTGATGTTTTGCCTCCAGACGATCGATCATGTCAAACACTTGCGCGATCGGGTCAGAAATTTGTTGAGCAGGTTCAATGATGACTGCTTTGATCTGGCTCCATTTGTAATCAATTAGTGCATGAGCTAATTCATTTTTCGATTGGAAATAATTGTAGAAACTGCCAGAAGAAGTGTTGCTTGCGGCAAATAACTCCTTTAGCCCGGTTGATTGAAATCCTTGGTGATGGATCAACTCAATAACCGAGGATAAAATATCTTCGCGAGTGCGCTTAAGATTGACCATTGTGGGGAAATGTGGCTAGCAGTGAAGCATGACTAAACAAGGTAAAGGCTTTGCAGTCTTTGGATTTCTCTCGACTCAGAGATTTGAGAACAATCAGGCAAAGTCTAGCATAGTCCAAACATTTGGGAAGAGTCGATGCTGAAAGACTGAAAGCCAATTTAACGAGTTAGATGAATTAGAGATGTCGCTATGATTCAAACCTTTCAAAATTGTTACATCAATCTCATCAAGGTTAGTCAAAGGTTAGTCAGGCGATTCGTCCGGCGACAACCATCAATGTATCCGCGATTCTTCGATCGCTCGTGTTTCTCGCGACAGGTGTAGCTCTAGCTGTGCCTTCAACTCATGATAAGCCGGATACTGATCCAGGTTTTCGCGCTTGCGAGGACGAGCAAAGGGTACATCTAACACTTCCACGATTCGAGCTGCTGGTCCGCGGCTCATCATTACAATTTTGTCAGAGAGCAGCAGTGCTTCCTCGATACTATGAGTAATCAGAATCACGGTTTTACGCTGTTGTTCCAAAATGCGAGCAATCTCATCTTGCAGAAAGCCTCTTGTCAGCGCATCTAACGCTCCAAAGGGTTCATCCATCAGCAGAATTTCTGGGTTAATTGCTAGAGCGCGGGCAATTCCCACCCGTTGCTTCATGCCTCCAGAAAGCTCATGAGGATGCTTGCGATCGGCTCCCTGCAACCCGACGAGATCAATGTACTCGCGCACAAGGTCTCTCTGTTTCGCAAGTGGCATCTGCGGATACACCGTTTCGATCGCAAACCGAATGTTTTCGGCAACGGTCATCCAGGGCATCAGCGAATAGTTCTGAAACACGACACCGCGATCGGCTCCCGGATGATGTACCTGCTTTCCGTTGATCAACACTGAACCCTGAGACGGTGTGGTCAGTCCAGCGATAATGTTCAGTAGGGTTGATTTACCGCAGCCCGAAGGTCCAATGATCGAAACAAAGGTATTCGGGGTGATGTCTAAATTGATATCCGAGATCGCCACAAAGTCTTGAGAAGTGCGACGAAGTAGTTTATCTTGCCAGTGTTGCCGTCCTGGAAACACCTTGAACACATTTTGTAAGCTTAACTGAACAGAGGTATCTGTTTTAATGCGATCGGTGCGAGAAGAAACCATTTACTTTTCTCCGAAAGAAACCCAGGTTTGCAACAATGCTAATAGCTGATCGAGAACCAATCCTGTGACTCCTATGATGACGATCGCGGTAATGATGCTGGTAATGCTTAAGTTATTCCACTCTGCCCAAACAAAGCTACCAATGCCTGTTCCGCCGACAATCATCTCTGCTGCTACGATTACAAGCCAAGAGATACCAATGCTAATCCGCAATCCAGCCACAATGCTCGGAGCCGCAGCCGGAAGAATGATTTTCCAGATCGTTCGCCAACGAGAAGCACCCAAAGTCCGAGCCACATTCAGATAGTCTTTTGAGACGCTACTCACTCCAAATTTAGTATTGATGAGCGTAGGCCAAATACTAGAAATTGCAATCACAAACAATGCGGTGCCTTCGGAGCTTTTCAGCAGCCCTAATCCTAGTGGCAACCAGGCTAAGGGTGATACTGGGCGCATCAATTGAATAAATGGATTCACCGCTTTCGAGACGACTTCTGATAAACCAATCAGGACTCCTATTGGAATCGCGATCGCTGATCCAAGCAGAAATCCAGTCATTACTCGCTGAAGGCTAGAGATGAGGTGCAATCCTACGCCTTTATCGTTCGGACCATTGTCGTAGAAGGGATCGCTAATCCAATTCCAAAAATCTGCAATTGTGCGACTTGCAGAGGGCATCACGGGTGAGAAAATTTGCAGGTTAACTCCCAATTCCCAAATGCTGAGCAGTGCGGTCAGCAGGACGAGAAACAGGACGATCGCTTGCAGGTTCTGGTTTTGCAGCAGTGAAGCAGGACGCGATCGAGGTCTAACAAGAGGTTTAACAACAGGAGAAGTTGCCATGACTAAGCTCCAAATTTCTTAATTTGCTCTTGCACATACGCAGAAGCATTGGCAGGGTTAAATTCACCCGTCTTGAGCTTTTCAACGCGAGTCGGTTCAGTCGGCGGATTCTGTCCTACTTCCCGTGCTAACTCTCGCGCTAAATCGGTCATAAAAATTTGATTGCCGATCTCGTCATAGTTCGCCTTATTTTCGGGCATTAGATCCCAGCGCACCATTTGCGACGAAATCCAAGCTGCAAAGCTTTTCCAGGGATAAGGATCGAAGTCGATGCGGTTGGGAACATCCAGAGTGTTTCCTAGCCCATCCTCGAATTTCCCAGTTAACACAGCTTGCAGCACGGGTTCTGGCTGGTTGAGGTACTTACGATCGCTCATCAGCTTGGCGATTTCTCCTCGATTTGCTGTGCTGTTGGTGTAGGCAGCAGATTCAATAATCGATTTATTCACGGCTCGGAACGTATTCGGGTGAGTATCAATCCAGGCTTGGCTAGCCGCGAAGGCACAGCAGGGATGACCATTCCACAAGTCCTTGGTTAGCAGATGAATAAATCCAACTTTCTCGAAGACCGCCCGCTGCCCAAAGTTATCTGGCATCAGGAACGCATCAATTTGTCCAGCAGCCATCTTTGCAACAGAATCCGGCGGCGGCACAATCTCAATTTTCACATCCTGATCTGGATTTAGCCCACCAGAAGCGAGATAGTAGCGTAACAACAAATTGTGCATCGAATAAGGAAAAGGAATCCCGATCGACATTCCCTTAAAATCTGCCGCTGTTTTGACGCGATCTTTGTGCTTGTTGGCGACTGCGATCGACTGTCCGTTGATGTTTTCGATGCTAGCAAGCTTAATTGGAAAAGCAGTAGAACCTAAACCCATAGAGATGGCGATCGGCATCGGCGACAGCATATGGTAGGCATCTAACTCTCCTGCGATCGCTGCTTCTCGCACGGCTGCCCAGTTTGGCATTTTCTTCAACGTCACATTCAGCCCTTGCTTTTTGTAAAACTCTAAAGGCTCTGCGGCAACGATCGGAATTGAACAAGCGATCGGAATAAAGCCGATCGTCAGATTCGGTTTTTCTAAGTTAGCGGAAGCGGAGGCTGAAGTAGTTGAAGATTGAGTTTCGCGCCTGCTGCCGCAACTTGCAAGCGTCACCACTGCCGCAGCCGCAGCCACTTTAACCAAAAAATCTCGCCGCCGGAATCGACTCAGCCGTACTGCATCACCCAAGAATTCAATTGCATTCGGACCAAATGCGGCAGCAAAGGCTTCTTCTAATCCGCCTGCTTGTTGAATTAAGTCATTGCACAAGTCGCGCTGTTCTGGCTCTGCTTGATCAATCATTCGCAGCAGCAATGCCTGCTGAAATTCAGCGTAGGTCAAATCCTTTGCTAATTTCAATGTTGTGTCTGGATAATGCCCCATCTTGATCAAATCATCAATCAAATCCGCCGGATCTTGGGGCATTCCTTCTAAAAATTTCCAATGATCTTGCGATCGATGTGATCCACCACAAGCACAAGCTAACTCAGATAAAGAATAAACTCCGCTCGTCTCTAACAATTTCGTGTGTGCTGCCATGATCGTATGGTTCTAGTTATAACAACGGTGTTCTTTTACAGTTCATGCAGCATCTTTTTTAGCTGCTTCAAAGCTGGAGTAACGATCGCCACAAAGTAGGATTCGCGTAGCTTGCGTTCCACTTCTGCGCCATGTAAATAGCCTCTAGCTCCTGTGTGCAACATTGCAGCATTAGCGGCTCTCAATGACAATTCCGATGCTGTAATCCGGGCTTGGATCACGGCTTTGAGTTGAGTGCGATCAATTGTGATTTTGCCCGTGATTGCATGGGCAAGTACAGCCGTGTTTTGACGAGCTATTTCTAGCTCTTCACTCAAGTTATCAACTTGATCATCTAAAAAACAATTGACGTGCCCATAGCGTTGATTGCTACGCTTCATAATCTCAAGACACCTTGCGGTCAGTCCTAATCCCATGCCAACTTGCGTCAAAATAAATCCTGGACGGATTTGGTTGACATAGCTTGTACAGGGAGCCGCCAAAATCAATTCATTCGGGACAAACACATCGCGAAACACACAGCTATAGGTATTGCTGCCTTCTAATGCAATGAAGTGAGCATTTTGCCGCAGAGACAGTCCCTCTAGTTCGTCAGAGACGATCGCCATCAAATACTGATCAGAATCAGACAATTGAGCCGCAATGCCGAAGTAGTGCCCTACCCCAATGTTAGAAACCCAGGGCAGCATTCCATTCAGCACATAACCATCCGAGCGACGTTCTGCGACCAGCGCAATCTTCTCAATTCCGGCAAAGTGCTTCATCGGATTTGATAACCCAGTACCGCCCAAACGCTTTCCTGCGGCGACTTGAGGTAAAACCTGCTGTTGCAGATAATCATTGTCACTATTCTGCATATACCAGGTGCAAGCAATCTGGCACCAGGTCATAAACCCAGTACAGAGGCATTCTGCCGAGATTGCTTCGATCACTTGAATTGCAGTCCACAAACCATTCCCCGTACCGCCAAATTCTGGGGACACTGCTTGAGCAAAACCACCAATGGCACCAACTTGGTGCATAAAAGCACGAGGATATTTCCCTTGATCAATGTCGGACACGATCGGTGCAAGATCAGTGCGAATTGCAGTATTCAATTGAATCAATGTGTCAGCGATCGGGGGAGATGAGGCGGGTTCCGCAACTGAGCTAGAAATTAGTTGCATAGCTGAAATGAGGTTGTGAACAGTTCTGAAAAGAGATAATTAACTGTCGAAAATAACCCTCATCCTAATCCCTTCCCTTTTAGGAAAGCCTCTGCTTGCTTCTTGGATGCAAGAAATATATCTCCTAAAGTCTGTAGGAGAAGGGATTGAAGCATAAGAGACTTTGACTTGTACTGCAAAAACTTGTACTGCAAAAATGAGCAGGAGTGATGCCTAAGTCTATGCCAAGGCAACTTCCATGTTGACGGGCAAGCGTAAGGTGTTTGCGACAGGCGACCAGTAGTTAGAGTGCGCGACCAAGTCTTCTAACTCCTCACGGCTCGCATTGCCTTCTAAATCAACCTTGACGCGAATATCAGTAAAGCCAAGCCGCTTTTCAGCGAGATCCCCAATGCCCCAAACTCCTGTAATATTGATGTCGCCTTCTAATTCTAGCTCTAGCTTTGTCAGCGCAATTCCGCGCATTGTAGCGTTAGCGTGAATGCCAACAGACAAACAAGAACCCAAACAAGCTAACACCGCTTCAGAAGGATTGGGAGCCGTGTCTTCTCCTAACAAACTCGGTGGTTCGTCAATCACATGAGCAGGCAAATCACGCACATAAGTTAGATTACGAAACTGTCCTTCACAGACTGTCTTAACCTTCAACGATTTGACAACGTTAGGATTTGCCTTTGCGGTTGCAGCTAGACTCTCCAATCCATCCTTGCTTATAGGACGGAGAGGCGTTTTGACTTGCGTGGTAAAGGTTGTCTGAGTCATAATTCGATTCAAATAGAACGTTCTATCTATAAAAGCAGACTTCGCTAAATTAATGTTGTGCTTGTGGTTACAAATTCTATGTTCAAGTTTACGTCTGAGCAAAACGAATTGAGTTACTATTGACTGTAATGAGATGATCGAGCCGGATTTCAGTTCCACTGTTGAGCCTCAGAAAATCTGCTTTGTTTGCTGCGTAGACATTAACAATGCGATCGTAAACCTCAATCGTTTCTCCCGTTGCATTGCGATAAACGATCGAGCAGGCCTGGTGCAAAGTTGCCAATGCTTCAAGTTGGTCATAAAAATCACAGTCAACTAAGCGATAGTCGCTCATAATCAATTTTCTGATAGTGATAAGCAGCAGTAAGCGTAGCAAAATTGGTTGTAACCGTTTGTGTAGAGACCGCTTTGATCTGAGATCTCAGAGATTAGAACAATCTGGAAGTACGCTGATTGATAGGATCATTAAAGAATCTATTTTGGAAAATTGTCTCTTCCGACACAATCTCTCAATCGATAATTGTGTTCTTTATATCTAAGATTTAACGCTATGAACTGATTGCCATTTGAAGCGATCGCACCTGGATTTAGTAGATCGGTGTTTTGAGTAGTTAGGCTGGCACGGTGTCGATATGCGAAGCGGAAATAAATATTGCTGCATCCTGTTATTTCAAGGAGAGAACTATGCCGAAGACATTGTTTAAGGTCGATCTCACTAAACCAATGGATCAGCAGGAATTGCCAGGACATAATCGCTGGCATCCCGATATTCCAGCAGTCGTTTCGGTGAATCCGGGCGAGGTGTTTCGGATTGAGTGTAAGGATTGGACGGATGGACAGATCAAGAACAATGATGATCCAAAAGATATTGAAGAGGTCGATTTAACAGTCGTTCACGTTCTCAGTGGCCCTATCTGGGTAAATGGTGCTCAACCCGGAGATATTCTTGTTGTAGATTTGCTTGATATTGGAGCGCTGCAAGGGGATGAGTGGGGCTTTACAGGCATCTTTGCTAAAGAAAATGGCGGTGGCTTTCTAACCGATCACTTTCCCAAAGCCGCTAAAGCAATCTGGGACTTCCAGGGCATCTATACGAGTTCACGGCATATTCCGGGTGTGCGGTTTGCGGGCATTACTCACCCTGGTTTGATTGGCTGTGCGCCATCACATGAACTTTTGGCGATGTGGAACAAGCGGGAAGCAGAGCTAATGAGTTCTCAACCCGATCGCCGCACTTACGGAGCAGAAATCAAAGGCGATTTGGCAACGTTAGCTGCTTTACCAAATCCGAAGAATGCGATCTTAGGGCAAGTAGCAGCATCCGACTTCGATCGCATCGCCGCAGAAGGCGCTAGAACAGTTCCGCCTCGCGAACATGGCGGCAATTGTGATATCAAGAATCTGTCGCGTGGCACTCGCATTTACTTCCCGGTCTATGTGGAAGGGGCAAAGCTTTCGATGGGCGACATTCACTTCTCGCAAGGCGATGGAGAGATTTCGTTTTGTGGCGCGATCGAGATGTCTGGCTTTATCGACCTGCACGTAGACATTATCAAAGGCGGGATGGACAAGTACGGCATGATCAATCCGATCTTTAAGCCGGGGCCTGTTGAACCGCGTTACTCTGAGTACCTCGTATTTGAAGGAATTTCAGTCGATGAGTTTACGGGCAAGCAGTATTTTATGGATGTTCACATTGCGTATCGTCGCGCTTGTCTCAATGCGATCGAGTACCTGAAGAAGTTTGGCTTCACCGGAGAGCAAGCCTATCTATTGCTCAGTTGCGCTCCAGTCGAAGGCAGAATCAGCGGCATTGTAGACATTCCAAATGCCTGTTGTACAGTCGCCATTCCAACAGAGATTTTTGATCAGCCAATTTTACCTGTGTAACCAACGGACTCGTTAAGTGGGGTGGTTCTCATCCCCTAATTGTTCATGTAGCAAAAGATGAACGCTATGCCCTTATATGAATTTCGCTGTGAGAGCTGTGGCATTTTTGATGTGTGGCGATCGATCTCTGAATCAACGTCTTCGGCTCATTGTCCGACCTGCGAAGCTCCCGCCAAACGAATTTTTTCTGCTCCGGCTGTGTTGTCTGGTGTGCTGCGGCTGAAGCGCGAAAACCCAGAGCCACAACTGGTTAAACGCGAAACAGAGCCGGAAGCTCCAAAAAACAGAAGCCACACAGGAGGGCGACCCTGGATGATTGGACATTAATCCAGCTTCCTTGATCGATCATTGCGTCTGCCTCTCAAGGCTATAAGCAAGTGAGTTTCAATTTGTCTCAATCACTACTCTTCTTCAGGGACATTAGTGGGACTAGTAAACTCAAGCTCGATCGAATCAAAGATATAGACAGAATTTTCTTAAAGCAATCTCATTGCTCAACACTGACCAATCGTAGAAATCGCGCTAAATTATGCTGAGTTGCTCTATTCCTGTTACAGTCATTACTGGTTATCTTGGGTCAGGCAAAACAACACTGCTGAATCATCTTCTGCATCATGAACACGGTAAAAAAGTTGCTGTGATTGTGAATGAATTTGGGGACGTAGGCATTGATAGTCAGCTTGTGATGGATGCTGATGAAGAAATTTTAGAAATGAACAATGGCTGCATTTGTTGTACAGTTCGGGGGGATTTAATTCGGATTGTTGGTAACTTAATGGAGAAGCGCGAGAAGTTTGATCACATTGTGATTGAAACCACTGGATTAGCTGATCCAGCCCCGGTCATTCAATCCTTTTTTGTCGATGAAACAATGCGATCTAAAACGCAGTTAGATGCCGTTGTTACGGTTGTTGATGCGAAATATATTTGGGAGCATTGGGATAGCAATGAAGCGCAAGAACAAATTGCGTTTGCCGATGTTATTCTGCTCAACAAGATTGATCTCGTTTCTGCTGAACGGCTCGGAACGTTAGAACAGCGAATTCGGTCAGTGAATGCCTTTGCCAAACTCTACCGGACTCACAACTGCAATCTTGAGATCAGTTCGATTCTAGGAGTGAAAGCGTTTGACCTCAAAAATGCTTTATCAATTGATCCAGAGTTTCTCAACGAATCAGCGCATGAGCATGACGAGACTGTTTTCTCAGTCTCGATCGTTGAGCCTGGGGTTGTAAACAGCGACAAACTCACAACCTGGTTAAATCAACTCGTCCAGATTCAAGGTCAAAACATCTTTCGGATGAAAGGCATTTTGAATGTAGACGATGAGGATCGACGGTTTGTACTTCAGGGGGTGCATATGTTGTTAGACGGCAGACCGGGGCGACCCTGGAAATCCAACGAACTGCGGAGAAATGAAATGGTGTTTATCGGGCGAGAGTTGCCAGAAGCAGAACTCAAAAGCGGCTTCCAATCGTGTCTGGTCTAGATTTCGCAGCAGAACATAACCTCATCTATCAGTAGGATTTGATGATATGAAAAAGCTAGATGCGTACAGTGTCAGTATTGGGGTGCTAGGCGCGATCGATACTTACCTCACAGCGACACTGATTCTTGTCCCCGTGTGGGTGACATTTATTGCTTGGGCATCGTTCTTTATCTTGGGAGGTAAGACTTCAGGTCTTAAACAGAGCATTGCGTCTAATCTAACAGGAATCGCGATCGCCTCTCTCACACTTGTAGCGATCGCAGCTTTGGGAAGTAATCCTTTAATTGCTGCGATTTGTGTTGGACTTGGTAGCGCGGCAATGGTGCAAGCTTCTAAAGTTCCCTTACTGAGAGCAATCCCGGCGATCGTTTGGGGGTTTGCTTCCACAGTTGGAACGGCGATCGCGACAGACAAAGCAATTACAACCCCAGGGCTAGAGAATCCAGCACTCGTTGCAGCAGCAGCGATGATTTTAGGCGGAGTGTTTGGTTATCTATCGGAAATGTGGGGCGAGGCGATGACGACACAAGGCATTCCCACAAGGGAGCAAACTCGCGTTTAGACAAGCCGTGGATCATTCACACAGAGCAGGAGCAAAATGAAACTACAGCACTACATTGGTGGAATTGAAGGATTAGCCCCTTCTAGCTTTGAAAAACGGG
Organism: Leptolyngbya sp. AS-A5; assembly: GCF_039962495.1. Classification (NCBI taxonomy): domain Bacteria; kingdom Bacillati; phylum Cyanobacteriota; class Cyanophyceae; order Leptolyngbyales; family Leptolyngbyaceae; genus Leptolyngbya; species Leptolyngbya sp. AS-A5. Next base: position 391,585 of record NZ_JAMPLL010000001.1, on the reverse strand, counting down.
TATTTGTTCAACCTTGGGAAAAACGCATCTTTGGCATTCACGTTGCCATGATGGGATTAAGTAACCATCTAGACGCAGTTAAAACTGTCCCGACTCGGTTTAAGAGCTTTTGGACTTGGGGGCATCTGCGTAAAGGTGCTGAAGGGATGAATCCCTTTGACTATTTCAAGTACCGCTACTATGAAAAGTGGTTGGGTGGAATTTCTGGCTTTTTTGTCGAATCAGGCTATGTTTCCAAAGAGGAGCTTGATGCAAAAACGACCGCCTATCTAGAAAAGCCAGACGCGCCCTTGCCACAAGGGGGAGAACCCGCGATCGACAATCAAGTGATCGAGTATTTGCTGGTTGGCGATTCGCCCAAGTGTGATGTTGATATTCAGCCCAAGTTCAAAGTGGGTGATGTGGTCACTGTCGGAAACCCGCCGCCAACGGAGCATTGCAAACTGCCAGGGTATCTACGAACCAAAAAAGGCGTAATTGATGTAGTCTATCCAGGCGCTTACAACTATTACTTTCCAACCGGAGATGGCGTAGGCAATCCGATGCCTATTTATAACGTCAAATTTGACTCTCATGAAATTTGGGGCAATTTGACTGAGCCGAAAACGTGGATCTATGTGCAAATTTTTGAAGCTTATCTAGAAGATCCAGCTTAACTTCTGTGGAACTGATAAAGGACAGGAATCATGACTGAAAGTATTGATCGCGAAACTTATAGTGCTGCTCGTGTGAGGGCGTTGGAGTCGCTCCTGATTGAAAAAGGAATTATTACCAGTGAAACTGTTGATAAGGTCGTTGAGTTCTTTGAAAAGGACATGGGGCCATTTAACGGCGCGAGAATTGTGGCAAAAGCCTGGATTGATCCAGAGTTTAAGCAGAAACTATTAGAGGATACGCCATCCGCGATCGCATCAATGAATTTCCCACGTGGTATGGCAGGAGCAGAAGGCGAACACATGAAAGCTGTGGAGAACACACCAGGGGTTCATAATCTGATTGTTTGCACAATGTGTTCTTGCTATCCTTGGCCCGTTTTAGGATTGCCGCCCTATTGGTTCAAAGATCCAACTTTCCGGGCTAGAGCCATTCGCGAACCTCGAAAAGTATTGCAAGAGTTTGGTCTAGACGTTCCTGACTCCACTGAAATTCGAGTTTGGGATACGAGTGCCCAGATTCGCTGGTTTGTGTTGCCAGAACGTCCCACAGGAGCCGAGGATTGGACTGAAGAACAGCTTGCTGCGATCGTCACTCCCGAAGCAATGCAGGGCGCAGCAAAAGTAGTTGTCCCAGCTTAAAAACATTGGAGGATCAGATGCACGTCAAGTTTGAACAATTCGCGGCAGCCAGTATGCTGGTTGATCCGAATGCACCCCCTCGAAATAACGGAGAACTGTTATTTGAAAGGCATTGGGAAGGACGCGCTTTTGGCATGGCGATCGCGCTCTCGAAGAAAGGTCACTACGAGTGGGAAGAGTTTCGCCAGCAATTAATCGCGTCGATCGCAGAGTGGGAAGCCACGCATTGTAAGGATGATCCAGACTGGGATTATTACCAGCGTTGGTTGTTGGCACTAGAGCGACTAGCGTTGGACACGAATTTAATTTCGCTAGAAGAGCTAGAGCAACGAACGACTGAATTGGTAAAAGATTGCTTCTAGTTCTTCCGTTAAACAACACGCATGATCTGTGAGGGATGAATGATTCAACACTGTAAGGCTTCTCGATTCACTGCTTTCAACCAAAGTATTCAGACAAAAGGATTCATTGTTCTAAGCGCCATGAGTGTGCTGCTCATGACTTCTCCAGCAATGGCGCATCATCCAATGGACGGGAAAACGCCGAGTAACTTCTGGGAAGGATTTTTGTCAGGATTAGCACATCCCTTGATTGGTGTCGATCACTTTGCTTTTATCGTGACGATCGGGTTATTAGCAGCCGTAAAACGACAAGGAGCGGCAATCCTGATCGCTTTTATGGGGTCTGCGATGGGCGGAACCGGGATACATCTTCTCGGTTTCAATTTTCCAGGAATTGAACTATTGATCTCCGGAACAATCCTGCTATTTGGCTTTCTGCTGACTCAAAAGAACGATTTGAAAGCAATCACTGTCCTGAGTACGATCGCGGGCGTGTGTCATGGATATGCTTACGGCGAAGCGATCGTGGGGGCACAGATGACTGCCGTATTCGCATATTTATTAGGTTTCACTGGCATTCAGTTGGGTATTGCGGCGATCGCCTTTAGACTAGGCAAAGTGTTGCTGGCACGCTCTGGACAACCGCAATTTTTCGACAGCTTACGATCGACGGGGTTCGTAGTTTGTGGGATTGGAATCTCGCTTCTGTTCTCTCAGATTGTAGATGTCTCTGTCTCATTCCTAAAAGGGTAATTCAATTCGACGGCACATCACAGGCGCTGCGAAGGTAGATTAGAACAAAGCCAATCTAGAAGGTTGACCAGTTTCCGACTCATTACCGTCGAGCGCGTTGAGAGTCTTGATCAATGCGGCTTGGTTTTGTTGCAGTGAATGCAGCCGTGAATGGGTCGCATCCAAGCCCGAAGCCTGTGAATGTGGCAGTAAAAGCGTTGAACATATTGCCTGCTGGCAGTCCCCCGATGGATAGAGAAAATCAGTATTAACCCAGCACGTTAAAGTTCGATTGGGTGCGGCTTGGATCAAATCAGCATCAACGGTTGCAACAACGATCGCATCTTCAAACGTTGTGACTCCCTGAAATAATAAGAGATTTAATCCTGATGTCAGTAGTGTAACTTTGGTTCTTTCTACAGGTAGATTAGCTGATGTGCTAATCGATTGTGTTCCTCGATCAAAGTCGGAAGATCAATCGTAGTGATTTTTCCTTGATCAACAATCTTTCGACCATTGATAAAACTATAGTCTACAGTATTGACCTGGCAGAAAATCAGTGCTGCTACTGGATCGTGAAGCGCCCCTGCAAACTCCGGTCGATCGAGATTGATGGCAATGAAATCGGCTGACATTCCCGGTGCTAGATAACCAATGTCGTCACGCCCTAAAACCTTTGCGCCTCCAAGCGTTGCCAGTTCTAGCGCCTCCCGTGCCGTCATTGCAGCAGCATCTAACTCTCGGACTCGCGCCATTAAAAATGCAGTCCGGGCTTCATTCAAGAGATTCGAGGTGTCATTTGAGGCGGAGCCATCAACCCCTAAGCCCACGGGAACATTATGATGAAGCATCTTACGAGTCGGAGCCAGCCCGCTTGCAAGTCGCATATTACTACAAGGACAATGCGCCACTCCGGTTCCAGTTTTGCCAAACTGTTGAATCGCTTTATCGTCTAGCTGCACACAATGCGCGTGCCACACATCAGAACCAATCCAACCCACTGAGGCTGCATAGTCTCCAGGGGTCATACCAAAGGTCGCTAAGCTGTACTCAACATCAGAGGTGTTCTCAGCCAAGTGAGTATGTAATCGAACACCGGAGTACGATCGTGCCATTGCTGCCGATTCTCGCATTAAGTCTTGCGTTACAGAGAACGGAGAACAGGGTGCAAGCGTAATCCGTAACATTGCATGACGATCGTTGTCATGATATTGCTCAATCAATCGTTGGCTATCTTTCAAAATATCTGTTTCTTTTTCTACTACCGAATCTGGTGGCAGTCCTCCCTGACTTTCCCCCACGCTCATGCTGCCCCGACTGGCATGAAACCGCAGCCCAACCGCTTGCACTCCCTGAATCTCATCATCAAGCGTACTACCATTCGGATAGATATAGAGATGATCGCTTGCGGTTGTACAGCCCGATCGAATTAACTCAACGGCTGCCATCTGAGCGCTGATATACACGGCTCTTGGAGTGAGCTTTGCCCAGATTGGGTAAAGAGTTTGCAGCCATTTGAACAAGTCACAGTTCTGAGCGGCGGGAACAGCACGGGTGAGCGTTTGATAGAAGTGGTGATGTGTGTTGACAAGACCGGGAAGCACCACAGCTCGATCGCTCAGATCTAATACTTCATCTGCGGTTTGCGGTAGTTCTGCTGTGGCCCCAACTTGCTCGATTACATTGTCTCGAATGAGCATTGCTGCATTGCGAACTTCCCGTCGGGTTTTATCCATTGTGACTAAGGTATGGATGTTTTTAACAAGCAAGGTAGGCATAAGATTCGATGCGTTTGATTGACAGCAATGAGCGATCGCTAACTGTTCAAGACTCACACCTATTAAGTTGTTAAGTGTCAAACTGTTTGATCATGCTGTCATCCAGAATTACAGCCTTTTCCAGGCAGGTTTTTAATCTTCAGCAATTCTTTAACATCAGCTCGAAAAAAGATACTAATCCAGGCCGATCAGGTGCTCACCAAACTTTGAAAAAGATTGCTTGGCAAACACCATAAACACTTCGTAGTTAACTAAAGATAGATTAATTAAAGATGGGCGATCGCTTCTCCAAATCGAATTTGTAGCCACTCGGCAGCACATGAAGCGTTGCACCACAAAACGCTAAATCCTCGTCCGGTAACAATGCTTCAATGTTATTGTGTACCACCGTAGATTCATCGACGATCGTCACTGCACCCTCGCCGATCACTTCTACAATCTTGCCGTTGACGACGATCGCAGTATTTTCATCAATTCCAAAGCCCAGACTGGCAGGCTGTTGCGCCAAAGCGGAAAGCAACCGTCCTAAACGTCCGCGCTGTGCGAAGTGTTGATCAATCACCACATTCGGCAAAAATCCCATGCCGCGATCCATCTCAGCCACTTCGCGTCGTGGATTGGTTTCACCTTCACCGACCACAATCATCATATCGGGCATCATTGCTGCACCTGCGCTGGTTCCCGCGATCACAGCACCTTCAGAGAAGCGTTTGTGTAGCATTGCTTCGAGTTCTGTATCTTTGAGGCATTCTGTAATCCGGGCTTGATTGCCTCCGGTAAAAAAGATTCCGGTCGCTTGGGTAACATCCTTGATCGCTTTTGGATCACCGGCATCATCACGGTGTGCAGTATCAACCACTCTGACATCTTCTGCACCCAAGCGGCGAAAAATTCCAATATATTGTTCTCCAACTTCGCCCGGTAATCCGGTTGCAACCGTCATCACTACAATGCGTGACTGAAGCCCGCCCGCACGGCGCACAAATTCCCGCAGAATCTTACATTCTCCTTCTTTGTCTTCTGCACCCCCAATAATCACAAGTTCTCCATGTGTTTCTGGCAGTGCTACGCTCTCTTGGGCTTGAGTGTCAACCTGACTCACCATAACTATGCTCCAGTCGCAATATCAATTAATTCAACTCAAGCACATCCAGGCAAAACGCCATCACAACCAAATGGTAGATTTCGATACACTTTAAGCTCAGTTCTGAGACTGAACTTTTTGAGACTGAACTAGTGTGGTCGAGACTCATTCGATCGCCGACGATAGCTTTCCATCATCAACATCAACCCCAGTCGGAATTGATTAAAGCTCGTCATTTCCGGCTGCATTAAGTTGATTAAAAATGCTTTGGCTCGTTCTAACGGCAAATGTCTCGGTTTACCTTTATAAACAATTTGATACTCGCCTTCATATTCGCCATCGCCATAGCCTGAAATTAAGTGCAGATGGAACGCTTCTTCTGCTAAAGCATGAACTTCTTCCCGTAGATGATCTGTAGAGATAGTCATACTATGTTTCCTTATCTTAACTTAGTTTGGTTGTAATCATTTTGAGTAGGGTTTGTCACCCTGCCAGGGTTCTACGTCTTCTGATGTTGAAGAAATATCTACAGATAGACGCGATCGTTCCGCTCACTTAAGTACAGTCTCAACGTAGAGATGAACGGAAATCTTATGGTGCTCGATCGCGTGTCTGAAGTTAGCCGAGTCAATGCAAGAAAGACGGATGCGTTTGACATCTTCAACATTCGCTATTACATGGGTGCAAATCCGTATCTATCAACGGCAGCGACCATATTTGATTTTGCACAAACTGAACATCAAAGTGTTCTACCGTTAGAAAAGTACGTGAATGCCATCAGCGATCGCTATCCTCATTTCTACGAGATCTCGTTCAAATCTCATGCTGATTTATTCGCTCAAACGGTCGCCCACCTGAGCCAGCTTGAGATGGAACTGCATTTACAGCATTGGAATCTGAAAGCTTATCCAAAGTTCGATCGAATTGCGATCGAAACGCTACACGCTCGTACCAGTCGAGAAATTATCTTTTCAGCTTGGGATTGGTTTGAGGCAATTACACAAGGGCGAGATTTCGAGATTGGTGATTATATTGAGGTGCTACAGGCACAGTTTCGTCGATCGACCTATGGCGGCCCTACAGTTTATGCACTGCTGAAGTCGGCGCATTCCCAGGGAATTCCCGCTTTCTATCTGTGGGATGAAGGCTTGATGCAATATGGATATGGTCGTAAGCACGTTCGAGGGATTGCAACCACGTTTGATGGTGATAGTCATCTTGATTCAGATTTCACAACGCGCAAAGATGACTGTAAAGCATTCTTGAGTACACTAGGCTTTCCGGTACCTAAAGGAAGAATTGTGAGTACCTTCAAAGAAGCTCAAAGTGCAGTCGATCGACTAGGCTATCCGGTTGCAGTCAAGCCTGTGGTTGGACATAAAGGTATTGGTGTTACTGCAAATATTCGCAGTGATGAAGACTTAGAAGCTGCATTCGATCGAGCAGTAGATGCCGTTGAACCGGAGCATCCGGTGGAAATCATTGTTGAGCAGAGCATTGAGGGTAGTGATTTTCGATTACTGTGTGTAGATGGTAAGTTTGTTGCCGCAACTGAGCGCCGTCCAGCTTCAGTGATTGGAGACGGTAAATTAACCATTTCAGAACTTATCGCTCGTGCGAATCGCTCTAGTGAACGTAGTGATACTCCGACTTCACCGCTTGGAAAAATTAAAGTTGATGATGCAATGGAGCGGTACTTAACTGAGCAAGGCTTTTCATTAGACAGTGTGTTAGAGCGCGATTGTGAAGTTTATCTCCGCAAAGTTGCCAACCTTTCTTCAGGCGGACTGAGCATCGATGCCACTTCAAACATTCACCTGGATAACATTGTTTTAGCGCAAGATGTCGCTCAGCATTTTCGCTTGACTTGCTTAGGAATTGATATCATTACTCGCGATTTGAGTCGCTCTTGGAAAGAGGGCAACTTTGCAATCATTGAGATTAATGCGGCTCCGGGTGTGTTTATGCACATGAAGCCCTCTGTGGGTCAAAGTGTTGATGTCACCACTCACATTCTCAGAACATTCTTTCATGCAGGTGATAATGGTCGCATCCCAATCATTACGTTCAATCGCGTCACCCTTCCAGAACTACAAGAAGCGATCGCTTACATTCTCCGGCATCATCCGCACTGGACAATTGGAGCCGTCTGTCAAGATGGAGTATTGATCAATCACTCTGAAAAACCATTGCACTCAGACTACAACACCAATGTTCAGAATCTCTTGCGGCATCCGAAGCTAGATTTGCTGATTGCTGAATATCCTGAATCAGTTCTCGATCGCGCTGGAATGTTCTACACCAATAGCAATCTGGTGATTTTGAATGATCCCACTGACATTGAAATGATGCTGACGCGGGACATCTTTGAAGATACGAGAGTGGTGATTAAGCAGGGAAGTACGGTTTCAACTCAGCATCAAGGATTGATCGAACAATTCTCGCTGAGTGCAGCAGAAGGATTCAGCCGCGTTTATCTAGAAGCGATCGCCGCACTGATCCTACCTGCTTAACCTACAATCACACTAAAACAAGTTGGTGGGCTGAATGTGTCGGGAGTTTGCCCGCACCAAGCAGTTATCACTCGTTCTTAGCCAGGGCACACCATTTGAGGTAGTCATTGCCAGCCCAGAACGATCGCGATAGGCAGCGATCGGTGTTCCAGTTTTGTAAGTCTTTCTGATTGCACCATTCGGTGTTGCGCGACAGTTGAGAACGCCATCTGCTGACACGACCTGCCAACCACGCCAAGTGGTAGACTGGGTGCCACCATTCCACTGATTGACGATCGTAGGCGTAAAGTCTCCTCGCGCATCTGGACGGGGCAGCGCATCGACCAACCTCAGCGTCGTGGTCTGCCCGATCGCCGGACAAGCTTTTCCACCTGTGACTTTCCAGGTTACCGAAAACGTTTGACTGGGGCGATTGTTGAGAATGTCGATCGTGCCTGTACAGACTTGCTCCGCTCCTCCTCCTGAGCGAATGTCTCGAAACGTTCCCTGATAGCGCGACACTGCACTCTCTGGCACTGGAACTCCGGAGACATTCGCCGATCCAATCCAGTCTCTACCTTGAATTCGAGTTACATACTCAACGATCGGTTTCCCATTGCTTTCATCCAGCACAAAGCGAGTTTGTCCGGTTTGTGTAGTGTAAACGGCGGCGGAGGCAGCCATCGGAAAGGCAAGCGACAACGCACTCACCGCCAAAAGATAGCGGTATTGCATGAAACAGTCCTCTAATTTATTGTTCGTTGAAAACTACGCCTGCACGGTTTGCCGTTACGGAAGCAGTCAATAGAGTTTTACAATGCTCAAAAAAGAATAATAGAAAGAGTTCCATCAACACTGAGCCGCTAACTAGCAACCATCCGGCTTTCAAAATTCCTAGCTTCGTGTTCCTAACCCCTCAATCTTTCTGCCGGGCTGCTCGATCGATCCTTCGATCGGCTCACTGCATGGAGCATTCACCTTTTCATCGATCGTACTTTTAGGCTTTTCGCTACTAGATGCCACCCACGGCAACCAAATCCGAAATGTACTGCCCTTATCGGGGACTGACCAGAACGACAGCGTTCCCCCGTGCATTTCTGCCAAGCGTTTCGTCAGGGCAAGCCCTAACCCAGTCCCCTCGTGCTTACGAGTCATGGATGAATCCACCTGCTGGAAGGGTCTAAACAGCAAGTGCCACCGATCTTTTGGAATGCCAATGCCAGAATCTTCGACTTCCAGGCAAAGATAAGAGGTTTCTTGATTAATCGGGCTGCGATCGGGGCGCACATCCTGAACGAGTTGATAGCCGTAGCCGATTCGCGCTACCAGCGAAACCGTTCCCCCTTCGGGCGTAAATTTCACTGCATTCGATAAAAGATTCAGCAGCATTTGGCGCACCCGCAATTCATCTAAGGGAACGCGATCGCAATCGGCATTAAGATGCAGCATCAGCTTTAATCGTTTCAGATCAGCAGTCGGCTGCACCATCTTGAGGCAGTCTTGACAAAACTCGCGAATCTGGATCGGTTGCAGATTGAGTTCGGCTTTACCCGCTTCGATTTTGGCAATATCAAGCAGATCGTTAATGATTTGCAGCAGGTGCATTGCCGAACGATCGGCTTGCTGAAGAAACTCTAGTTCTTCTTCGCGGCTATCACACAATCCTTCACGGACTAATCGCACACAGCCAATGATTCCATTGAGCGGTGTCCGCAATTCGTGAGAGGTGGTGGCTAGAAACTCGCTTTTCACCTGATTGGCAGACTGTGCCTCTTGCCATGCGGCTTCTAGCTCACTGGCTCGCTCTTCTAGTCGTTCGACCATATTATCGAGCGCTTCTGCAAGATAGTTGAGTTCGCGCACTTTAAAGTTTTTTGGAGCGCGTTCGCCGTTGAATCGTTGCCGAATTTTCAGCGCGTATTCGCTTAACTGCTCGATCGGAAGCGCTAAATCACGAGTGAGGTAGATCGTAGCGAGCAAAATCGCCGTTAAGAGTCCCACTGTCAGGATTACCAGCACTTGTTTGATGTCTGTCAAACCGTAGAGCGCACTATCTACTGAAGTGGCTGCCAACACTACCCAAGTCGAAGATTCCCCGCTTTTCAGCGATACCTGAATCGCGCTGCCGCCTGCCATCCATTCTGCACCGTTCTCTTCAAACAGAACGGGATCAAGCGATTCTTGCTGATTGGTGGCACGATCGCCCACCGTGCTATTGGCGATTACAGTTTCAAACGCGCGTTGAAGCTGTTCTGCGTTGGCTCCTTGGCGGATATTGCGTCCGATGCGCTCGGCCATCGGGTGTGCCAAAATGACTCCAGAATCGTCAATCACGATGGTATAACCCGTTGTCATCGCGTTCAGCGCGGGTTCCGGCTTTGAGTAGAGAGATGCTTGGACACTCAGCGCATATTGCCCCTCTTGCTTCTCTGATTTCAGTGTTACAGGCGCACTCACCACTAAATTAAGCTGATGATCAACGGATAACTCTCCAGTTTTCGCCGGTGACGCGAGGGCAACCTGAATATGTTTAACATCGACAATATTCGAGGGTGTGGAGTAATTTTGCCAGGGATCAAACGGAAACTGGACGATCGCCTGATTCCCACAAGTGCTGGATCTAACGGTTCCGTCGCTCACGTTGATCAGTTGGACACATTGAAGCGCGATCGGAGAAGAGCGTCGAAGCTGCTCTAGAAAATCGTAGGTGGATTGCGCGGAATTAAGCTGTAGCGCTGAAGAGGTGGCAGCGAGTGCAAGATTTGATCGCAAGTTGGCGATCGAGGTTTGTAGCGCTTCGGCTTTACGAGAGGCGCTGGCAGTGAGATTATGCTGTGCCGTTTCGAGCAGTCCTGCTCTTGCTTTTTTGTACGCGACAACCTCACCAGTCAATAGCACCGGAATACTGAGCAGCAACAAACGTCTCAGCAGGATGCGACGGAATGAGGATTGGGATGACTTCGCCATAAGCCCTTTATAACCGGAGTAAGAGACGCAGCAGCACAGTAGAGCAGCACCGATGATATAAAGTGACGCACAAGTCAAAGCTTACCGCGATCGGGGAATCGCTCGAAAGAGAAGGCAAAGATCAGCGTCATGATCTTGAACGAATTTCCGCTGAAAAACGTTTCTTCACTTTAACGGTGATGAGAGATTTTCGCCATTCTCAATAAAATTTTTCTGGGGAGCGGGGGAGACCGCCCTCATACCCAATCAATTTGTTAATGCTACAGATCCTTTGCCCCCTAAATTCCCCAAATGGGGACTTTGAGAATCCAATCCTTCTTTGGCTTGAAGTCCCCCACAGGTGGGGGATTTAGGGGGCTTGCAAGATCTGTAGCGATTAAAGATCAATTTGGTATCAGATCCGACTTCACTCTGCTTCCGAGTCTCTAGGCATTGAACAAGTTTCAGGCAGTAAAGCGTTATGCCAGATTTAAGCAAATCTATTACGCTGTATGAAGCATTCTAAAGTCTGGTCATGGTTGAACAACTCCAGCCCCGTACCTCGATCGCGTGGATTAATCGAATTTCTGAAGTGCCGCAGGCAGCTTGGGATGCGTTGGCAATGCCGCTCTCAACGCCGTTTCTGGAGTGGGACTGGCTGCATAATATGGAGACTTCTGGCAGTACAACGGCTCGATCGGGCTGGATGCCGAATCATCTGACGGTGTGGCGCGATCGCGAACTAATTGCAGCGGCTCCCCTTTATATTAAGGGACACAGCTACGGGGAGTTTGTGTTTGATCATCAGTGGGCGGATTTGTCGGAGCGGTTAGGGGTACAGTATTACCCGAAGCTGTTGGGAATGTCGCCGTTTACGCCAGCCGAAGGATATCGGTTTTTAATTGCGCCTGGAGAAGATGAGGATGAGATCACGGAAATGATGGTGAGCGCGATCGATCATTTTTGCTCACGCAATCGGATTTCTGGCTGTAATTTTCTCTATGTTGCTCCCGAGTGGCGGACGGTGATGGAGCGCCATGGTTTTAGCTCCTGGATGCACCATAACTTTATCTGGTCGAATCAGGGGTATGAGAGCTTTGATGATTATTTGAATGCGTTTAATGCCAATCAGCGCCGCAACATTAAGCGAGAGCGTAAAGCCGTAGTGAATGCGGGATTGACGTTTAAAGCGCTGACTGGGGATGAGATTCCTCGATCGCTCTTTTCGCAGATGTACAGCTTTTACAGCGATACGTGCGATAAGTTTGGCTGGTGGGGCAGTAAATATTTAACCAAGAAATTCTTCGAGCAGCTTCATTCAACATATCGACATCGCGTGGTGTTTTTTGCGGCATTTGCAGAAGAAAATGACCACCCGATCGGCATGTCGTTTTGTTTAAGCAAGGGCGATCGTTTATACGGGCGCTATTGGGGCTGTAAACAGGAAATTGATTGTTTGCATTTTGATGCGTGTTATTACGCGCCGATCGAGTGGGGGATCAACAACGGGATTCAAATTTTTGATCCGGGAGCAGGAGGACGACACAAGAAGCGGCGCGGATTTCCGGCGACTCCGAACCATTCTTTGCATCGGTTTTATAACGGTCGCCTGTCTCAAATTTTGCGATCGCACATTGATCAAATTAACGATCTCGAACAGCAAGAAATTGATGCAATTAATCAAGAATTGCCGTTCAAGCAACAAACGATCGACTTCAAAATCTAGAATTGATCAGGAGATCCATATTTTTGCTGACATGACTCAAGCTGTTTTCAACCCAGTTGCCTTTGATGATAAGTTGTCGAATCGATTCATTGAACTCGATCCGAGTGGCTACTTTATTATTTATGTCGATCGTGCCTCGCGTTTAATTTGTGCAGAGCATTACACGAACACGATCAACGAGAAGGGCTTAGCGTGTGATCCCGAAACGGGGGAACCGCTCCCTTGCGGTGGTGAACTAAAGCGCAGACCGACAAAGACTTTTAAAGGCAGAACCGCAAAGGAACTGTGTATCGAGGTGTTCGAGAAGCCGGAAACTTGCTGTATTTCTCGATTAGATCATGCTGCTTATTTGGGGCGCGAGTTTGTCAGGGCGGAGCAATGTTTATTGAGCGATCGGGAATACGTGCAGGATTAGTTCAGCGTAGGATGGGCTGAACTTGCAGCAATTTCCTCTAGACTCCCGCTCCAAGTTAGCGCTACGATCCTTTTCCCACCAGAAAGTAACTTGATATGTTGGCAAAACGAATTCTGCCCTGTTTGGATGTGAAAGCGGGGCGCGTGGTTAAAGGGGTTAATTTTGTAGATCTACGGGATGCGGGTGATCCGGTGGAACTCGCGCAGGTTTATAACGAAGCGGGCGCGGATGAGCTTGTGTTTTTGGACATCACCGCAACGCATGAAGATCGAGACATTATTTACGATGTGGTGTATCGGACGGCGGAACAGGTGTTTATTCCGTTGACGGTCGGGGGCGGGATTCAAAATTTAGACACGATTAAGAAACTTCTAAGAGCCGGAGCCGATAAGGTCAGTATTAATTCGGCGGCGGTGCGTGATCCGGATTTGATTAATCGAGCCAGCGACCGCTTCGGCGTTCAGTGCATTGTGGTCGCGATCGATGCTCGTCGTCGGGAAGATCCAACCAATCCAGGTTGGGATGTGTATGTGCGGGGCGGTCGGGAGAATACCGGAATCGATGCGATCGCTTGGGCGAAAGAAGTCGCAGCGCGGGGCGCAGGAGAATTACTTGTGACCAGCATGGATGCAGATGGAACGCAGGCGGGGTATGACCTGGATTTAACCAGTACGATCGCCAATCAAGTTGAGATTCCGGTGATTGCCTCTGGCGGTGCGGGGAATTGTGAACATATTTATCAAGCCTTAACCGAGGGAAAGGCGGAGGCAGCGTTATTGGCATCGTTGCTGCATTATGGGCAGTTAAGCGTTGAGCAGATAAAGACATACTTAAGCGATCGCCAGGTTCCCGTGCGACACGCATAGAATGACTGAACTTAGAGGAGTGTTCCGGTCGCGGCTGATAAGGATTTGCTACCACCAGAATTAGAGAATCTTTCTTTGCGATCGCGCTCAGAATGAAGCTTCTTTTCTGAGCGTCTGTTACAATACGTAAACTATGGTGATAACAATCTTATTCATTGTCATTGCTCTTGTGGCTTGGGCGCTTCATCTTATGCAGGAAGCGATCGAGCAGAAAGAGTTCTCCCTGATGCTAGCTGGCACATTAGTTTCGATGGCAGCTACAGCACTGGTTGGTGTTTACTTTGTGATGGGCAACGTCATGGGTTATGTGAGTCACCTTTCGCCTCAAGAGACCGCAATGAATCAAGAGGCTTATGAATCGGTGGCGCGATATCTCGAAGAACAAGATCAGCTTTACATGGGCGCTTCGGTGTCTCGATCAGTTCCGCAAATTGCGCGAAACATTTCGCCATAAGTTCGGTAGGATCTAATGTTATAAAGTTTTAACAATTGGGGTGAGTTAGACTTGCCCCATTTTTAGTGAGCCATTATGAGTTACTACATTTCTCCCCGCTTCCTCGATAAGCTATCTGTTCACATCACCAAGAATTTTCTATCTCTGCCAAACGTGAGAGCGCCTCTAATTTTGGGAGTTCACGGACGTAAGGGAGAGGGAAAATCGTTTCAGTGCGATTTGGTGTTCGAGCGGATGGGAATCGAAGCCGTTTATATGTCTGCTGGAGAGTTGGAAAGCCCGGATGCGGGTGATCCGGCGCGATTGATTCGGATGCGGTATTTGGAGGCAGGGGAATATGTGAAAGTGCGTGGCAAAATGGCGGTTTTGCTAATTAATGATTTTGATGCAGGTGCGGGACGGGTGGATCAGTTCACTCAGTACACGGTAAACACGCAGTTGGTACATGGAACGCTGATGAATATCGCGGATAATCCGACAAATGTTCAGCTTCCGGGGAGTTATAATTCTGAGCCGACGCAGCGAATTCCGATTATTCTGACGGGGAATGATTTTTCGACGTTGTACGCTCCATTGACACGAGATGGGCGGATGGATAAGTTTTTTTGGGAACCCGATCGAGCAGACCGAGTCGGCATTGTTGGCGGAATCTTTGAAGTCGATCAGGTGGCGAAGAGCGACATCGAGAAATTAGTCGATCAGTTTCCGGATCAAGCGATCGATTTCTATGGCGCACTGCGATCGCGGCTTTATGATGAGCAAATTCGCCGCTTAATTGAAGATGTGGGAATCGATCGCATTTCTCAGCGAGTGGTCAACAGTAACGATCGTCCACCAGAATTCCGCAAACCGGATTTCAGTTTGTCCCATCTAATCGAAGTCGGAACGGCAATGGTACGCGAACAGAAACGACTTCAAGAACTGCGATTAGTTGAGGAATACAATCAAACCGTTCACAATCGTGGACTCGGTGAAATTAAGATGGCACCGCAACCTGTTCATAATGGTGCAACGGTTACCGAACCTGTTCGATCTCAGAGCGCGGTACAAGCATCGAGCAGTTATAACGGTCAGCCTTCGAGTAATCGATTGACTCCTGAAATTGTGAGCGAAGTTAATCGCATTTTGGGACAGGGACAACGGCTCGGAATTGAAGTGGTTGATGCCCGACGGTTTAGGACGAATTCTTGGAACTGTTACGGAATGTTTGAAGGGGATGGGGCGGCGGCAATTTCGGCTTTGGAATCTTGTTTAGATGAGAATCAGAAAAATTACGTGCGGATTGTGGGAATTCGCGATCGACAAAGAGTGATTGAAACGATCGTGCATCGCCCTAGCTAGTAGTTATATGGCTAGTAGTATGCAAGCACCGCGAAATCTTTGGGATGAAGGGCATCTCCTTGAATCTGGTCGTGCTCTCTACGAGTCGATGGAAGATGATCAAAGAGTAAAGTGGGCTGCAAACATCATGCAATTATGTATTGTTCGGCTAAATTCTGTGCCCAAGATTGACCAACTTCTAGAATTTGCTCATAATCCTTAACAGCGGAAAGGGAGCGTGTCACCTTGTTGAGAGAATAGATGTAGTAGGTGTTAAGTAATAAAACGGTTGAACAATTTCATCGCCTGTAATGTCCATCTCGTCGTTCAGATTTTGAATAGTGCGAAAAAATGGTTGGACAATTTGTTCTGTTTTCGACGATTGTTCAACCCATCTTTCTAATAAAACGGTTGGACAATTCCTGAAAACCTTGCACTAAGAGACTTCTAAGCACTGCATTTCCTGAAAAAGTCAATTCAATTTCAGAGCGCGATCGCTCCTTCACTCCCTTCTGAAGAATTGGCAGTGTAGAAGCGCTAAAACTTCTAAGTTATTAAGTTATGCCAAAACTAGAGTATTATCCGAAAAATCAATGAAAACAATATTGCTATAGGAAAATCAAAGGAGTTGACAGTGAAGCGTTTTGGGATCATGGTCGGCTTGTTGAGCTGTATTTTGACCGTATTGCTTTCCCTAAGTTACTTCGATTCTGCTGTTGCATCTCTCGATTCAATTCTTTATACCAAAGCCCAGCAAGCACAATCTGATTTTCTGTCAAAACTGGAAACGATCGTGAACATCGATTCCGGCACAGGATATCAGGACGGACTCACCCAAGTCGAAGATCGGATGATTGAATATCTCCGAGCGATCAATGCCGAGATTGAAATCGTCAGTGCGACTCCTAGTGTTGGACGCAATATTATCGCTACGATTCGGGGAACCGGCACGCGTAAGATTTTACTTCTTGCCCATACTGACACGGTATTTGAGACGGAGACTGCTGCTAAACGCCCGTTCAAAGTGGTAGATAGCAAGGCTTATGGTCCAGGCGTGATGGATGATAAAGGCGGTCTTCTCTTAGGCTTTGAAACCCTGAAGATTCTCAAAGACATGAAGTTTACCGACTTTGAGAAAATTACGTTTTTGATCAATCCGGATGAAGAAAAAGGATCATTTGGCTCGCGTGAGTTAATCAAAAAAATGGCAACAGCGCATGATGTTGCCTTGGTCTTAGAATTTGGCTCTCCAAACGATAAAGTGACCTCATGGCGCAAAGGAATTGGCTATTACGGATTCGAGGTGACAGGTCGAGCAGCCCATGCGGGTGCGGAACCCGAAAAAGGCTGCAATGCCATCCTTGAGGCAGCGCATCAGGCTTTGCAACTCAGCAGAACTAGCAACCCAAAAAAACAAACAACGGTCAACTTTACGGTGTTTCAAGCGGGGGAGCGACCCAATATTATTCCTGCGTTTGCGAAGGTGCAAGCCGATGTGCGGGTCCTGGATGCCCAAGAATACGATCGCCTAGAACAGGACTTCACTCGCCTATCGCAAAACAAACTGCTTCCTTGTAGTGAAATCAAAATCCTGGCAGAACGAGGTCGTCCACCTTTTTCACCCAACGCTAAAACGGATAGGTTAGTCAAAAAAGCGCAAGCGATTTATCAAGAACTAGGGCTTAGCCTTGGTGTAGAGGGCAGTGGGGGCGGTACCGATGGGAACTATGCCGCCTCAGTTGGTACAGCAACGCTAGACGCGCTAGGTCCTGTGGGTGGAGGTGCCCACAGCGCCGATGAATATATCAGCTTGGATCGAATCGCACCTCGTATTTACCTGCTGACAAAGCTTTTGATGGCACTTTGATCATTTCACCAAAGAAACATCAATGCCTCAAGCAGTTTGTTGTGGTCAAGTTTCAAAGTGTATAACACCCTCCAGAGTAGAAATAGCACGATCGACAAGATGATAATCGTGCGTCTATCAGCGGGATTGAAACTGAATACGCCCATAGCCCAAAAATAAGCCAGAAGTTTGATCACCCTCTGGATAAGCAGTCACACCAAATAGATAAACGCCACTATGCCAAGGATTTGCAGTTGCATCGAGCGCCACTGTTACTGTTTGCCCCGGTTGAATCGGTGGATTAAAGGTAACGATTGCCTCACTGGCATCTTTTGGAAGTTCGCCTCCAGTTGCAGCTAACGGAAGTAATTGTCCTTGTGCGGTACTTCCGAGAAAAGCTTGACTACGATTGGGATCAAAGTGGACACGATCGAGATTAGGGTCTTGAACAACCTTAATGCTTTGCAAAGCGGCTCCCGCATTTGACGGAACTGTGAGTGTGAATTCATAGAGTGCTGGACTGTTAGGTGCATAGCTACTTGCTCTACTCGCACTCAGGTAGGGTGCATGATCGAAGTAACCCCGCCCTCCAAATTGCCCTGCTATAGCCGGTGATAAGCTAAACACTACAGTGCTGAATGTAAGTAATGACACAAGGCTCTGTTGAGCTTTCGCGCAAGCTAATTTCGTCAGCATATTTGTTGTCTCCATTTTTTCTAAGTGTGATAGCTGCAAGGACAATCTAAAACAGTGCGATCATTCTTGCTCGTTCTCAGCAGCAATAAATCAATGAAATAAATCAATGAAGCTGCAGCATGAAGGCACGAATGCTGCAGCTCACTCTTATTTGTGAAAAAGTAACCCATTGAAAGAGACTACACCTACACCAGTGATGCCCGTATATACAGCATCATGAGTAGCACTAGGGTAATCAGACTAACAGCGAAGATCAGCAAGCTTCCCCAACTTACTGAATCAGAACTGAGCTTTTGCATAAAAGCTGTGAAACAACCAGGCATTCTCATCTGCTCCTCCTTGATCCATCAAGCGAATCTATTTTTGATGTCGCTCAATCTTAGTAAAGAGAAACTCATCAATTCCTTACGCTTTGGGCTAACTTCTAACAGGGACTTAGAAGCTACTGACTAAGATGACGAATGTGAACAAACAGAGTAGTCCGACTAACATTGCAGCGATCGTTGCATAAGGAGCACGATTGATTTGGTCTAGATACTGATTGGCTTTCTCATCGTTTTCTTCAGGAAGCTAGTTTATAGGTTTCATCGGATTTACCTCTCAACTTGAACTTACAGGAATGTACTATTTGCTGTACTTAACTGTACAAAATTTTCTGCTCTAGCTTATACAATTAGGAGAACCTTGATGCTTGTTCTCAAAAATTTATCAGATACAGTCGGGCAATTTGCGAAAACCAAGCTCGTCTCTGATTGCTGTTAAGATTATCTGCGATTGTAAGAAATTGTTGAGAAGCAACACTCTTCTATCTTCGCAATTAACTTAAATGGTACTTCCGTCTACTCATAAAAATACTCCTGGAAAGCGAGCAGGTGTTCTGTTCTACTCACTTCCCAAAGAGCATAATGTGACCATGCTAAATTGTTGGGTCTTTTTACCAACTGTAGGCAATGTGCAACTTTAAGCTTGGCGGTTGAAACCGCAGCTAGACAAACAAAGTGCACCTGCGTGCACTCACAGCCCTTCTTCTAGATCAGTCCATGAAGCGATTGTGTTTCTTGTCTAGCCGCGAATTCATTACGTTGGGGCACAAAAAAGTTGCACATCAGCTAATTGTTCATCCGTTTTATCACTCCATACAACAACACAATTTGCACAAGCGACTGCTATTCCACGGTGACGCTCTTTGCTAGGTTGCGTGGCTGATCAACATCTAACCCACGTCGTGCGGCAATATGATATGCCAGCAATTGCAGCGGAATCACCGTGAGAATAGGCGATAGCATTTCATCGACATGTGGAACAGGAATCAGCGTATCAAAGGTATCTGCTGCGTCTTGCTCATCCATCGGAGTCACACCGATCAATCTTGCATCTCGCGCTCGTGCTTCCTGTGCATTTGATAACACTTTCTCAAACACCAATCCAGGCATCGCGATCGTTACGACCGGAACCTTCGCATCTAATAATGCAATCGGCCCATGCTTCATTTCGCCTGCGGGATAGCCTTCTGCGTGAATATAGCTAATCTCTTTGAGTTTTAAGGCTCCCTCAAGCGCGATCGGGAAGTTGATGCCGCGCCCTAAGAAGATAAAGTCCTGTGTTTCAGCAAAATCGTGGGCGAGCTCTTCGATGTAGCGCTCTTGGCTTTCGAGAATTATTTCAATTTGTGCGGGGAGTTGGCGTAATCCGTTGAGCAGTTGTTCAATGGCTTCGGGCGATTTTGCTTGGCGGCGGAAGGTTAGATCGATCGCTAAAGCGTAAAACGCCATTACCTGAGCGACAAAGGTTTTGGTGGCCGCAACACCGATTTCAATGCCTGCATGAGTTTCGATGATGTTGGGAACGAGCTGACCGAGTGAGCTTTCGGGGCGGTTGGTGATTCCCAGCAATCTAGCTTCTAGATCAGTGCTGAGTTTGGCTCGACGATCTTTTTCCATTGCTAAGGCTGCTAAGGTGTCTGCAGTTTCACCGGACTGAGTGACTCCGATCGTTAAAGTATTCGGAGTGAGGGGTGAGGCAGAATAGCGGTACTCAGACGCATAATGCACTGAAGTTGGAACTCCGGCTAATTGTTCTAGCAAGTATTTCCCGACTAAGCCAGCGTGCCAACTGGTGCCGCATGCAATTACCTGAATCTGTTGTAGGTTGTCAAGCAATGTGTTGGGAAGACTTAGCTTCACAGGAGAGGTCGCGGTGGCGGCTGTCCAATGTGTATCAAAATAAGCTTCTAAACAAGCCCTGACCACTCCGGGTTGCTCATAAATTTCTTTGAGCATATAGTGTTTGAAGCCTTGCTTTTCCACCATTACCGGATTCACATCTAAGGTGCGGGGCTTCTTCTTCAGGCGTTGTCCTTCAAAGCTGTAGATTTCAACGCCGATCGGAGTCATTCTGGCCAATTCGCCGTTTTCGAGATTCAGCACGGCGCGAGTATAGGGAATTAAGGCAGGCGTATCGGATGCACAGTAGAATTCACCTTGACCAAAGCCGAGAACCACGGGCGCTTGCTGACGCGCAACGATTAATTCATCGGGATAGTCCGCGCAAATAACCGCGATCGCAAATGCCCCGTCTAGTTGTTTCACGACTCGCCGCACCGCTTCGAGCAGAGGAAACTCAGCCGAGAATTCTGCTTTGCTCAGTTCTTCTGCAATCAAATGGGGAATGACTTCGGTATCGGTGTCTGAGCGAAATTCAGTCCCGCGACTTTTTAAGGCTTCGCGCAGTTCGCGATAATTTTCGATAATGCCGTTTTGAATCACCGCAATCCGCATGTTCATATCCATGTGCGGGTGGGCGTTGTATTCTTCGGGTTTGCCGTGGGTTGCCCAGCGAGTGTGAGCGATTCCGGTACGGGCAGGATTGGTTTCGCCTGCAAGTTTTTCTTCGAGATTGTGGAGTTTGCCTTTTGCCCGGACACAGTGAATTTCACCGTCTAAGATTGTAGCAATTCCGGCAGAATCGTAGCCCCGATATTCCAATTTCCGAAGCCCTTCGAGTAGGATTCCACTCGCTTCTTGAGTGCCGATATACCCGACAATTCCGCACATAGCTCACTCCTTAACTGAGGGACGTTATCCCCGATAATTTAGCCTGAGTTTTGGCAAGATACCAGATAAAATTTGGACATTTCGCAATCGCTTGTAAGAGAATTTATAGAAATACTATCGTTTCAGCAGTTGCTTCACGGTTTCTAGATACTCAGGTGCGATCGTAATTCCGGAACCCGGAGTCGGATCAATGACAAAATCGCCGATCGTGTCGATTGCACGTTCGTTAATTGCATCGATCAGAAGTTCGGGCATGGTCAAATTGGCTTCGGCAATTTGCTTCAGGGTGGCATTGGGGTTGAGTTGGTGGGCGATCGCGCTCAGGGCTTCGAGTTCGGGAGGCTGTAATTGATGCAGAAAGGTTTCCCATTCGGATGCGGGCTGGGAATTGGGATTGGGTTCGAGCTCACGGCGGAGGGTGGAAAGTTCGAGATCGAGATGTTCTTTTTGCACGCGGCGATCGAGAATTTGCTGTTCGAGTTGACCGAGTTCACCTTGGAGCGAGGAAATTTGGGCTTGGAGATTACCGATCGCGCCTTGAAGCGATTTTGAGCTACTTTCGACTTGTTGGCGCTTGGGTTCAGCCGAGGCGAGAAACTGATTTAATTCAGCCCGGTATTTTTCTAGTTCTTTGACTTTTGGCTGTAAGGTTGCAATTTGTGTGTCTAATTGTTGTCTTTGAGAAAGTAGCGCATTCACTTCTTTTGTGAGTTCGGCTTTTTGGCTTTGCAGTTCTGCAAGTTGTGCTTGGAATTGATTCAGTTGTGCTTGTGTTGTTTTTAGACCCAGTTCAGCCCGCTGCTTTGCGGATAGGGTGGCAGACAGTGATTTATTCAGTTCGGCTTCTTTTTGTTCGAGTTCTTGCAGCTTGGTTTGTAGCGCGTAAATTTGATTCGTGGGTGAGGCTTGCGGAGAAGTGAGATTCCAGCTTAATTCCTCTTTTTGCTGCCAAAGATTTGAACTTTGGATCTGAAGATTTCGCAATTGGGTTTGCAGTGCGTTTAAACTATTAGAAACCTGATCGCGCCCTTGAGTCATCAGAACCAGCGATTCGTAAGTTTCAGCCCGCCGCCGTTTTAGCGCCCGAATATGTCCGGTTAATTCTTCTGATCGACGATACAGCGCTTGGCGATGCTGATTTTCGGTGATTGCCGCTCCGACAAGGCTTGCAAACAGCGTTACAACACCATTAATCACTGATGTCCCAAAGTTGCGTGTGATCAGCAAACTAATTGCAAAACTCACACCCAAGGCAATGAGACTCAGTAATAAACGACTTTTGAACATAGTGCGGTTACGCGGAAGGGCTGTGCCTGACCATTTTATCTAACACTTGTAAAATCAGAACCGCGATCGCAACGGTTGCCACCAAACCTAGCCAGTAGCCACTGGCGATCGTTCTGGTTTGATCGAGTGCCCAACCGCCGATCGGCGGCCCGATAAAGTAGCCCAGCGCCCAACACTGGGAGTTCACAGCCAAATAGACACCGCGCAGCGATTCAGGCGCAATATCGACCACCAGTGATGCTGCCGAAGGCATATAGGTGACGATCGCAAATGCCAACATTACAAACGTCGCGATCGCCCACCCTAAGTGCGTTTGCGCTACAGCTCCGGTTGCCCAGACCAGAGCGAATGCTGCTGCCCAAAATCCTGCTGAAATCATCAAGACCTGAGTTCGACTGAATCGATTGAGAAACCGAGCGATCGGCAACTGCGCCAGCACTGAAAGCGTTAAATAACCCGTGTACAATGCGCTGATTGTGGTCGGTTCAAAGCCCTTGTCTGGCGCGATCCGCACAATGTTAGTTAGATATAGCGGCAAAGCACTATCGATCTGCACAATGTAGGTTGTAAACATCGTATTGACGATCGCAAAAATCATCAGTCGGCGATCGCTGAGTGCGATTTTCCAGCCGCTCCATTGAGAATGGGGGCTGATCGATCGGTTCGTCTCTTTAATCAGCCAGTAAATGACAACAAAAAACACTAGGAATGAGATGCCATCAATCACAAATAATGCGCGATACAATCCTGTTGCGCTGATCAACAATCCGCCGAGAACAACTCCAATGCCTAATCCCAGAGCATCGGACAAGCGTGTGATCGAGTAGGCTTCATTGCGCTGCTCTGGTGTGGTTAAATCTGCAACTACGGCTTCTGTCGCGGGCCAGTAGGTTCCTGTTCCCAGGCCCATTAACAAGTTGCCCAGCACAAAGGTTGGGAAGTCATAGGCGATCGCCAGTGCGAAAGATGCGATCGCGCTAATCAGTGCCGACAGGAGTAAGGTTCTTCTCCGTCCCCAGAACTTAGAATCTGCAAATGTCCCCCCCAAAGCACGACCCACCACTCCCGAAACGGCTGCGCTCCCGATCCCGATTCCTACCGAGGTTGCGGACAGCCCGACCTGGTTAACAAAGAAAATCGGTGCGTAAAATAGCGTGAATCCTGTTCCGACTTGAGATAACAATCGCCCAAATGCGAGTAACCAAACCTGGTGCTGAAGACGCGGCAAAAATCCCATGAAACCCAAACTCTTTCAATACTGCTGTTCAGTGTAGTGGAGAAATTTATCAAAACCGACTTGCATAGAATCCGATCGCCGTCCCTATTCCTCAGATGTAATCGTATAGAGGAAAGACTGATGAACGCTCGTACACTGTTGAACTTGGCTTTAACGATCACGGTTTCTGCTCCCGTTGCGCTTCCGGTTTCAGCTCAGGTCGTCGTTTCTAACACAGCCTCTATCTCTAGATCTCAGTCCGGTACAATCATTCCTCAAACGGCAGGAGTCGTCATTAAGCTTCCCGGTGCAGTGAATGTTGACGTGGGACAAAAACAAGACTATCCCTTAACCGTCCCGTTGGCACAACCGCTGATGGATCTGCAAGGAAACGAAGTAGTTCCGGCTGATACGCCCGTCTCGATCAAATTAAAGCCAGAAAATGGTGGAGCGCGAATCGTAGCAGAAGCGATCGTCGTTCGCGGTCAGATTGTCCCGATTCAAGCGACCACGGCGGTGATTCCGGGCAATACGATCGAGCAAGTCAGCGGTGCAGAGCGTGCCCGCGAAAATAGCGGCGTTTTTGGCAATCTTTTGGGGTCTGTTATGGGTGCAACTGCTCCGAGTAGCCGCTCTACTGATATGTTTGAGCGTGGAGGAATGATTGGAGGCGCGATCGGGATTCTCAGTGGGATGTCTTCTCCCAAAAATGTTCGGGTTGTGCAGTTGCCTGCTGCTAGTGTCTATGTGCTGTCGCTGCAAGCTCCGATCGCGTTGCCGATGGGTGCAGTTGCTCCGAATGCTTCACCCACAAACCCACCGCAAGCACCCTCACAACAAACCCAGCCACAATTCAACTTCCGAAACAGCGCCGAATACAACCAAGGCATCGAAGCCTTAATTAAAGCATTCAAGCAAGGGCAACTGCCGAAAGCCGAAGCCCGTCAGACGATCGTTGCAGCCGACCAATACGCAGAAACAATGGCTCCAAAACTTTACCCATTAGCAGGCTTACGTCGCCAAGTGGGGCATCTGTTCGATTATACTTACGCCATTGATCGTTAATCCATTCAGTGCTGTAGCGCTCTGCTTCAGCTGCATTCTACTTCTGTTAAGAGACTGTTATGCCCCGCGCTCTCAATCGTTCTAGCGTCCTAGAAACGGGACAAGCTAAACTCTGGATCTTGCTGATTGGTGTGAATCGCTACAGAGATCCGCAGCTTCCCTCACTGCAATATTCCGCGATCGATTGTCAGGGTCTTTCTGAAGCGCTGATTGATGCAACCCAAAGCTTTCCGCAGCGATCGATGCAAATCCGTCATGATTTTGGAGTACCAGCGACACTAAATCAAGTCCGCGACAGCCTAAGGGAGATTGTGCGATCGGCGCAGGCGGCAGATACCGTTCTGGTGTATTTTTCAGGTCACGGAGTATTAGAGACGACCACTCAACAGCCAATTCTTTGTTTAACCGATACTCAGAAAGCAGATTTGCTCAACACTGGGCTGAGTGTGGCTGAACTTTTGGAACAATTCGGTCAGTGTCAAGCAAAACAGCAGATTATCTGGTTAGATGCCTGTCATAGTGGCGGAATGACGCTGAGAGGCACATTGCCGAATCCGACTCAGCAGTTAGTGCGGGTGTTGGGGCGACAAGCTTCGGAGAGCCAGGGCTTCTACGCATTGCTGTCGTGCGATCAAGCGCAGCAGTCGTGGGAGTTTCCAGAGTTAGGACATGGGGTGTTTACCTATTTTCTGATGCAGGGACTCCGGGGAGCCGCAGCAGACGCAACTGGAACGATCGATGCCGATGGTTTGTACAAGTATGTGTATCATCAAACACTTCAGTACATTGATAAAAGCAATCAACAACTCCGGTTGATTAATCAGCAAAAACGAGGACGCGGTGAGACGCAGCTTCAGCCTGAGTATCCACTGCAAACGCCAAAACGAGTTGTAGAAGGCTTTGGGCAGTTCGTGATTGGTGTAAAGTCAAGCACGATCGCACCTCCCTCTCGTCAAGCGATCGTCATTGATGCTTTTCCCAATCACAGTCTAACCCTGCAACTAAGTAAGCTGCTCAGCGCTGGATTCGAGTTGGCTTATCAGTCTGATGATTGGGAAACGATTCGATCAAGCATTCAAACCAAGCTACAAACTCCCGAAGCGACGACGGTTTTACTGTATCTCCGGGCTAGAGTTGGAACTACGGTTGAAGGCGAACCTTGTTTAATCCTGGGAACAGAGCGCATTTCGCGATCGTGGCTGCGTCAAACCCTGCGACACAGTACAGCGGCCCAACAGATTGTGATTCTGGATTGTCCGAGTGCAAGTGATTTACCCGAATGGATCGAAGAGTTGCAGCGAGAGCTGGGACAATGCTTGATTGCGGCGGCGGCTCGGACTGATCCTGAACTATTGACGCGATCGCTGGTTGAGACTTTGAATGCTGCCGATCGTCACTCTGGCTATCCGGTTGCAGCATGGATTACTCAGCTTCAACTAGCATTAGCAGGACAAACGACGCTATCGGTTTGGCTATCGGGGACGCAGGGTGTGATCGAAGTGTTTCCGAGCCAGCAGGCGAATCGCAGTTCAGATATTAGTGTCTGTCCTTATCGGGGGTTGCAGCCGTTTACAGAGCATGATGCCGAGTTCTTCTATGGACGATCAGCTTTAATCCAACAGCTTTTGCAGGCAGTTCAGCAGCAATCTTGTTTAGCAGTGGTCGGTGCATCGGGGAGCGGGAAGTCTTCGATCGTGCAAGCTGGATTGATGGCACAGTTAAGGCAAGGGCAGCATGTCCCCGGTAGTGAACACTGGTGGCTGGGGCGAATGTGTCCGGGCGATCGCCCGTTTGATACGCTGGTTAAATGTTTAGCTGATTCAGAAGAACAAGAGCAAGTCGAGGGACTGTTGTATCAAGGAGTAGAAGGTTTGGTGCAATGGTTTAGAACTCGTGCTGAACCGATGGTCATGCTTGTGATTGATCAGTTCGAGGAACTGTTCACGCTGTGTTCGGAACCGGTTCGGCAAGACTTTCTCAATATTGTTTTGGAAACACTGGAGTACACCCGCGATCGCTTCAAATTAGTGCTGACATTGAGGGCAGATTTTGTCGCAGCAGGCTTAGAAATACCTCAACTTGCGACGATTTTACAGCGATCGAGCATTCTGATTCCTCCTTGTCTCAGCGATGAAGAGTACCGTCAGGTGATTGTGCGTCCTGCGGAACAAGTGGGATTAACCGTAGAACCGGGACTGGTCGAAGTGCTGCTGCAAGAACTCGATCGGACTCCGGGAGACTTGCCGATTTTAGAGTTTGTGCTGGAGCAGCTTTGGCAGCATCGGCAACAAGGAACACTCACGCTAGAGGCTTATCAATCTGAGATTGGCGGCTTGCAGGGTGCATTAGAGCATAAAGCTCAATCCGCTTACAACCAACTTGACCCAGAGGAGCAGCACTGTGCTCGATGGATTTTCCTGTCGCTCACGCAGCTAGGAGAAGGCGTTGAAGATACGCGGCGGAGGGTGTTGAAGTCAGAGTTATCCGTTGCAAAGTATCCTCAAGCTGTGGTCGATCGGACTTTACAATCGCTGAGTGCTGCAAAACTGATTGTGATCAACACCGAAGACGTGCCAACCAGTCGGGGCACTGAGCTATCAGGTATTGAGCCGTCAGAGTTTGAGCCTTCTGTCACCATTGAAGTTGCCCACGAAATTCTGATTCGCCATTGGTCAACCTTGCGCTGGTGGCTGGATGAGAACCGCAATCGATTGAGAGTGCAGAGACCGATCGAGCAAGCCGCGATCGACTGGAAAAAGAGCAATCGTCCTCCAGATTTATTGTTGCGAGGAATGCGGCTGGCAGAAGCAGAAGAACTTTATGTTAAGTACACTGATGAACTAACTCAAGATACTCAAGTCTTTATTGAAGCCAGTTTAGAAGCGCGTCAGAGCGAGAAAATTGCGCTCAAACGGCGGCTCAAACGCGCTCAGCAAGCGATCGCAGCCATTGCAAGCTTAGCAGTTGCCGCACTTGGATTAGGAGGATTGGCACTGTGGAATCAGCGAAATGCTCAGATCCGCTCGCTCCAAGCACTGTCTGCCTCATCTGAAGCATTGCTGAACTCAAATCAGCAGCTAGAAGCACTAACCGCAGCGATCAAAGCAGGACAACAGCTAAAACAGCTCGATCGATTCGTCCCGGTAGAGGTGCGAACTAATACGATTGCAACCTTACAGCAGGCAATCTCTCAAACGCAAGAATCGAATCGGCTCACAGGTCACGCTCAGCAAGTGAATGATGTGCAGATGAGTTCTGATGGTCAGCTAATTGTCACTGTGAGCAACGACAACTTAGTAAAACTATGGTCGCGTGAAGGTCAATTGATCAAAGATTTAGTGGGACACAGCGATCGTGTTTTAGCAGTAACCTTTAGCCCTGATCAGCAGCAATTTGTCACTGCCAGCGCAGATAAAACCATCAAACTGTGGAATCGTGACGGGACACTGATACAGACCTTAGTTGGACATCAAAACTGGGTGACATCGGTGCGGTTTAGCTCGAATGGTCGATCGCTGATCTCAGGCAGTCGAGACGGCACAATAAAGCTATGGCAACTCGATCAGATGAGAGCCGTTCAGACCTTTCGGGGACATAGAGGATGGGTCAACAGCGTGACATTTGGGCAAAACGATCGCCAGATCCTATCCGGTGGCGAAGATGGAACGGTGAGGATTTGGCAAGTAGGTAGAGCGGTTGCGCTCAGAAGCCTTAGAGTTCACAACGATCGCGTAACCAGTGCGATGATGGCTCCGAATGGTCGATCGTTTCTCACCAGTGGGGACAATGTAGCAAAGCTTTGGACATTGAACGGTAAAGAAATTACAACCCTAGAAGGACATCGCGATCAAGTCAACACTGCAAGCTATAGTCCAGATGGAGGCACGATCGCGACAGGTTCAATCGATCGCACCATTCGGCTTTGGAATTTGGAGGGCGCATTGCTTCAAACCATTCAAGGACATGAAGCCGCAGTTATGCACGTTAGCTTCAGTCCTGCTGGAACTCAGCTTCTCAGTGTGAGTGCTGATAAAACGGCGCGAATTTGGCAGATGGATTTACCGATTCGATTGAATACAGGTCTATCGGCGATGACCACAAATTTAGACGGAAGTATTACCGCGATCGCGGCTCCTGACAACACCATTCTCTTGCAAAACAACAAAGACTTTCTCAGCTTAAAAGGTCACACTGCACCGATTACTCAGATTCAAATCAGTCCTGATAATACATTGCTCATTTCTGGCAGTGCAGATAAAACAATTCGACTATGGAATATCAGTACTGGAGAACTGATTAGAACCATCTCAGGGCACAACGATCGGGTTACAGCATTAAGTTTCAGTCCTGATCAAGAAACCTTCGCATCGGCAAGTGCAGATCGAACGATTAAGATTTGGACGCTTCAAGGCAGTATCCGCACCATTTTGCAAGGTCATACCGACGAAGTGACGAGCTTAAGTTACAGTCCTAATGGGCGCTTGGCTTCTGGCAGCGTTGATGATACCGTGCGGCTGTGGGATGCCGATCGCAGAACTTCCACGATTCTTGGCAAACATAACTTAGCAGTAGCCGCGATCGCCTTTAGTCCCAATGGAAAAACTTTAGCTTCTGCAAGTTGGGACAATACGATTAAACTCTGGGCAGTTGATGAAGCTAGATTCCGACAAACTTTGATCGGACACAATGGCGGAGTGACATCCCTGAGCTTTAATCAGGATGGTTCAGTGTTAGCTTCTGGCAGTGATGATACGACGATCAAGCTTTGGAACAGTGAAACCGGAGAACTGATTAAAACCTTAGTCGGCACGAACGATCGAATTGCTAGTGTTGCCTTTCAGTCTGACAAACTTTTGAGTACCAGCGATCGTTTAGGCCTGACCCGATGGAACCTCAATTTAGATAGCTTATTGAGCCGAAGCTGCGATCGAGTGCGATCTTACCTACGGTCAGACTCTACCAAAGACAATCGTTCCTTGAACTGTAACAACAACTAATGTCCTAGTTTCTTTCTCGTGTAGAAATTGTAGAATCAAAGCATCCTGATCCCTCAGGGGGGCATAATCATGACACATGCTCACACGCAACAAGTTCTGAATCGGCTGGCTCGAATTAAAGGACACGTTGAGGCAATTTCCAAGATGGTCGAGAGCGATCGTCCCTGTTCCGATGTGGTTACACAAGTGATTGCCGTTCGATCCGCATTGAATAAAGTGGCGCAAATTATTCTGCTCGACCATGTGGAACATTGCCTGATCGAAGCGTCTGAAACCGGGGAATTTGAGGGAGAACTCAACAATTTTCGTAAGGCATTGGACTTGCTTATTTAGTTGTTGCCTTACGAGGTCTTGGTTTACTGAGCAAGAACCACCACAGTTCTAGACCGATTAATCCGAGTCCGCCGAGCGTGACGATCGCTTTATTAGCAAAAGGTTGCTCGATGCGATGAAATTGTCCTTCCTGAGCAGTTTGAGGCGAGTGCATCGTCTCAGCCATTACAGCAGATGAACCTCCCATCACTAGCTCTAAACTTGCAATCCCACTGATGATCAGCTTTTTCATCGTTTGCCACCTCTTACAATATTGCTCCTGAAAGCGTTCCGATCAAAAATCCAAACCCAGCTAATGTTGCAAAGAATATGACTTGCTTAACCATGAATCACCTCATCTTGGGCTTAAAGTTACGCAGTCGGAGCGCATTCGTCACAACTGACACTGAACTAAATGCCATTGCTGCTCCAGCAATAATCGGACTCAGCAACCAACCAAAAATTGGGTACAGAATGCCTGCGGCGATTGGGATGCCTGCAACGTTGTAGATAAAAGCAAAGAACAGATTCTGCCGAATATTGCGAATGGTTGCATGACTAAGCTGAATGGCAGTCACAATGCCTTGTAAATCACCCGAAATCAGCGTAATATCACTAGCTGCGATCGCCACATCCGTTCCCGTGCCGATCGCCATTCCCACATCCGCTTGAGCTAATGCAGGCGCATCATTGATTCCATCTCCCACCATTGCAACGATTTTTCCTTCACGCTGAAGGGCTTCCACGATCGCGGCTTTTTGCTCCGGTCGAACTTCTGCAAACACTCGCTTAATGTTCACTTCCCGCGCAATCACATCAGCAGTACGGCGATTGTCCCCAGTCAACATTACGACTTCTAGCCCTAACTTTTGCAAGGCTCGAACGGCAGCAACCGAGGACGGTTTAACTGCATCAGCAATTGCCATAATTGCTGATGCTTTACCATTTACTGCAATCCAAATGACTGTTTTACCGAGCGATTCAAGCTGATCCCACTGTTGCTTAAGTGTTCCAGTATCAATGTTTAACTCAGACAGCCAACGATGTGTACCAATCTGAACCAGTTGATCAGAGATATAACCTTGAACACCGCTTCCTGCAATGGCTTCAAATTCCTGTGAATTGGTTAACTCGACTCCTTGAGCTTGGGCATAGTGTACTACCGCTTCTGCTAACGGATGTTCAGAGTTGCGCTCGATCGAAGCTGCAAGCCGCAGTAAATTTAACTCATTATGATCAGCAGTGCCTTGGACAGTCACATAATCTGTGACGGTTGGTTTTCCTTGAGTAATAGTTCCAGTTTTATCAAGCACGATCGTTTGCAGTTTGTGCGCCAGTTCTAAACTTTCTGCACCTTTGATTAAAATGCCATTTTCTGCACCTTTACCTGTGCCAACCATGATTGATGTAGGAGTCGCTAATCCCAAGGCACAAGGACAGGCAATGATTAACACTCCAACTGTCGTAATTAATGCCATCGTCACGTTGCCCATGACGTTGTACCAGAGGATAAAGGTTGCGATCGCGATCGCAATCACCGCAGGCACAAACCAACCTGTGACTTGATCTGCCAACCGTTGAATCGGTGCTTTTGAGCCTTGTGCTTGCTGCACCAGTTTAACAATTTGAGCCAGAAAGGTATCTTTGCCGACTCGTGTTGCTCGAAATTTGAAGCTCCCTGTTTTGTTTAAGGTCGCTCCAATTACTTCATCTCCGACTTGTTTTGTGACAGGCAAGCTTTCACCCGTCACCATTGCTTCGTCGATCGCCGATCGACCTTCCAGAATTTCCCCATCCACCGGAATCTTTTCACCCGGACGAACGAGAATTACGTCACCTACTACGACCTCTGCGATAGGTAAGTCAATTTCTCTCCCTTGACGAATCACTCGCGCTGTTCTGGCTTGCAGCCCGATTAACTTCCGAATTGCTTCTGAGGTTTGTCCCCTCGCTCGATTTTCTAACAATCGACCGAGTAAGAGCAGCGCAATAATGACTGTTGTAGCTTCAAAATAAACATCCGGATTGAGACCTTGAGCCGTAAACCACTGCGGGAAGAAAGTAGGAAACAAAGAATACAGATAAGCCGATCCGGTACCGATCGCAACTAAAGTATCCATCGTCGCAGTATGCCGCTTCAAAGCTTTCCAAGCATTGACAAAGAAGGATGCACCACACCAAAACAGCACCGGAGTTGTCAACACTAACTGAAGTAAAGGATGGTGCAGCCACATCGGGATCAAGGGAATCGAGAGTCCCGTCATCATTGGAAGTGAACCGATCACCAGCGCCGCCGCGATCGTGCCTGCTGTCCAAACTTTGCGCTGGAGTTTGTGGTGTTGAGTTTGGCGCTCTTGCCGTTCGATGTCGTCTTCACTCGCAAGCACATCTTCTTGCATCGGTTGAGCCGAATATCCTGCGGCATCAACTGCTTGCTGAATATCAGCCACAGTTGTTTTATGCGAATCAAACGAGATCGTCGCTTGCTCTGCGCCAAAGTTGACGTTACACTCCTTCACTCCTTCAAGCGATCGGATTGCGCCTTCAATATTCTTCGCACAGGCGGCACAACTCATGCCGTGAAGCTTTAATGTGGTGGTTTCCATTATGCATATCTAAGGAAAAGGACTAAGCAACGGTGTAACCCGCATCAGTGATAGCCTGTTTAATCGACGCTTCTGAAGCTTGCGTTTCGATGCTGACAAGTTTTGTTTTGGGATCAGCCGTCACGCTTGCATTCGGGTCGATCGACTTAATCGCGGTGGTAATCGTATCGCTACAGGCGGAACACGCCATATTCGGAACAGTCAATTGAAGAGACATCAGCCAAACTCCTAAAACGGCAAATTGAATTCTTACATCATCATTCTGAAATCTCCAGTGAACTGGAGAGTCAAGTAATCTTTTTAGGTTCTGTCTTTAGTCAGAGGCAAGGTTGTCGCATATGAACGGCATCCTACACAATTTTCAGCTTTAACCATTGACTCTCCAGTGAACTGGAGAATCCACAATAAAAGTGTTCCAGTGCTGTCTTTTTTTATTAACAATGAAATCCCTGTTTAAACCTAGAGCCTTAGACGACTCTCCCAAACCAGCGACAATCCAGCTAACCGTTGGAATCATTGCAAGAGCTTCGCTGCCTCTCATACTTGCTACTCTCGCTGCCTGCTCCACCACAACGACGCAGAATTCCTCGCCGGCTTCCAACCCAATGCCCGGAATGGATCACAGCACTATGAATCATGGCAGCACGGGCAACATGATGCACAACATGGATTTAGGTGCAGCAGACGACAATTACGATCTACGGTTCATTGATGCAATGCGAATTCACCATCGCGGCGCGATCGAGATGGCAAAACAAGCCGAACAAAAATCGCAGCGCTCGGAGATTAAAACCCTAGCCCGCAATATCGTCATCACGCAGAACCGTGAAGAAAATGAATTGCTGGCGAAGTGGCGAAACCAATGGTATCCAAAGGCTGCTCAGGAACTTGTGATGTATGGAGGCAAAGAAAAATCAACCATACCAATGTCAGTCGAATATCGCCAAATGATGTCGATGCAGCAGGACTTGGGGACAGCCGACGCTCAGTTCGATTTGCGCTTTATCAATGCAATGATTCCGCATCATGAAGGTGCGATCGCAATGGCAAAAGATGCTTTCCAAAAGTCGAAGCGTCCTGAGATTAAGCAGCTAGCGCAAGAAATTGCAACCTCTCAGCAAACTGAGGTCGATCAAATGAAA
The DNA here is from genome assembly GCF_039962495.1 of Leptolyngbya sp. AS-A5. Taxonomy (NCBI): domain Bacteria; kingdom Bacillati; phylum Cyanobacteriota; class Cyanophyceae; order Leptolyngbyales; family Leptolyngbyaceae; genus Leptolyngbya; species Leptolyngbya sp. AS-A5. The sequence continues at coordinate 357,916 of NZ_JAMPLL010000001.1, read as the reverse complement.
CAGTGGCGTAAAGCTTGGTATAACCAGTAATTTTTTGCAATCTCGCTCGATCGCAGCAACCGATTGGGCTACTCGATGCTGACAGCGATTTGAGTAAGTAGAGCCTTGCATGACGAAGCTTCTGTCGCTCCACAAAATGCTACCTTTTGGGGAGTGACAGAAGCTCGGATTAAGTGCTTGACTGATCTTGCTCTTCAACGATTTGCGTTATGTCAGATTCAGTCACTCCCCCGATCGCACCCAAACGTCCCTATGTGCATCAACTCCACGGCGATGAGCGCATTGATGACTATTTTTGGCTGCGGGAGCGCGACAATCCTGAAGTCATCGCCTATCTTGAAGCTGAAAATGCTTACACTGAGACAATAATGCAGCATACAGAATCGCTGCAAGCAGATCTCTACGACGAGATGCTATCACGCATTCAGGAAGATGATTTGTCTGTACCTTATCGTCGAGGCGAGTTTTATTACTACACCCGCACTGAAACCGGAAAAGCTTATCCCATCCACTGCCGCAAATATCAAAGCTTGGATGCACCAGAAGAAGTGCTACTGGATCAAAATCAGCTAGCTGAAGGCACAGAATACTTTAGCTTAGGTGTGCTTGAAGTTAGTCCAAATCAGCAGCTATTAGCTTATGCGACTGACACAACAGGAGCCGAGCGCTATACCCTGTTTTTCCTTGATCTAACCACTCGTCAACTGTATCCTGAATCAATCCCTGACACCGCTTCGTTTGCTTGGGGCAATGATAATCAAACTGTGTTTTATGCTCAGATTGATCCAGCAAATCGCCCTTATAAATTGTTTCGCCACTGTTTAGGAAGTGAAATCGACACTGATCAACTGTTGTTTCATGAAGCTGATGATGCTTATTTTCTTGGAATTGATAAAACTCGGAGTGAAGCTTATCTGCTACTCGGTTTGGGCAGCAATATCACCTCAGAAGTTCATTATCTCGATGCGAACAATCCTAACGGAGACTTCCAGGTAATTCGTCCGCGTCAAGTTGGCATCGAGTATGAAGTTGAACATCATACGGATGCGTTTTACATTCTGACCAACGAAAACGCTCTGAACTTCAAGCTGATGAAAGCGCCCGTCAGTGATCCGAGTGTGGAACATTGGGAGACGGTGATCGAGCATCGCGAAAATATCTTTTTAATGGGTGTTAGTGCCTTTATGGATCATTTAGTGATCTACGATCGCGAAGCTGGACTACCCAACATTCGGGTTCGTAAGTTCTCCACACAGGAAGAACATACAATCACGTTTCCAGAACCTACCTACGAAGTGTCAGAATCGATCAATCCAGACTTCAATACAAAAACGCTGCGGTTTGGCTACACCTCATTGGTTACACCGTCTTCGATTTTTGATTATGACCTCGATGCCCAAACTCGCGAACTCAAGAAAGAAACGCCCGTTTTGGGAGGCTACGATCGCGCAAACTATCGAAGTGAACGCCTCGAAGCGATCGCGCCCGATGGCACTGCTGTTCCGGTGTCGATCGTCTATAAAGCAGGCATCGATCGCACAAGCAAAAATCCCTTACTGATGACGGGTTATGGTTCCTATGGGTTTAGCTATCCCGATTCTTTTTCTTCGGCTCGCTTAGCCCTGCTCGATCGTGGGGTTGTGTTAGCGATCGCGCATATTCGGGGCGGCTCCGAACTCGGACGCAAGTGGTATGAAGACGGCAAATTCTTACATAAACAAAATACCTTCAGCGATTTTATTGCTTGTGCAGAGATGCTGATCAAAGCAGGCTGGACAGATGCCGAACATTTAGCAATTTCTGGAGGAAGCGCAGGCGGATTGTTAATGGGGGCGGTGATCAATCAGCGTCCAGAATTGTTCAAAGCCGCGATCGCACAGGTTCCCTTTGTAGATGTCGTTACTACGATTCTAGATACTTCATTGCCTTTGTCGGCAACGGAATGGGAAGAATGGGGCAATCCGAATAATCCGGAGTTTTACTTCTACATGAAAGGCTATTCGCCTTATGATAATGTCGAAGCGAGAGCCTATCCTGCCTTGCTGATTACCGCAGGTTTAAATGATCCGCGTGTGTCCTATTGGGAACCTGCAAAGTGGACAGCAAGACTGAGAGCATTGAAAACAGATACTAACGTCTTGCTGTTAAAGACTAACATGGGGGCTGGACACGGCGGCGCATCTGGGCGATACGAACGCTTGAAAGAGATTGCGTTTGAGTATGCTTTTCTACTGGATCAGTGGAAGCTTGCCTAAGTAAAGCGATCATTCGCCCCTGATAGTCATACACTACCGTACCAACCCTATTGTGTGGTGGAGGTGATGTAACTGATGAGGCTATCTCTTCTTTGATACCTTTCTCGACAGCATTACTTCCACAAACCGCCGCCATTTCCCAAAGTCTTCCTCTGACGGCTCGGTCTGTTGCCAACTTGGTCGATCGTACAATCTATCCATCCAGCGGCTCAGTTTCGCATACTAATCAAACCGAACCCCTAACCGCCGAAACAGGGGTAGCGTACTACCCACAACACAATCTGCCAGGTTCAAGCAATCTCCCCCAAAATAATCACTTTCTAATTGCAGTTCCAAAAACTCTAGACCCGTGTTTAGCATTTCTGCTTTGGGATGATCCTGTTCCGTTGTTATCACTGCTGACAAACAGCTCATGATCTCGTTTATTGTGACCATTTGGATCATTCGCATCTTGCCAAGCTCTACTGGAGTTTGTAGAGACATTCGAGGCTGAGGATATTGAGCATCTAAATAATCCAGAATTGCGATCGACTCAATTAGCCTCACCTCACCATCCAATAAAACGGGTACATGATGAAACGGGTTCAATGCTAGAAACTCCGCTTCAAACTGCTCTTTTAGATGCAACTGCACGACCTGTGCCTCAAATTCGATTCCTTTCTCCAGCAGGCAAATCCAAACTCGTCGGGCGATCGGCGACAGTGGATGATAGTAAAACGTCAACATAACTAATTTCTCCAGGATTCTTAGTTCAAAAATAGAAACCGATCGGTCTGTAAAGTCTCAAAAAGATTATGAGGCTGCTGCTAATGTTTGCAAGTGCTGTTTTAGATGAAGAGCGGCTCGATCAAGATAGGTGCGATCGTCATAAAGCTGACTCATCATTAGTCCACCCTCCAATGTAGCAATGATAAGCGTCGCCACTTCATCCGGGTAGACCGAAGCTTGGATCTCCTGATGGGCAATTCCCCGCGCAATGATTTTGCACAGAAATGCCCGCCAGTGATCCATTGCAGATTTGGCACGATCGAGCAATTCCACTTTAACTGCATCATGCTCGATCGCCGTATTCATAATCGGACATCCGCCTTTCAGGCTCGGCGTGTCAGGCTCTTGGCAGAATAGATCGATGAAATTAAACAAGCGAACTAAGCATTTGGACGACGAGCGTAACACACTGTGATAGCGTTTCTGCTTCAGCGTCACGGCATAATCGAATGCCGCAATCGCTAGTTCCTCCTTACTTTTGAAGTGATTGTAAATACCACCCTTCTGCAATCCCGTTACCTGCATCACATCTGCGATCGAAGTTGCTGAAAATCCTTTTTGATTAAACAGTTCAGCTGCTTGAGCAATGATGTAGGCTCTAGTATCTTCAGAGGCTTTGGACATTTTACAGACCGCTCGGTTTCTTCAAATATAAACGAAACTCGCGCTAAAAGGAAAGGATTTTTAGCGCAAAACCTTGTATTGTTCAAGCACCGCTCAGCAGCGATCGACCTTAGCAGTTTGCACCACGATTTGATCGATCGCTTGCGCTAACGCTTGTCCAGACTGTCCCGGTTGATTCACCACGATGCTAAACGCGATCGTGCCATAGTTCGGATTATCTAAATATCCAGACAGCGCTCTTACGCCGCGTAAGGTTCCCGTTTTACCATAAAGATTGCCTTGAACGGGCGTATTGCGGAATCGGCTTCGCAATGTTCCATTCACTCCAGCAACCGCTAGCGATCGGTAAAACAATTCGCTCTGACGATCGCTGAACATTGCTTCTAACACAGACACCAGTGCAGCGGGTGTCGCTCGATTACTGCGAGAGAGTCCCGAACCATCCACCTGTGCATAACTATTCGCTTGAACACCCAAGGCTTCGAGCGCAGACCGGATCGCCGGTTGACCTCCAATTCGACGACGCAGCGCATCCGCTTTATAGTTATCGCTGTAACGGTTCACGGCAATCAGCCAGTTCTTTACAGTTGGGAGCGATCGCGGCTTTTGATCTGCAACTTGCAGGGCGGCAGCAGTGGTCAGAAGCTTGACGTTTGATGCGGGGATCAGGGCACGATTAGAATTGCGTTGATAAAGGATTGTCGAGGTTTCGATCGGTTTAATCAGAATGCCCCATTGTGCAGTGCGAAATTTGGGCTGTTGAACAATGCGATCAATTTTCGACGCTAAATCGCTGCGGCAAAATCTGGATTCAGAAACGATCGGTTGAAGGGTTTGGGCAACAGTCGCTGCTGGCCGGCTCCAGAACCCGACGCTGATACCGACAACAACGGCGGTGCTTTTTAGAACGGTGTAAGCTCGGTTGGGGGCTGTCTTGTCGGCTTTTTTCATCTTGCTTATCGTAGATCGTACTTAGGTCTTCTGTAGTAGAATCCTCATCCACCGTGAAGCAATATATCATACGAACTGAAATTGACAGCATTTTCTGTTTTGCCGGACACCGAGGGAAAAATCACGTACAGCATGGCTCCGAAGCGATCGCAATTGGGTATTGATTGATCTCATACTATTTGACGAACGTGGCAGACCAGCGATTCATCGCAACCGCGAGGTTAGTTAGAATAAAGTGAGATTGAGATTAACGCATGGCAAAGCAAGACGAACCGCTAACCGGAGCGGCGCTAATCAAGGAAGTCTGTCGGCGGATTCGAGTGGCTCGTAGCTACTGGGATGCTCACAACAATGCTGCCTGTCGCGGAGAACGAGAAAAAGCACTCGCTCTCTACAACACGCTGACTAAAGAACAGAAAGACCAAATCCCGGAAGCCCTACGAGTTTGGCTGAGATATCGCAGCGAAAAATATTTTGGCGCACATCGAACTGCCCCAAAGTCAAAGCGAAAATCGAAGTAGTCTTACAGCTTTGTTAGCTGTAAGATTCGAGAGTTTAGAGGAATAAAACTACATTTACTTCGACGAGGCAGGTGGATTTGAGAGCGTATCGACACGATCGCTTGTTTGGCGCAATTGTTCGTTTAACTCTCTTTGCCGTTGAAGCAGGCGTTCAAACTCCGCTCTTGTGGCAAACTCTTCCCGATTGAAGCGAATCGACTGATCTACTTGCTGCAAACACGCATTCAGTCCTGCCGCAAATTCATTGCGCGTGATCGGACGCTCCCCTTGATAAGTACGGTCTGGATAGCCAAAGAGACAACCGGAAGTAGGGGATGTTTGAACAGGAGTGGAAGGCAACTGTGCGATCGCTCTCATGCCAGAAAAAAGAAGAGTTGTAATCAAAGGGGTTGTAATAGTGAGATACCAGAATTTCATAGACGAAGAGAATTTCAGTGAGTGGATTTAACTAACGAATTCTTATTTCTTTATCCTACTGATAACTCTCTTAAACGATCAGCTTCCGACTTGATGCACAAAGCTTGATAGATGGGCTGCAACTGCCTCAGATTGATCAAAATGTGGCACATGACCCGCCTTTTCAATCCAAATCAATTCGCTGTTTGAAATGGCTTCCTGAAATCGGGTTGCATCCTTTGTGCCCAGAACATCATCCGAGGTTCCCCAAAGAATTAGAGTCGGATGTTGGATCTTCCCAAGTTGAGTGTCTAAGTTAGTATAACCTCCACTTTGGCTAAAAGAGACGATCGCTTCCTTCCATCCGGGCATAGCTTGATGCAGCAGTGAACAGCGAAGTGCATCAATCAGCGTTAAATCCATTCCTGGGATTGCTAATGCAGCACTTAGAGCAGCTTGTTTGCGGAAGTGTAGCCAATCTGCTCCGAATTCCAGCACGGAGCGGGGCATCCACTGCCCGATCGGGAAGCTGCCAGAAAACCCAACGCTATCAATTAACACGAGAGATTGCACCCAGTTCGGATGATGCAGCGCAAAATCGATCGCCACTGCACCCCCCAATGATGCACCCACTAAAATCACAGGTTGAGCAATCCAAGTTTGAACCAGGCTCAACAGATGCTTCCGGATAGTCTGAGGACAGATAGAAACGGTTGGAATCGCGCTTGTAAACCCAAATCCAATTAGATCGATCGTCCAGGCGGAATGTTGAGCTGCAAGATGCGGGAACAATCGTCGGAACTCTAGTAGTGAACTATCAAATCCGGGAAGCAAAATGATCGGGGTTGTTGATTGCTCACACGCTGCATAAACATAAGCCGTTGCAATCTCTATTGTTTCTAACTCTAGTGAAATTTGAATTGCTCGACGCTGGAGTTGTTGCAGCAGAGCGATCGCATCCGTATCCTCGATCACACTCGCTGACGCAGGCAAAAACTCAGGTAGCATCCCTTAATCCTCCACAGGCAAGCCTGATAACGCGCCACTTCTTTAAGATACTCAGCGATCGCAAGCACAATCAGCTATGTATTTCTGAAGGGACAGGAGCAGCAGGAAGAGCGTCAGGCGAGGATACAGAAGTCGGAAATCCCTGAAGGATATCTTTCAGACAGCTTGCGATCGGCACCGCTATTATGACTCCAATCAATCCACCTAGCTTCGCTCCAACCATTAAGGCAAGCAATATCCAAAATGGTCTTAGCCCAACCAGCTTTCCCATCAAGCGGGGTGTAATCAATTGATCAATCGCTTGATTTGTCACAATCGATGATCCAAGTAGCCAAAGCCCTAAACCTGGATCATCGGCTGCGATGAGCAATGCACTAATGAAGCTTGCCAGCGTAGCACCAAAGGGAAAAATCGATAATGTGCCGATGAACAATCCGAGCAGCAATGGAAACGGGATTCTGAGGATCAAGAAAACGACCGTCAGTGCAACAATAGACACGATCGCCATAATTGCCTGTCCGGTGAAATAGTCCTCAAAGTGCTGCTGGAGCGATCGCTGAATCTGTGCAATTTTTTGACTCGGTAATCGTTGAGCAATTCCGTTCCAAAGCTGCAATCCGTCAAATAAAAGATAGACGGTGAAAATTCCTGTTAAGGCTAAGTTAGACGCACTGCCCAACGCACTAAAGATTAGATTTACTGCATTATTTCCGAGCGTGTGTATGCGATCGGGTAAGCCATCAGTAAACTGAGCTGTCCACTGATTGAGCCGAATTGGAATATGATGCTGCATTGCCCAATCTTGCAGAATCTGAAGCTTTAGCTGAGTGGATTGTATCCGAGTCGGCAATGCGCTGATGAATTCGCCAAGTTCTTCAGACGATTGGGGCAGGATGGTAATACTTGCGCCGATGAGCAAGCCAAAGAACATGACCACCACACTTGTAACCGCATACTTGCGATCGAGTCCCCATTTCTGAATTAGTTGTACCGGATAATTGAGAAGAAATGCCAGTAATGCTGCTGAAACAAGAATTGAAACCAGAGGTTGAGCCAAGTGAACCGCTTTGAAGAGTAGCCATAAGTTGAGGGCTACGATCGGTACGAGTAATCCAGCCAGTATCCACTGAGTTAATTGAGCCGGAAAGCGGTTAAACAAGCTAAACATAGACGTTTCTACTTTTATGGTTTTTCCCTGAGATTGAATGTGGTGATACAGAGCAAGCCGCATCTACTCAACACTGAATCAATGCAGTAAGAACTATGACCCTTGATCAAGGGCAGAACATCTCAAGATTAATAGCGTTTGGACAATAAACATCTTTCGATAGAGGTGACTTAATTCATTCTGCTAATCCTTCCGCACCTGCACCAACCTCGCCTAGACGCTCAATATATTAGAGCGTTAGAGCAGGTATAAAATTAGAGCGTTAGAGCAGGTATAAATCTGAACTGAGGTAATACCGAATTAAACATAGAACGCAACAGATCACACTCAAAGTTCCCGCAGAATGGGGAATTTAGGGGGCGAGGACCTGTCGCATCCACAAATCAATTTGGTATAACACAGCACTCCAACAGCCAATTGTGTGCCCTGTCTTATGCCAAAAGACTGATTGTAAATTGCTTCAACTTACTTCTGAGGCAGGAAATTTGGTGTTTGATTCCCTAAAGTTGAATAGAGTTCTATACGATAAGCACATCCAGACATTATTTTTCTATATTCATCTTCTAATTACAGTGACTCTTATCGCAAAGTCTAACTTAGGGACAAGCCCGATCGTCTCCAATAGCATTGCAGGCGCAATTATGGGTCTGCTCACTGTCACGAGTGCCGTATCGTTTGGCGCTCTGATTTTCTCAGGCGATCTCGCACCGTTTATGCCCTTTGGAATCGGGCTGCTGCTCTTTAGCTCGGTCATTATTAGTACGGTTGTGACCGCGCTCAGTTCATACCCTGCAATCGTGGCGACGATCGCAGAAGTCACAGTTCCGATCTTCAGCTTGATTGCGAAGCAAATTGTGGCAGCGATGCCGGACGCTCCGATCGAGCAAAAGCTAATGACCGTTGTTGCCACCTTTGCGGTGAATAGCCTGATCACAGGCATCATTTTCCTGGGATTGGGTTGGTTTCGCTTGGGAAGTTTCGTGCGATACATTCCCTATCCGGTGGTGGGAGGCTTTCTGGCAGGCATTGGAGCATTGTTGTTTGTGGCAGCGTTTCAGTCGGTTTCAGGGCTGGATTTACAGCCTTTTTCGCTGGCTGCTTTCTTTCAGGTGAATGTTTTACTGCAATGGCTTCCGGCTGCCTTATTTGCGGCGGCAATGTTTGTGTTACCCCAACGAATTAATAGTAGTTTCGTTTATCCAGGTATTATTCTTGGCTCGATCGCGCTGTTTTACGCTGCTCTAGCGCTCACCGGAACTTCGATCGCGGATGCCAGCCAACGGGGTTGGATTTTGGGCAGTGTTCCCGCAGGTGGACTGTATCACTTTGCCAGTCTTGCCGCAGTCCAGCAAGCAAATTGGAGCGTGATTGCTCAGCAAATTCCAACCTTAGCGGCACTTTGGCTGATCTCCGCGATCGCATTGTTGCTTCACTCTAATGGCGTTGAGCTTATAGCTTCCCGCGATCTCGATCTGAATCAGGAATTGAAAGCATCGGGAGTGGCGTTCTTAGTTGCAGGGATTGGTGGTGGAGTCGGTGGATTTGCCAGCGCTGGAGAGAATGCGTTGTCCTACCAAGTGGGGGCGCGAGGGCGATTGGTGGGTTGGATTATTGCAGCCCTTTGCCTCGCAATGATGCTGGGTGGAGCGCCCTTGTTATCGCTATTCCCGAAATTCATTCTGATTGGGATGCCGCTGTTGATTACAGTTGAGTTTTTTAATGAATGGCTCTACGAAGCTTGGTTTAAGTTTGCGCGTGCCGATTATGCCATCATTGTGCTGATTGTGATTGTGACGACGACCATTGGCTTTTTGCAAGCGATCGCCGTCGGGCTAGGGACGGCGATCGTGTTGTTTGTAATTAACTACAGCCGGCTGACTGTGGTTCGACGCATCAGCACAGGAACCTATCATCACAGTAATGTCCTCCGCACGTCTGAAGAGTTGGAAATCCTAGAAGAACAAGGTGAGCAAGCTTACATTGTGGAATTGCAGGGCTTGATCTTTTTTGGAACGGCAAATAAATTGCTCAATCAAGTCCGCGATCGCATTAACAATCATGAGTTACCGCCTGTTCACTATGTGATCCTCGATTTTCGGCTGGTGAGTGGGCTAGATGCCTCAGCCGTTCTTAGCTTTGCCAAACTGAAGCAGGTAGCGCATCAGAAGCAGGTTCACTTGATTTACACCCATCTGTCTTCTGCGGCGCATCAGCGATTAGAGCAGGGCGATTGTTTAGATCATGAAGCTTGCCATCTCTTTGATGACTTAGATCGAGGATTGGAATGGTATGAGCAACAAATTTTGCAGCAATATCAATCGCTGACCGAAGAGGAGTTTCAGTCTCCTGATGCCGCACTCGCCGCTTGTCTAAAGGCTGATTTTCCTGATCCGCGTCAGGTCGATCGCCTGATGAAGTGTCTAGAGGTTTGCCAGGTTGCCGAAGGTGAATATCTATTCCATCAGGGCGATCCGTTTGATGGACTCTACTTTGTAGCATCGGGACAAGTGAGTGTTGTTTTGAAATTGAGCAATGGTCAAAACAAACGGATTCGTACCTACACGATCGGCAACACGATCGGAGAAATGGGGCTGTATCGCCGGACAGTCCGCATGGCATCGGTGGTTGCAGACAAACCCAGCACGTTATATTTTCTATCGACAGAATCGTTCGAGCAGCTTGAAAACACCGATCCGATGCTGGCAGCGAGCATTCATCGATTTATTGTTGGGTTGTTGGCTGAACGTCTTCAGCATCGCGAGAAAGAAATCAATCAGCTATTGGACTCGTTTTGAGTCGTCTATCGCTTTCAAAACTCACCGCTTTGTCGGTCGATCGAATTGTAGTAATGCAATTCAGTTAGGGATCTTTGAAGAAAGGCAGTTTCTAAATTCGCGCCAATCAGATTCGCACGGGTGAGATTTGCGCCGTGTAAGTGTGCCTCACGCAGATTTGAAAACGATAAAGTCGCACCTTCCAAATTTGCGCCGTTTAGCTTTGCTGCCCGAAGATTAATCCCACTTAAATCAATCCCTCGCAGATCGACTCCATTGAGAAACGCCTCCGCCAGATTTGCTTCGCTCAAGAACGCATTTTGGAGCATTGCACCGCTCAGTTTCGCGCCTTGCAGATTTGCCCAGTTGAGGTTTGCGCCCTGGAGATTGGCGCTGCGGAGATTTGTGTTAAGCAGTTTTGCGCCACAAAGATTGGCGTGTTCTAACACTGCACCGCGTAAATTGGCGTGACTCAAATCGGCACCACTGAGGCGCGATCGTGAAAAATCAGACCTCACCAGAAATGCGCCGTTGAGGTGCGCTTTGGTGAAATCTGTCTCGATCAGATTCCCTTCATTCAGCTTGACAAAGCGAAGATCTGCCCAATTCAGAAATGCACCCCGCAGATTTGCTTTCATCAGGAACGCTCGATTCAAATTTGCACCTGTTAGATTGGCATTGCTGAGATTAATATCGACGAGTGTGACATTGCTCAGATCGGTATTGCTCAAATCAACCCCAGAGAAATCTCGATCGCCCCATTCGTACCGCCGTAGTAGCTCCTGAACTTCCATGATTCAGCCCCTCCTATGCTCACAGTCTAAGCGTTGCTGCAAGGGTTATAGAGCGTTCGTTCTAGATTGAGCATCGAAAGTAATGGAGTGAAATACAGCGATATGAAAGTTTAATCTTGCAGGTGTGAGAACTGATAGGCACCCACCGCCGAAAGTCCGATCGCCATCACCAGCAAAACCGGAATCACAAACCAGGGAAATTGCGCGATCGGTAAATAGGCTGCCGCTCTTAAGCCTAAACTTGTATAGGTTAGCGGTAATAGATAAACGATCGCTTTTAACGCTGCGGGTAATGTTGCTGCATCGAAAAATGTTCCACCCAGAAACGACATCGGCACAATCACGAAGTTGTTATAAATGCCAACACCTTCTAGTGACTTCACATTCAAGCCCACAATCACACCCAGTCCTGCAAATACAGCACAGTTCAAAGCCAGAACCAGCAAAAACAATGGGTTCAGAAAGCTCCAAACTTTGCCTGTAAATAGAATTGCCACTAGAATCACTGACCCAGCCGTCAGTAGGCCGCGCACAATTCCCGCCAGCACCTTACCCAGATGCACTGCCAGCGGATGCACTGGAACCAGCAAAATTTCCTCAAACGTTTTCGTAAACAAGCGATCGCCGCAAATCGAAAAGGTCGTGCCGCCAAAACTAATCACCATTGACGAAAGCGCCACCATTCCCGGCAAAATAAACTGCAAATAGTTATCTCCTGCGCTCGGTTTGGTTACGCTGTCGAGCGAACTACCCAATCCTAGCCCAAATGCCAAAATATAAATTAACGGCGACACCAAACCCGAAGCCGCAATCTGAACCAGCCGTACCCGCAGATCCAGCCAATCCCCCCAAAATACCGTTAGGCTATCTTGCCACAACGTAGGTAGCGAAGAAGTAGACAGCGAAGAACGACGCAGAGAAGAACGCATATATAGAAAACTTTACAATGCTAATTATTGTGACATCAACGACGCACTCTAATCTCTACCCTGATGGCAAGATCGCGATCGAATTCGCCACAATAAACTAATAAAGTCTGGAGATCTTGCGGTGAGTTTACTGCTAGTTTTTCTATTTATGGGTCTAATCGCATATCTATATTTGCACTACCAGAATTATCAGATTCGGACGATCCGCAATAGTGATGTCGTGATTGTCAAAGGAGCCGAAGACCGCTACCCGAATTTGCCGTTGGGAAACTTCGCTGTGCCGCATCGATTTCGCGCTCCCGATCGCGTTCAAGTCGTGTTTCCCACCATCACCGACGCAGGTGATGTCGAATATATTTACTCCTGGCACAGCTTAAGCTCGGTTACCCCCGTCATCCTGTCGCGCACCGATCGTCAAAACAAAATCCGCGTCATGGCAGAACTCGCGCCGATTATGAAAGAGCATTTGAAACTGGAATTCGATACGATCGCGCTCGAAAAGCAGTTTGAGAAGATTAACAAAATTGCGAAATTAGTTGCGGTTTCTGATTTTTATTCGTCGCAGTTAGAAATCTACGAAAAAGCGATCGATGAAACTAATAAGCTCATTAAGAAAGTCGATGAACTCAGCGAAGTCTACGTCCGCATCGTGCGAGAAACCTTAATTGGAACAAGAATTGCAGACTTCAATCCAGACCTACTGCTCGATCTGCACGTTCCTCTCGATGCCCAATACGAGCGCGTCAAAGCAGAATATCAATTCATGAAAGACACCACCCAAGCGTATTATGACCTCCTGAAAGAAAGCCAAGGCTTGAGCCGCTAGAATAGAATCCAACCCTTCTCAATTTCTCACTTATGAAGCGCAGACCCCGCAACAATTCCTACAACGATCGCTACAATGACTACGATCGAGACGATGAATATCTGCCCCCCGAACCCAAGCGAGGAAAACCTGTGAACAATAACAATCCTTCATGGTTTAACGCCACCGTAATTGCGGTGCTTGCAGGCATTTTCGTCTTAGGGATTGGGGTCGGAATTGCCTTCAGCGCTGCGACTCCAACCAACCCAACTAGCGTAGTCACAAACCTTCAAATCGACCAGCAAGCCCCCAACCCTGAAATCTGTATCCAAAACGGAGCCAGCGCGATGGCGGTGAGTACCCGCCTTTATGTAACGCTCAATCCCTTCAAGGTCTTTGTGGCACAAGCGGGAATGGAACCTGCCTGCATCATCAGACGCGCCAACTGGTCAGTGCTAGAACAGCGCAAATTGCTGACTGCCGAGCAAAGCCGTGAATGTCGTCAGAAGATGAATACCTTCGGCTACATCGGCAATCTCGACAACAAAGATAAAGTGACGATCGATTGCGTCTACCAGAGTGATAACGCTAAGAACCTCTTTTTAGGTGGCGCTTCCACCCCGACCCTCGGTAACGACGATCAGTTCTAACCATGACGCAAACCCCGCTAAAAACCACAACGCCGGATCAGCACATTGTTGTGCCTGGAACGTGGGAGCAGTTCAAATCCATCCAAAAGGGATTTGAACACTCACGCGGGGTTCGTCTATTTTATTACGACGGAACGATCGAGCTAATCATGCCTGGACGCGATCACGAAATTTTTGGACACATTATCGGATACTTGGTCACAACCTACCTGATCCATCAAGGAATCTTCTTTCAGCCAACCGGAGCGATGACTCAAGAACAAGAAGGAACTGCATCCGCTCAAGCTGATCAGTCCTACTGTTTGGGTTGTGTTAAGCCGATTCCTGATTTATCGATTGAGGTTGTCTTTACGAGCGGTGGAGCGAACAAACTTAGGCGCTACCAAGCATTAGGCGTCGCTGAGGTGTGGTTTTGGCAAGACGGGGTGCTGAAGCTTTATCATCTGGAGGCTGATGGCTATAAGCAAATCGAACCCGAAGGGAAGCGAAGCTACCGCAGCCGACTCGAAGACCTGAAAAATCTGGATCTCGATCTACTACAGCGCTGCATTCTCATAGGTGAGACCGATCTCGGTGAAGCAGTCCGGGTCTTTCAGCAAGCAATGCGCGATCGCTAATCCCCCGATAATGGACGTGAATATGACTCTGAATAAGAGTCGTCAAAGTGCTAGGTGTGCTGCGGAGTGGGGGCGGCGATCGCGTTTCCTTAGCGATCCAGTAGAGCTTCATCGAATCGACAAATCAAACGGCATCCGTAGATAGATGTCATGCGGATCGTTCAGCGATTTTAGGCTCTCTAACTGCGTCTGAAGTTTCTTTATCTCGCTCGTGAGTGGATCGATCTCAGGTTCATTCACCATCGCTCCCGTGAGCGTTTCGATCAAGCGTTCTTCAAACGATCGGGGTTTTGGGTATTCGTCAATTTGCCAATCGCTCCCCAGTTTTGCGCGTTCTGCCGCCGCTCGAATCGCATCTTCAAGTCCACCGATTTGATCGACAAGACCGATCGATTTAGCCTGATTGCCTGACCAGACCCGACCTTGAGCAATCTCCGCAACTTTGGATTTCTCTAGCTTGCGCGAGTTCGCGACTTTGGTCAAAAACTGGTCATAGATGCGATCAACTGAGGTTTGAATAATCTTTAGCTCTTCTGGTGTTTTCGGGCGTGAAATCGTGCGGCTATCCGCAAAGCGAGCAGTTTTTACCACATCCCAATTGAAGCCATTTTGATTTGCAATTTGCTGAATGTTGGGCAGCCCGCCGAATACACCGATCGAGCCTGTGATCGTGGTGGGTTCTGCAAAGATTTGGCTGGCATAGGTTGAAATCCAATAGCCACCGGATGCCGCAACATTGCCCATCGACACAATCACAGGTTTTTTCTGGTTGGTCAGAATGGCTTCTCGCTGAATAATTTCTGAAGCGGTCGCACTTCCGCCAGGACTATTAACTCTCAAGACAACGGCTTTCACATCATCATCAAATCGCAAATCCCGCAGTTGTTTCGCTAAACGATCGCCGCCAATTTGCCCAGCCCCCCCTTGACCATTGACGATTTGACCTTCGGCATAGACGACTGCGATTTGATTTCGGCTCGTTTTCGAGTCGCGCTTGTTTTCCGCGACTTGAGCATAGGTTTTTAAGCTCACTTGCCGAAATGATTTGGTGTCGTCATCTTGTCCCGTGAGCTTTTTCAACTCCGCAGTCATTTCATCAGCGTAGGCAACTCGATCGACCAGTTTTGCTTTCACTGCATCCTGTGGCTTAACTTGCCCAGAGAGATCGGCGATCGCTTGCAGTTGCTTAGGAGCAAGGCTTCTAGATTTACCTGTAGTGCTGAGAAACTCCGTCCAAATATCTGAGAGTAATTTGCGCGTTTGTTCTCGATCGGCAGCGCTTCGACGGTTTTGTAAAAAGGGTTCGACCGCAGACTTGAACTTTCCGACTCGCGTCACTTGAAATCCAATGCCAAATTTCTGTAAGGCTCTAGCAAAATAAACTCCTTCAGAACTGAGTCCATTCAGTTCGACACTGCCGACTGGATTCACCGCGATCGTATCGGCGATCGAACCGAGATAATATTCGCGCTCTTGCCAATCGACATCGTAAGCAAAGATCTTTTTGCCGCTTGCTTTGAAGCGCTCTAAAGCTTGGCGGACTTCCCGCAGCGTCGCGTAACCTGTGTCGCTACTTCCATTGCTACCACTGAGATAAACTCCGACAATTCGACTATCTTTGGCGGCTTCGTCGATCGAGTCGAGTACCGATCGCAAGCTCACCGTATTCGGGCGAGTTCCAGAAATTGCATCGTTTAACACTTCACGGGTGCTAGAACTTGCAGGCGCATCTGTGATCGTTTGTGCCATATCGAAGACGAGCACCGACTTATCTCGAACCGTGGGAGTTGTGTCGCGGCTTGCTAGCATCGAGAGTGAGATCAGCAGCAGCAAAAGACCACCCACACTCACGCCCAGGAAAATGAACAGCGCAAGCAATGTGGCGAGGGTCTGTTTGAGAAAGTCACGCATATCTTTAGAGAAGCATCGGAAATGTCGCCACTCTATGCTACATCTCTTTTTAAGAATCAGAAGATTACGGAATCAAGTTATCAAAGCCCTTGGAGCCGCGATCGTTCAATCAGAACCTTCTAGAATAAAGAAGTGCAGCCTTTGTTCTCTTGATTCCTAACCTTGATTCAAACTGAGACTTTAGAACTATTAGAATGGTCGCGCCTGTGTCAGCATCTGGCGACCTTTGCTTCGACAAAATTAGGAGCGATCGCGCTTCGGGCGCTCAAAATTCCGACCACTCAAGCTGAAACCGAACGTCTACTCGCTCAAACTGAAGAAGTTTACACTCTAGAATCGCAGCTCGCAAACGGATTGAGCTTCGAGGGCATTGAGGACATTGGAGATGCGCTGGAAAGAGCCGCACTCAATGGAATTCTTTCAGGCGTGGAACTGTTGTCGATCTCAACGACGCTTTCGGGTGCCAGGACGCTCAGGCGCACGATCGATAGTCAAGACGATTTTCCGATTCTGACTGAATTAGTGGCAGAACTCCGGACTTATCCAGAAATTGAGCAGGAGATTTATCGCTGCATTAATGATGACGGTAAAGTCAGCGAACGTGCCAGCCCGAAGCTAGCAGAGATTCGATCGAAGCAAAAACAAGTGCGCGATCGCGTGTACGAAATGCTGCAACGAACTATGCAGCGACAAGCCAGTGCGGTTCAGGAACAAGTAATCACTCAGCGCGATGGGCGATTTGTGATTCCTGTAAAGGCAACGCACAAAGATGTGATCTCTGGCATTGTGCATGATGTGTCGATGAGCGGTGCAACGTTATATGTGGAACCACATCCGACTGTGCCGCTCAATAATCAACTGCGTCAACTCCTGCGACAAGAACAAACCGAAGAAGAAGCGGTTCGACGCGTCTTGACGGAACAAGTTGCGATCGCCAAAGATGACCTCGAACGGTTACTCGCAATCTGTACCGCACTCGATTTAGCTGCCGCTCGATCGCGCTATAGCTACTGGCTGAAAGCGAACCCGCCGCGATTTACCAACGAGGCGATCGTGCTGCGACAGTTAAGGCATCCCTTGCTCGTCTGGCAGCAGCAGCAAGAACAAGGTCGATCGGTGATTCCGGTTGACTTAGTGATTCAGCCGCAAATCCGAGTGGTAGCGATTACCGGCCCCAACACAGGCGGAAAAACCGTCACGCTCAAAACAATGGGCTTAGCCATGTTGATGGCGAAAGCTGGCTTGTTTGTGCCGGCGCGTGAACCTGTTGAACTACCCTGGTTCGAGCAAGTTCTAGCCGATATCGGTGACGAACAATCCCTAGAACAGAGCCTTTCTACCTTCTCCGGACACATTCGCCGCATTAGCCGCATTATCGAAGCCTTAACAGAATCTTCAAACTCACTCGTTTTGCTCGATGAAGTGGGAGCCGGAACCGATCCAACCGAAGGTAGCGCACTCGCGATCGCGTTGCTGAACTACCTCGCTGACCACGCAAAGCTATCGATCGCCACGACCCACTTCGGCGAACTCAAAGCCTTGAAATACGAAGACGATCGCTTTGAAAATGCTTCGGTTGAGTTCGATGATGTCTTCCTTTCTCCGACTTATCGATTGCTCTGGGGCATTCCCGGACGATCGAACGCCTTAACGATCGCTCGGCGCTTGGGCATGAAGCCAGAGATTATTGAGTCTGCTCAAACCCAAGTCGGGGGTGCAGCTGAAGATGTCAACCAAGTGATCGCAGGACTCGAATCACAGCGCCGCGCTCAAGAAACCAAAGCCAAAGAAGCCGCACAACTCTTGCAGCAAGCCGAACGCTTCTATGCAGAAGTCTCAGCAAAAGCGGCAAGCCTGCGCGATCGAGAACGCGACTTACAGCAAGCCCAAGAACGCGCCGTTCAAGACGCGATCGCCCAAGCGAAAGGTGAAATCGCTAAAGTGATTCGCAATCTTCAAAAAGGCAGCGCGACGGCTCAAGAGGCTCAGCAGGCGACAGAATCGCTCAATCACTTAGCTCAGAAGCATCTGCCCTCTCGCCAGCAACTGCAAAAACCGAAACCCGGATATCGTCCCCAAATCGGCGATCGCGTCCGCATTCCCCGCTTGGGTCAAACCGCCGAAGTGCTGGAACTCGCAGGCGACGACGAATTAGTCGTGCGGTTTGGCTTGATGAAGATGACACTTCCGATCGGCGACATCGAATCACTCACCGGTGAAAAAGTCGCCAAACCCGAACCGAAGCCCGAACCGAAACCAAAAGCCGCTCCGCCTCCCCCGCCTGCTGCTCCTGCCCCGGTCATTCGCACCGATCGCAATACCTTCGATATTCGCGGCAGTCGTGTCGCCGATGCCGAAATCGTGCTCGATAAAGCAATCTCAGAAGCGCAAACTCCGATCTGGATTATTCACGGACATGGAACAGGCAAGCTGCGGCAGGGTGTCCACGAGTTTCTCAAACGTCACCCACGGGTTGATCGCTTTGAACTCGCTGATCGCGCTGATGGCGGAAGCGGAGTCACGATCGCCTACCCGATCTAAGTAGTCAGCTTTTACTTTAAACCGGGAGTCTGTGTAATTTCCCGGTTTCTTCATGTCGATCGATTTTTCTTGATGCTTTCATCATGAAGATAAGATATTGCGGCCATAGATTACCAAAACAAGGCATCTCAGGCGATAGCGCTTCGCACTGACTACTTGTAATTCTTACAAAACAGAATATCCTCTTGAAATTTCGTTAAAGTCACGTATAAGCACTTAAGTATTTTCCGAAACAATGTTAGTTTCGAGGGGCGCAAATATCAAAACAATCCTACAAACCAGCATTTCGTGATGCACTGAGCGAGTCTAGCTTCGCCAGCAGGATTTGAGACAGCGGCACATTAGCGCCGACTCTCCCACGCGAATTGATCTCTTGTAGATCAGTTCACGCATTTTCTGTGGGTCTCACGCGCATCGAACACCATAGCCATCTAGACCTGAAATCTAGCGCTGTAGTGTTCAACATACTCGATTGACCGCTCCTGATACTCGATTGATTCATCTTGTTCTCGTCGCGACCCGCCTTATGTGTGTGTAGGTTGCAAAGCCGCTCGAATGAGTTGGCTGAGTTTTACCTGCCTGAATTTAGGTAACGAGCATCGCGATCGCGCTCTCGTGCCGGGTCGGGCCCGCCAGTCCTGTCGTTTTCACGTATGAAGCGAAATGCAGAGTTCTTCTAATTCGTCAAATCTCTTAGACTTAAGTTATCCTCAATCTCCTAGTGGTTCCCCGTTCGACTCCGCCAATCTGGAAACGGCGCGATCGAGTTCGTCGAATCGCTTGGTATTCATCGATTCAGCCGTTGAAAATGCTCAGAGTCTCGCTGCCAGCGTAATCAGTGGGACACAGGTCGTATTGCTCAATGCCAATACAGACGGAATCGACCAAATCAGCGGAGTCCTCGCTGGATATCAAAACTTAGATAGTGTTCACATCCTCTCTCACGGCAGCATTAGCAGTATTGAACTCGGCAAGGCGGCTCTTGACCTCGGTACGATCTCTAGCTACAGCGACAAGCTGAGAAGTTGGTCAAATGCTCTGTCTACCGATGCAGATATCCTGCTGTACGGTTGTAATGTTGCAGATGGCAATACTTCGCTGATTACAGTTCTAAGCGAACTCACTGGGGCTGATGTTGCTGCTTCAACAGATGGAACTGGAAGTGCAGATCGCGGTGGGAACTGGATACTTGAAGCGTCCACCTCGACAATCGAGGCGGCTTTACCGTTTGATTCCAATTTACTCGCTCAGTACACAAGCATTCTTGCGGATGGTAACGGACTACAGGGTGAGTACTTCGACAACATCGACTTCACCAACCGCATCCTGACGCGCACTGATGCCACAGTGAACTTTGACTGGGCACAAGGCTCACCCGCGACTGGCATTGCCTCTGATACCTTCTCAGTCCGCTGGACCGGTCAGGTGCTCGCACCCACGTCTGGAACCTATCAATTCTTCACCACCACTGATGATGGAGTCCGCCTGTTTGTCAATGACCAGCTCGTAATCAACAGCTTCGTAGATCAGCCGCCGACGGAACGTACAGGGTCGATCACCCTAGTTGCAGGGCAGCGCTACGACATCCGCATGGAGTATTTCGAGAATGGCTATGATGCCTCGGCGCTCCTCGGTTGGTCAGGGCCAGGCATTACGAAGCAAATCATTCCGCAGTCTCAACTGTTTAGCTCTACCACAACAACCCCCACACCTCCAACTCCTCCACCCGCTGGCACCGGTAATGGTCTACTGGGCGAATACTTCGACAACATCGACTTCACCAATCGCATCCTGACGCGCACTGATGCCACAGTGAACTTTGACTGGGCACAAGGCTCACCCGCGACTGGCATTGCCTCTGATACCTTCTCAGTCCGCTGGACCGGTCAGGTGCTCGCACCCACGTCTGGAACCTATCAATTCTTCACCACCACTGATGATGGAGTCCGCCTGTTTGTCAACAATCAACTGGTGATCAACAGCTTTGCGGATCAGTCAGTGACAGAGCGTACAGGGTCGATCGCGCTAGTTGCAGGACAGCGCTACGACATCCGCATGGAGTATTTCGAGAATAGCATTGCGGCTGCGGCGTTCCTCGGTTGGTCAGGACCAGGCATTACGAAGCAAATCATTCCGCAGTCTCAACTGTTTAGCACTGCTCCCACCACTCCAACTCCTCCGCCCACCACTCCAACTCCTCCGCCCGCTGGCACCGGTAATGGTCTACTGGGCGAATACTTCGACAACATTGACTTCACCAATCGCATCCTGACGCGCACTGATGCTACGGTGAACTTTGACTGGTCACAAGGCTCACCCGCCGCAGGCATCGGAGATGACACTTTCTCGGTACGTTGGACAGGTCAGGTGCTCGCACCTACATCTGGAACCTATCAATTCTTCACCACCACTGATGATGGAGTCCGCCTGTTTGTCAACAATCAACTGGTGATCAACAGCTTTGCGGATCAGTCAGTGACAGAGCGTACAGGGTCGATCGCGCTAGTTGCAGGACAGCGCTACGACATCCGCATGGAGTATTTCGAGAATCGCGGTGCGGCGGCGGCGTTCCTCGGTTGGTCAGTACCTGGCTTTACACAGCAAATCATTCCACAGTCTCAACTGTTTAGCTCTACTACTACAACCCCCACACCTCCGCCCACCACTCCAACTCCTCCGCCCACTGGCACAGGCAACGGTTTACGAGGCGAATACTTCGACAACATCGACTTCACAGCCTTCAAATTTGCTCGGACTGATGCCAACATCAACTTTAACTGGGCAGAAAGTTCACCTGACCCCAACATTGCTCCTGACACCTTCTCAGTCCGTTGGACGGGTCAAGTTCAGCCTCTTCACAACGATACATACACCTTCTTCACCACCACTGATGATGGGGTACGGCTGTCTGTGAATGGTCAACTCATTATCGACAGCTTTGCGGATCAATCCGCAACTGAGCGCACCGGCACGATCGCGCTTCAAGCCGGACAGCGCTATGACATTGTGATGGAGTATTTCGAGAACGGCTACGATGCAGTCGCACAGCTCGGCTGGTTTAGCGCCAATCAAGCCCGTCAAATCATTCCGCAATCGCAGCTTTACAGCAATGTCTTCTCGACCAATCCCGGTACACTCGTCATCGGAACGAACAGCGTCACCGTGAACGAAGATGCCGGAACCGTTTCGATCCGCATCGATCGAGTCAGCGGTAGCGATGGGGTCGCAACGGTGCGCTACACCACTGGAGAAGCGAGCGCCAGAGCGGGAACAGACTTCACTGCCACCGCAGGTCAACTCACGTTTGCAGCGGGAGAAACCAGCAAAACGGTAACCATCCCGATTCTCGATGACAACATTGAAGAAGGCACCGAAAGTTTCGGCTTTGGGTTAGGAGAAACTTCGGGTGCAGCACTGGGGATTAACCGCACCTCGCTGATTACGATCATTGATAATGACGCGCCGACTAGCTATACATTTAGCGCGGCGGTCTTCAACGAAAACGAAAACGCGGGAACGGCAACCATCACCGTTCAGCGCAGTGGGTCTACCTCGACGGCTGGCAGCATTAGCTACGCTACCAGCAATGGGACTGCAACGGCTGGCTCAGATTACACTGCAACAGCTGGCACCCTCTCCTTTGCACCAGGTGAAACCAGTAAGACCTTCACAATCGCAATCCGCGATGACGGTGACAGCGAACGCAACGAAACCGTCAATCTCACCCTAAGCAATCCGTTCTCCGGCAGCTTGGGCACTCAGGGCACCGCAACTCTGTCGATTGCAGATAACGATTTCGGCAACGTCGATCGTCAAACCGTGATTTCAGGACTCTTGCAGCCGACCGCATTCGATTGGACACCGGGCGGTGAATATATGTTCGTCGCTCAGAAGAATGGTGTCGTCCGTGTGGCTCGCAATGGGGTGCTGCAACAAACCCCAGCCGTTGATATTTCCGATATTGTCAACAGTCCCCGCGATCGTGGCTTGCTCGGTCTTGCCGTACATCCAGAGTTCTTCAATGGCAGCCCGTATGTTTATTTGCTGTACTCGTATGATCCGCCCGAAACCCGCAGATCAGGCTTTGTCCCTGAATTAGAGCGACCGGATGCAGTGGGCAACCGGACAGCACGGTTAGGACGATTTACGGCAACCATCAACAACGGAGTGGTATCGATCGATCGGCGCAGCGAAGAAGTCATCTTAGGTCGAAATAGCGTTTGGCAGTACATCAGCAATCCGGGCGATAACGGCACCAACAACTTCTCTATCCCGGAATCAGGTCGAGATGCAAATGGCAACTACGTTCAGGATTTCCTGATTATCGATAGTGAATCGCATACAGTTGGCACAGTGAGATTTGGTAACGATGGTTACTTGTATGTGAGTAACGGCGACGGTGCTTCCTACAATGATGTCGATCCACGAGCCTTCCGCAGCTTAACGCTCGACAACTTGTCCGGTAAGATTCTGCGGATTGATCCGATTACAGGAGCTGCGCCATCCTCGAATCCATTCTTTGATGGCAATGCCCAAAGTAATCGATCGAAGATCTGGCAGTATGGCTTGCGAAATCCGTTCCGCTTCACGATTAACCCGACCAATGGACAAACCTACATTGGCGATGTCGGCTGGGCGCAATGGGAGGAAGTCAACACCGGACGAGGCGGCGAGAACTTTGGCTGGGTAGCGTATGAAGGTCCTGACAGAGCAGGTGGCTATGATAGACTCCCCAGCGTTCAAGCGTTCATGGCGAATGGCGGGGGTGAGACGGTGACAAATCCGCTTTATTCGTACCGACACTATGGTGGCGGTGGTAACGCCATCAACGTTGGCGACTTCTACAACGGTAACTTGATCATCACGGACATGAGTAAGGGAACAGTCGATGCGCTGTCCTTTGATTCATCGGGTGCAGTGGTGGATCAGCGACGATTTGCTGAGTTCATGTTTGGCTTGGGACAAATCAGAACGGGTGCTGACGGTAACCTGTACTATGCAAGCTTGGTATCAGGTGAAGTCGGTCGCTGGATTCCGGTGTAGTAGTGATGTAAGTCTGCGGCAGGTCTGTCGCAGGCTTAACCTCGCTTGATCCCAGACAACAAAGCAGGGCTGGAGAGATCTAGCCCTGCTTTGTTGATTGCTCTTTTTTGTTGATTGCTCTTTCGGATTTACACTTTCGCTTCAAGCGATTTGAGAAATTCTGTATTCACGCCAGATTCGCGGCTGAGCGCGATTTTACCAGTGCGAGCAATCTCGCGCAGCCCAAATTTTTGTAGTACCTGCACGATCGCCACTATTTTTCCGGGATCGCCAACGACCTCTAACGTGAGTGAATCTTCTGCCACATCCACCACTCGCGCCCGGAAAATTTGCGCCAGTTCGACAATTTCCGATCGCGTCGAACTGCCTGCATTCACCTTCAGCAGCATGAGTTCGCGTTCGACACAGGGAACTTCTGTGATGTCTTGAACTTTAATCACATTGATCAGCTTATAAAGCTGCTTGGTCAACTGTTCGATCACGCGATCGTCTCCCGGCACCACCATCGTGATCCGCGAAACGCCGATTTGCTCAGCCGGACCCACAGCCAGACTTTCAATATTAAATCCACGTCGGGCGAACAATCCTGCGATCCGAGTCAGAACTCCGGCTTCATCTTCTACCAAAACCGAGAGCGTATGCTTCATTGCTGTATTCCTAGTAACATTTAGTTCCTTCTATCGTGCGACATTGGTTCGGTCTTGTCCAGCCAGAAGTCGAAGAATTTCCGAAAAAATCTGAGTTAGAAAATTTTTGTCGATACAGCAGAAATTAGTTGAATTGCGTTCTGTATTCCGCTGCAATCCTTCTCTGGAGCGATGAATATTGCAGTGGCTCGATCGTTCAATTCCACTGTGTATCGTGATATTTGGAGTCAGAATTGTTATGGGTTGGTTACAAAGACTTTTTGGCATGGAGAAGCCTCAGAATCCGGAGCAAGCGGTCAGCGGTCAGCCTGCGCCAGACGCAGCAGCTTCTGCGCCTCCAGAGGCTCAAGTCTCTCCCGGAGACACGATTCCACCAGAGCGAGTTGGTTTGAATGGCGAGTATGATCAAAGCGGTTTGGCGAAGCGGGTCGCTTTGGCGTTTGATCAAGATAGTCAGCTAGATGATATCAATACGCTTTGGGTGGCGCAGTTGGGAACGACTGTGGTGTTAAAAGGCAGTGTTCCAAGCCAGGATGTGTTGAACAAAATGGTGAGCGTTGCAAATAACGTCAATGGTGCAACGGCAGTGGATACAAACCAGGTTCAAGTGGGGTAATTGATGCGTTGAATCAAGAAGACCTCCAGCTCTCGACGGTTGGAGGTTTTTTTCTTGTGGGGTGGAGCGTAGGGAGTGGAGAGCGGGGTGTCTCCTACTCCTTTTAGCGTTCACAGCTCAAACCGGATCGCTATAGAGGCTAAGCCGATCGCTCTTCTAAGATTGCTATATTAAAATCTTGCTCTCCATTTCCGATCGCGCCTATGTTTCCGGTGATCTATTCCGATGAGTTTCTGCTGCATGATACGGGCGATTTTCATCCTGAAAATGCTGGACGGTTGACTGCGATTCGGGCTGCGCTTAAATCTGTACCTTGGGCAAATCAACTCGATTGGAAGTCGCCCACTCCCGTTGAAGCCCGATCACCCCTGCCCCTAATGCAGTTGATTCACGATCGCTGCTATCTTGATCAAGTTCGACTCTTGGCGAATCGGGGTGGCGGCTATATTGATGGCGATACGATCATCTGTCCGCGCAGTTTTGAAGTAGCGATGCTGGCGGTCAATGCTTGGATTGATGGAGTAGAAACCGCGATCGCATCCGGCGAACCCTGTTTTGTGATAGCGCGTCCACCCGGACATCACGCCGTTGCGGATGAAGGAATGGGATTTTGTTTATTTAGCAATGCTGCGATCGCCGCTTACGCTGCTTTGGCACAGGGACTAGAGCGCGTCTGTATTCTCGATTGGGATGTGCATCACGGGAATGGCACACAAGCGATCGTTGAAACTAATCCCAAAATCCGGTTTTGTTCGCTGCATGAGTCGCCGCAGTATCCGGGTACAGGTCATTCTTCAGAAACAGGCTTACATCAGAATGTCCTGAATTTGCCGATCGCACCCGGAAGCACGATCGAAGACTATCAACCGCTGTTTGAGCAAAAAGTGATTCCATTTCTCAGTGAGTTTCAGCCAGATCTACTGATTATCAGTGCGGGGTATGATGCAAATCATGCTGATCCATTGTCAGGAATTTCGCTGAAACCAGAGGACTACCAATTGTTTACGCAATATTGCTTGGGAGTTACCCGACGGATTGTGTTTGGCTTAGAGGGCGGATATGACTATCCCACATTAGGACGATCGGTTGTGGCAACGATCGGGGCTTGTTTGCAATCATAGAGGAACGCCCCCCTACTGTTTTGACAGGGATGACAGCGGAATCGCTATACTGAATCAGCAACAGTCTGTATTCTCACGGTGGCTTATGTCCTTTCCCAAGTCAACGCTCATCGGGCTAAAAGCCGACCAGTTCCGCCATCCCCTCGACCTAGAAGCAACGAACGCCCTGAAGCAGTTGCCAGGACTGGATCTTGCAATCCGCACATTATTAGGCCCGGTAGCAGAGCAATTCTTTTACCTAGAAAATATCGCCTCCAGCATTCTCGTGAGCGAACAGCAGTTGCCGGATCTGCACAAGCTCTTGATCGAAGCCAGCCGCATTCTCGATCTCGAAGCACCTCAGCTTTACGTGCGTCAGCATCCTGTTCCCAACGCCTACACCTTCGCCATGCGGGGCAGGCAGCCGTTTATCGTGATGCACACTTCGCTAATCGAATTGCTCACGCCCGAAGAAATTCAAGCCGTGATTGCTCACGAACTCGGACATCTTAAGTGTGATCACAGTGTCTATCTGACACTTGCCAATGTACTAGTCCTCGCAGCCGGTCAGCTACCTTTCCCGATCGGCGGTGTGATTACCCAAGGCTTGCAGGCTCAAATCATGAATTGGGTACGCTGTGCCGAATTTACCTGCGATCGTGCCGCCCTGCTCGCCACTCAAGATCCAAGAATCACAATGTCAGTGATGATGAAGCTCACAGGCGGATCACCCAGTTTGGTGAAGCAATTAAACCTAGATGCGTTCATCGCTCAAGCTCGTGCCTACGACGATATCAGCAAAACCGAGATGGGAGAAATGCTCAAACAACTGCAAACTGTACAGTTGTCGCACCCCGTTCCGGTTTTAAGAGCGCGAGAAATCGATCGCTGGGCAAGCTCGCAAGAATACCAGTCCTTGATTGCTGAGCGAACCAAAGAAGCAAGTAGAGGCGGATGGCGTAATTGGTAGGCCACTTCGCTCATTCTTCAATTGAAGAAATTGAAGGAGTTAAGGAGCCGTTGCTTTGGTTGAATTCGTGGGCAGTCTAAACCCATTGAGACTGAAGCAAGTGCGAAATGTTACCTGTACTTCCTGGATACCAACTGAACGAAAAGATCTACGAAAGTACAAAAACTGTCGTATATCGAGGGTATCGATCGCGCGATCAGCATCCTGTTGCTATTAAGTTTCTCAAAGGTCAGTATCCGACATCCAGAGAACTGGCAATCTTTCGCAAGCAATTTACCCTATCGGAGCGGCTCAATTTGCCCGGAGTCGTTCGCTCTTACTGTATCGAGAATTATGGAACTGCTTTAGCACTGGTGCTAGAGGATTTTGGTGCAGTTTCACTCAAGCAATATTACGAACACCATGCACCGAGCTTAAGCGAGTTTTTGGCGATCGCGATCCAAGTCGCACAAATTCTCGCTCAACTGCATCAACACAACATCATTCATAAAGATATTAAACCGGCAAATCTACTAATCAATCCAGAAACCAAACAAGTTAAAATTACTGACTTTAGCATTGCAACAGTTCTGCAAGCAGAAACCCAGCCTCTAATCAATCCAGCTCGCCTAGAAGGAACACTAGCTTATCTATCTCCAGAGCAAACCGGGCGAATGAATCGAGAAATCGACTATCGCACTGATTTCTATTCGCTTGGAGTCACGTTCTATCAACTTCTAACACAGCGTCTACCTTTTGAGTCGCATGATCCGTTAGAACTGGTCTATTGTCACCTAGCAAGACAGCCAATCTCACCCACTGAGCTAAATTTTGACGTGCCAGAAATGCTGTCTGCGATCGTGCTGAAGCTAATGGCAAAAACTGCAGAAGATCGATATCAAAGCGCGATTGGTCTGAAACATGATTTAGAACGCTGTCAGCAACAGTACGAACAAGACGGGAAAATCGAAGCGTTTGTGTTAGCGCAGCAGGATTTATGCGATCGGTTTCAGATTCCTGCAAAGCTTTATGGACGCAACCGAGAAGTTAAAACGCTGCTTGAAGCCTTCGATCGCGTTGCAGTGCCACAGACGGCAAACGGTGAGTTCTTGCTGGTCACGGGATATTCCGGCATTGGTAAATCTTCGCTAGTGCAGGAAGTGTACAAGCCGATCGTGCAGCGGCGCGGCTATTTTATCTCCGGCAAGTTCGATCAGTTGCAGCGCAACATTCCGTATTCTGCAATCGTGGTCGCATTCCAATCGCTGATGCGGCAACTGCTCAGCGAACCTGAAACAGAATTACAGCGCTGGCGCGAACAGCTACTTGCTGCATTAGGAACACAGGCGCAAGTGATCATCGACGTGATTCCAGAACTTGAATGGATAATTGATGCTCAGCCTGCAGTTGCCGTTCTCCCGCCGACTGAAGCCCAAAATCGCTTCGATCGTCTATTTCAAAACTTTATTCAGGTCTTTTGCCAGCCTGCCCATCCGTTTGTGATTTTCCTTGACGATCTTCAGTGGGCAGACTCCGCAACTCTGCGACTGATCAAGCTAATGCTCACCAATGAGCAAACGCAGCATTTCTTTTTAATCGGAGCATACCGAGACAATGAGGTAGATGCTGCTCATCCGCTGATGATGTTGTGTACAGAACTGCAATCGGCAAACGTGAACCTCCAGTCGATCGTGCTCACTCCCCTAAACACAGAGCAGGTTGCTGAGTTGATCTCTGATACCATGCAGTGTTCGATCGATGCGGTGCAATCGCTCACTGAGTTAGTGATGCAGAAGACCGAGGGCAATCCATTTTTTATCAATGAATTACTCAAAACACTGCATCAAGAAAAGCTGCTTTCGTTTGATGTTGATCGTAGAAGTTGGCACTGGGAGATCGAGCAAATTCAGGCGATCGACTTTACCGATAACATTGTTGAATTATTAATCCGTAAGCTCAAAAAGCTACCGAATGACACTCAGCAAGTTCTTCAGCTTGCAGCCTGCATCGGTAATCAATTTGACCTGAAAACGCTTGCACTGATTCACCCAAGCTCTGAAGTAGAGCTAACTCAATTGCTGAGTCATGCAGCCGATTTTGGCATGATTGCTCCCACCTCTGCGCCTGAAATTGACCCTGCAACAACTCATCTAGCCTACTTAAACTATCGGTTCTTGCACGATCGCATTCAGCAAGCGGCTTACGCTCTGATTAGCAACCCGCAAAAACAATCGGTTCATCTGCAAATTGGGCGATTGTTGTACGAAAAATCGCCTGTTGAGCGACGCAATGATCTGATTTTTGAATTAACAGAGCATTTCAACATTGGACAAGCTTTAATTACGGCTCCGCAAGAACGGCTTGAACTTGCAAACCTAAATCTACAAGCTGGGTACAAAGCAAAGCAGGCAACTGCTTACAGTGCAGCACAACAATACTTCACAAGCGCCAGAACCATCTTAGGTGATGCTTGGTCGGAGCAGTATGAGTTAATGCTGAGCTTGCATAGGGAGCAGGCGGAAGTTGAGTATCTATTAGGCAACTTTGAGGCAGCGCAAGATCTCATCGATCGTAGTCTGATCCATGTCAAATCTGCACTAGAGCAAGCAGAACTGTACAAACTTTTGATTGTTGTCTACACGCTGAAAACCCAGTATCAAGCTGCGATCGTCGCTGGGCAGAAGGCACTCGATCTCCTAGACATCGCATTTCCAGAAACTGATCTAGAAGCCGTTCTAGAAGTAGAGCTTGCCCAAGCAAAGCTACTCCTGAGTGGTAGAAAGATTTCTGAGATTCTCAACGGCAAAGAGATTAGCGTTCCAGAGCAAAAAACTGCCGCAAAGCTACTGGTTGCGCTTGGTGCGCCCACGTATTTCTCGAATCATGTCCTCTGGATGATTGTCGTGATGAAGCTGGTCAATCTCTCATTGAAGTATGGGCAGCTTCCAGAATCGACCTATGGGTATTCAGAGTATGGCTTAATTCTTGGAGCAATGCTGGGAGAGTATCAATCGGGCTATGAATTTGGGCAGCTCAGCTTAAACCTCGCTGAGCGCTTCAAGGATCAAGCCGAGAAGTGCAAAGTCTGTGTTGTGATTGGTGGATCAGTGAACCATTGGGTGCGTCCTTTGAAGGAAGATGCAGCCACATTCATGGAAGGCTATCAAGCAGGACTGGAATCCGGCGAACTTCAATTTGCGGGCTATAACATTGCTCATCAGATGGTCAATTGTTTTTATCAAGGGATTGATTTAGAGAGCTTGAGCCTAAAGGTTCCTGACTATCATAAGTTTGTACAGCAGACGCAAAATCAGCTAGCTCAAGAGATGCTATTTGCTTGTCAGCTTACCATCCAGACGCTTCAGGGAAACTTGTCGGCTCTAAAGGAGAGCCAGTTCTTAGAAGACTGTCGATCGCACTCCAGTTTCGCAGCCATCTGCTATTATCAAATCTTCAAAGCGCAAGTTCTCTACCTGTTCGATCGTCCAAGCGAGGCTTTAGACTGTATTCAAGCCGCGAAACCCTTGCTGCAATACATTCCAGGCTGCATCTCACTGGCTGCTTTTAATTTCTATCATTCCTTAATCTTATCTGCTCTATATCCCAAATCCGACTCCAGCACGCAAAAACAACTCTGGCAAGAACTATCGAACAATCAGCAGCAGATGAAAGTCTGGGCAGAGCATTGCCCTGAAAACTTCCTGCATCAGTATCAACTCATCGAAGCAGAAATCGCACGGCTCTCCGGCGATCGCAGCAGCGCGATCACTCTCTACGATCAAGCGCTCGCCCAAGCTACTCTCAGCGAATTCACACCCAATATCGCTTTAATCAATGAGCAAGCTGCCAAGTTTTGGATTGCAGATGGCAAAGAAAAGATTGCTCAAGCGTTCTTGCTCGAAGCCTACTATCTTTATCGAGCTTGGGGAGCGACCGAGAAGCTTGTACAGTTAGAGCGCAACTATCCGCAACTCTCAAAATTCATCTACACCACTGATGCTACCCCAACCGAGCAGACCTTCTCGGCTTCCCATCTCTCTTCAAGCAGTACCGACACCTCCCAGCTTCTTGATCTCGCGACGATTCTAAAAGCTTCCGAGGTGATTTCACAAGCAATTCAGCTTGATAAACTGCTCGAAACGCTGATTCAAGTGGTGATGGAGAATGCAGGAGCGCAAATCGGAGTAATTTTGCTGCGAGATGAAGATCGCTTCGCAGATCAAGAACAGACTCGTTGGCGCGTTGTAGCGCAAGGCATCAGCGATCGCTCTGGAATTACGCTGATCCGATCGCTGCCAATCTTGCTAGAGGAAGCCGTTCCGGTTCCGCTCATTCACTATGTTGCTCGCACTCAAGAAAAGCAGTTAATTCACGATGCGACAAACGATGCAACGTTTGCAACGGATGCCTACATCCTCAAGCACCGACCCAAATCAATTTTGTGTTTTCCTGTGCAGTATCAAAATCAGTTAATCGGCATCTTTTACCTGGAGCATCGCCAGTTAACTCATGCGTTCACGCGCGATCGCTGGAAAGTCCTATCGTTGTTGTCTACTCAAATGGCCATTGCCATTTCTAACGCCACCTTATACCAAAATCTGCAAATTGCTGAAGCACGAGAGCGCGATCGTGCCTCGCAACTCGAACAGTCCTTGATCCAACTTCAGCAGACTCAAACTCAACTCATCCAAACGGAAAAAATCTCTAGCTTGGGACAACTGGTCGCGGGAGTTGCTCATGAGGTCAATAATCCAGTTGGCTTTATCTCCGGCAATCTCAAATATGCCACTCAGTATGTCGATGAGCTGATCGGGCTAGTTCGCAAATATCAGGAAATTTACCCGAATTCTCACGCTGAGATCGCGGAGTTGATCGATCAGATGGATTTAGAATTTGTCGCCGAAGATCTGCCGAAGATGATTGATTCAATGAAGCTGGGAATTGAGCG
Source organism: Leptolyngbya sp. AS-A5 (assembly GCF_039962495.1). Classification (NCBI taxonomy): domain Bacteria; kingdom Bacillati; phylum Cyanobacteriota; class Cyanophyceae; order Leptolyngbyales; family Leptolyngbyaceae; genus Leptolyngbya; species Leptolyngbya sp. AS-A5. The sequence goes on along the minus strand of NZ_JAMPLL010000001.1, from coordinate 325,901 downwards.
AATTCGGGACATTATGCACTCACTCCGCAACTATTCGCGCAGCGATAGCACCGAGAAACAGCCTGCGGATTTACACAAAGGATTAGATTCAACGCTGATGATTCTGTCGCATCGTCTGAAAGCGAGTTCCGATCGTCCCGCGATCCAAATCATCAAACAGTATGAACCCCTTCCCGAAGTACGCTGCTTTGCGGCGCAACTCAACCAAGTCTTTATGAATCTGCTGGCAAACGCGATCGATGCTTTGGAAGACTCCAGCCAAGGGAAGCAATATGCAGAGATTGAAAAAGCTCCGAATACGATTACGATCGCAACTCACATAGAAGAAAACAACGCCATCATTCGGATTTCAGACAATGGTGCAGGAATGTCGCCAGAAGTGCAGCAACATCTGTTTGAAGCCTTTTTCACCACCAAACCAGAAGGCAAAGGAACCGGATTAGGTCTTTCAATTTGTTATCAAATTGTGGTGGAAAAGCATGGTGGTTCATTGACCTTTAACTCGCAACTCGACAAAGGCACCGAGTTCAAAATTTCAATTCCAATAGCATTAAGCTAAAAACTGCACGAAAAAATGGGACAGATTTCTCCATCCCATTGCACTACCGATTCACGAATTTACTTTGCCTGATTGCGCTGTTGTCGTGCCAAATCTAGCAGCCCTCCCCAACGTTTTTGCAGTTGCTTTGAAGTACATTTGAGCATTGCAGTAATTTCTTGATCACTCGCTCCCGATCGCTTTAATTGCAGCAAGTGCTGTTCTTCATCAGACAGTCCATTGAGAAATGTCTCCCACTGATTCGGAGGCAATCCCAAATTCTGATCGAGATCGGCTCCTAACCACTCATGTACCAGTTTCCAATTGCCAGAGGTAGTGAACTTTTCAACATGGTACTTAAAACGCTGCTGGAGATAGTCCCGTTTGCGTGGAGTTAACCCTAACAGTTCATCAATCTCTGGAACTGACAGATCTTGCAGCTTCAGCGTCAGATAGTCTACACAGTCCTTTTGCCCCTGAGATTCGAGATAGCGCATCAGTTCAACGACCACACGATCGCGCAATGCCGATTCCGATAGATCAACCTTTTCTGAAACCATCTGCTCACGAATCATTTGGATCACACCAAAGCGCCCATATGCTTCGACTTCATCTGATTTTGCAGTCTCCATCGCAGTTTCGATATCAACGGCAATTTCTTGCGGTTGACGGCTTGCAAATCGCTGGGCGCGTAGAATGATTAATTGTTGATTTTGTTTCGCCGGTAAGGTAATGCGCCGTTTCGCGTACTGCTCTGTAAATGCCATATATTCTGCAAGTTCTAAGCGGGTGCGCGGTCGATAGTTTTCTGGTAGTTCGTTTTCACGACGGCAGGCTCTCAGTGCTTCGGTGTAAAAGCCTTGAAGAAAGTCTTCAATTAAGGTGTAGCGGGCTTGAAAAGTCAATTGTAAATGAGCAGGCGCGATCGGGCGGTAAACCATCGTGCTGAGACTGCTATGCAGTTCGACCCGACCCCGTTGAGAACCAAGCTGATAAAACCGTACACATTTTTGAATGCGGTAGCGTCCGAGCGTCAGTTGCCAAGAATTAACCTGTCCAGAAGCTTGAATCCGATCACTCTTGCTGCAAATGCGATCCACTTCGGTCGCGATGCGATGGGCGATTTGTGCGATCGTCGCGCCGGAGAGCTTTAGCTCAGTTTCAAGCTCTGTTTTAAGTTGCTCGGCAAGTTGATCGATGCGATCGTTCTGAGGAGTTTCAGTCGGGAGGGGAGTCAGCCGGGCAGCATCAGCTTGAGGCGCTTGGGTGAACTTTGCTTTCATGAAATTGGTTTCGGTAGATACATTAGTGGCTACACGCCGTACTTATACCGCTTCGGGAAAAACAAGCGAAGCATGTGTCAGTTTTTGGAGTGGTTCGCAAATAGGACAGGAACGAGAGTTTTGTCCCTTCTGAGTGGAGCAAAGTTCCAATGATTTGTAATTCAATACGAAGCGCTTTGGACTGCTTTTGGACTGCCTTTGGATTGTATTGAGTGTACCCCCTAGCAGGGTAACACTGATTACATCGATTTGAGTGTTGATCGTGCGTGGAATCCTCCGTTTGAGCAAACTATCGCTAAACTTAAAATCGTAGAAGCGAAAATAGACCATGCTGAGCCAATTCTCCACAGATACGGAAAATGGATACAAATCATTCGAGCTACCGGGCGCACGTCCTCACTACAATCCCGATCGTCCGGGTCAAGTAGAGCATATTTTTCTCGATCTAGTTCTCGATATTCCAAATCAAAGCTACCAGGGAACCTGCACGATTCGGCTCAATCCGATTCGCAATGGTATCGATCGCTTAACCTTAGATGCGGTGAATCTAAACATTGCATCGGTCAAAATTAATGATGTGCCCCAGCCGTTTGACTACGATGGCGAACAGCTACAGATTCACCTCAAGCAATCCACAAAGAGCGGTGAAAAGATTGACTTAGCGATCGCCTATCACGTTGAGAAACCGCAGCGAGGCATCTATTTCATCGCGCCGACTCCAGACTATCCCAATAAACCAACCCAAGTCTGGACGCAGGGCGAAGATGAAGATTCGCGCTTCTGGTTTCCCTGCTTTGACTATCCTGGACAGTTAGCGACTTCAGAAATTCGAGTCGAGATTCCGAAGCCGTTGATTGCTGTATCGAATGGTGAACTGATCGCGACAGAAGATCGCGGCGATACGCAGATTTATCACTGGCATCAAAAGGAAATTCATCCAACCTATCTGATGACGTTGGCGATCGGGGACTTTGCCGAACTGCGTGATCAATGGCACGGTAAAGCTGTAACGTACTATGTGGAGAAAGGGCGAGAAGATCAAGCCCGTCTCAGTATGGGAAAAACGCCTCGGATGATCGAGTTCTACAGTCAGAAATATGGCTATCCGTATGCGTTTCCGAAATATGCTCAGGTCTGCGTCGATGATTTTATCTTCGGCGGCATGGAAAATACTTCAACCACACTATTAACAGATCGCTGTTTGCTCGACGAACGGGCCGCGATCGACAATCGCAACACTGAATCCCTAGTTGCTCATGAACTGGCGCATCAATGGTTCGGTGATTTGGTGGTGATCAAGCATTGGTCACACGCTTGGGTGAAAGAAGGCATGGCTTCTTATGCAGAAGTGATGTGGACAGAGGAAGAGTACGGACGAGAAGAAGCGCTGTATTACTTGCTCGGTCAAGCACGACAGTATCTTGATGAGGATGCTTCCCGCTATCGTCGATCGCTCGTGACGCACGTTTACCGGGAAGCGATCGAGCTTTACGATCGTCACATCTACGAGAAAGGCTCTTGTGTTTATCACATGATGCGAGCCCAGTTAGGCGATGAGTTGTTTTATCGCTCGATCGCAACTTTTCTCAATGACAATGCTCACCGCACAGTTGAAACGATCGACTTGTTACGAGCGATCGAAAAAGCCACCGGACGGAATCTCACCTTCCTGTTTGATCAGTATGTCTATCGTGGTGGACATCCTGATTTCAAGATTGGCTATAGTTGGGATTCAGATAGCAACCTTGCAAAGATTACGGTGACACAATCGCAATCAGAATTGTTTGATCTGAGAATTCCGATCGGCATTAGCTTCGTGAATGAGGGCAAGGTTGATCAAAAAACTTTTACAGTTCGGGTTCACGAGAAGGAACAAAGCTTCTACTTCCCGCTAGAGAAGAAACCCGATTTCATTAGCTTTGATGTCGATAACTATCACCTCAAAACGGTTGAGCTAGAGTATCCACTCCCCGAACTCAAAGCCCAATTACAGTCCGATCCTGATCCAGTCTCGCGCATCTATGCAGCGCAGGCGATCGCCAAAAAAGGTGGGCTCGAAGCAGTAAAAACTTTATCCGACTCGTTGAAGAACGATCGCTTCTGGGGAGTCCGTGCCGAAGTTGCCGAAAATCTTGCCAGCATTAAACTCGATCAAGCCGTTGAAGCCGTCATCGCAGGATTAAATGATTCAGATGCGCGAGTGAGACGAGCGATCGTCGGGAGTCTCGCGCAGATTGCGACACCAGAAAGCTATGCCGCATTAGGCGTGATCGTCGAAGCCGGCGATGCCAGCTACTATGTCGAAGCGACTGCCCTGCGAAGCTTTGGAAAAGTTGCCGCATCAGGACTCAGCAACGCATCCGAAGAACAAACCCTAAAACTGATCGATTCGGTTCTCAAACAGCGACAAGGCTGGAACGAAGTCGTCAGAGCAGGCGCGATCGGGGCTTTGAGCCAGCTTAAGGCCTTAGAAGCCGCACTGAACTTAATTCTGGAGTACACACAGCCCGGAGTGCCACAACCGCTCCGTCTTGCAGCAATTCGCGCTCTTGGCACAATCTCTACCGGACAAGACAACATCAATTTAGAGCGGATTCTAGAACGGCTGAAAGCGCTTTCTCGCGAAACGTTCTTCCTCACTCAAGTCGCTGTTGCTGTTGCACTGGGACAGATGGAGACGACTAAAGCGATCGGGCTATTACAATCGCTTGCTGATCAAACTCCTGATGGTCGCGTTCGTCGCATTGCCGAAGAGTCAATTCAAACCGTGCAGAAAAATGCGGGGTCTGACAAGGCAGTTAAACAACTCCGCGAGGAACTTGATCAGCTCAAAAAAGAAAATCAAGACCTCAAGAGCCGTCTCGAAAATTTGGAGGCAAAAGCAAAAGGTTAATCAAACACCACAGCTCTTGCATCTCTAAGCAGGAGCTGTGAACCTCACTGATTGATATTGAGCCGAATATTCATAATTCGGTAGGCATCTACTTGTTTAGATTCCAGATTGACATTAAACGCCAAACTTCCGTCTGCGTTTGCTTGAAGCACAAGACCGTTCACGATCGACTGAATATCTGCTCGCACTCTTGGATCATTCAGATTCGGATTTTGCTTCAGCGTTGGGCTATCCTCTCGCACATCTGCTGCTACAACCTGTCCCTCTGAGTTGATAACAAGACCCAACCGCAAATCTAGAGCATTGACCGGAAGCTTGCTTGGAAACTCCACTTTGATTTCAGGTAGAGCCGCCGATTTTAGTGCAACGGTACCTCTTGCATATTGTTCAGGTCGATAAGTATCTTCCTGAAGTGTTCCATAGACTTCACCTCGGATGCCCGTCGCGATCGACAATGGCTCCCCAGCTCCCGATGGCGATGTTGGGTTTCCTGTTGCAGCACCCCCTGGATTTTCCGGTTTAGTAGTGTCAGGAGTTTGGGGTTGGGATGCAGGAGGGGACGTAGAAGGAGACGACGTTCCTGGGGATGGAGTAGAAGACTGAGAATTACCGCTGCCTGAATTTGTCGTCGGGTTCGGGTTGGTCGTTGATCGAGGTGAATCCGTCGAATTCTGCCCAGAAGTCGATCGCTCGGCTGGAGATTGTCCAGACTGTGAGGATTTCACCGCTCTCCGCGTTCGACTCGGCGCTCCGGCTGACGGATTCAGCGGGGCAGAGCTAGGAGCAAGTGGATCGCGCGATCGCTCAGGTGCAGACTGACGGGCGAGACTCTGAATTGAGTTTGGTGGTTGGGCTGGCTCCGCCGGCAAAGTTTGAGGCGGCGCTGCTTTTGCTTGTGTTTGGGGTTGTGGGCTTGAAGGCACAGTTCGTTGCGGCTGCTTGAGCGGCGGCGCATTCGGATCAATTTCCACAAAATCTAAGGGAGCCTGAGCCATTCCAGCCGGAGGGCTTGCCGTTTGAGAAAAATACCAGCGCCCAATCAAAATTGCTGCAAGATGCACCACAAGCGATCCAGCTAAGAAAGACAGCCAGAGTACCGGAGAATCTTGCGCTTTCGATCGAGCCGTTAAACCAGAAAATCCCATGCCCAACTCTCACCCACACGGAAAGCAATCGAAACCACGTTCCTATCCTAGCTCTCTCGTCTACGATCGCCGCGATTTAGTTCCTGCTCTTGTTAATGGCGCATCGGGATCTGATTCGGATAGGGACTAATTGAAAAAGTAAGAACGGTTTCATCTACTCCCTTAAGCTTCAGCGGGCTTTCCTTAGTAATGTTGTCTTCATCGACATAGTCCGCAACCGCCGCAGAAATCAGGATCGACCCCGGAGCTGCCGCCTCTTGCAAACGTGCTGCAATATTCACGCTGGGCCCAATTGCCGTGTAATCCGCTCGTTCTTCACCCCCAAACATTCCCACCACTGCCGTTCCTTGATGAATGCCGCAGCGGAAACGGACGCGATCAATGCCTTGAGTTTCCCAGTGGGCATTGAGTTGATCGAGCGTCCGATACATTTGGCGAGCAGTCGCGATCGCTCGGCGGACTTGTTCATTTGGAGTCAGCTCTTCCGGCGCACCAAAGATTGCCAGAATTGCATCGCCCATAAATTTATCAACCGTGCCGCCATTATCAAACACGCAGCTCGTCATCGCGGTCAGATATTCATTCAAAAGTTCAGCCACTCGCCGCGATCGCAGGGTATTAGAAAGCTGAGTAAATCCGACAATATCGCTGAACAGTACCGTAATCATCCGGGGTTCAGGACGAAGATCAAGGGTGAGATCACCTTGAGCAGCCCGTTTCACCAGCGTTGGCGGCAAGAATCGACTTAAAACCGATTCAGTCAGATAAGTGTTAATGCGAGAAATCCGCTGCTCGTTCTCTTTCAGCGCAAGGAGGTTTCGGACTTCAGCCAGCAACTCTCGATCGTTAAACGGCTTCGCTAAATAAGCGTCTGCTCCCCGCTCTACCCCTTGAATTCGCGTGTCTTCGTCGGCTTTAGCAGTCAGAAGAATGATCGGTGTGCCTTTGAGAGCGTCTTGCGCTCGAATCATGCGAATCATATCGAGACCCGACACAATCGGCATCATCAGATCGGTCACAATTAAAGACGGATGATGCGTTCTCGCTTGCTCAAACCCTTCTGCACCATTGCGGGCAGCCCAAACTTGGTAGCCCTGTTTCCTCAGTACGCCAGAAACATAGGAGCGAAGATCCGGGTTATCATCCACAACCAGAATGGTGGGTTGATGCTCATGCACGGATGGCACGATGATGTGCTGTTCAGGGTCGCAATCGTCTTGCAGTTCAACGTCTAAATCAGCAAGTTCGATCGCGGCTCGGCTCGTCTGCACATCAGACTGGGCATCAACGACCTGATCGGGCGGCAGATGATCGGCTCCCAATTTCAACTCGATCGTGAAGGTGGTTCCCTGCTCATACGCTGATTCTACGTTGATTTCTCCGTTGTGAAGTTCCACCAGTTCTTTTACCAGTGCAAGTCCCAGTCCTGTTCCTTCAAAGCTGCGATTTTCAGATCCCTCCGCCTGACGGAACCGCTCAAACAAGTGCGGCAGTTGATCCTCGCGAATCCCAATTCCCGTGTCTCGCACCCTTAAGCAGCAGTGATCCTCGATCGCCTCTAAAGCGACGGTGATGCTCTCTCCTGTGGGAGTAAACTTCATTGCATTCGAAAGCAAGTTGTACAGCACCTTGTCAAATTTTTCGAGGTCTAGATAAACCTGCGAACAAGGCTCTAACTGCGTCACCAGATGCAGTCCTTTTTTCTCACAGTACGGACGGAAGGTTTCAACAATTTGTCTGACAAACTCCGCTAAGTTACAGGGTTGAAACTTGGGCTGCATTCTTCCCGCATCTAGGCGCTGAAGATCCAAGAGTTGATTGACCAACCGCAGCAGGCGACGCGAGTTGCGGAGGGCAACCGTGGATTGTTCTAGCGAAAGACCCTGACTGGATGAAACGGCGGTTTCAAGCGGGCCGAGCATCAAGGTCAAGGGAGTCCGAAGCTCGTGTGAGATATTTTGGAAAAACTCTGTTTTGGCACGATCGAGTTGCAGCAATTTCTCGGCTTGCTGACGGGTGGTTTGGTAAAGGCGAGATTGCTGTACAGCGATCGCAGCTTGGGCGGCTACCGATTGCGCGAGTTGGATTTCTGAGGCTTGCCAGTGGCGCGATCGAGAGTTTTGCCGCAGCGAAATGCTGCCGATAATCTTGCCGTCGGTAATCAACGGAACGACAAGCAGCGCCCGCGCTGGAGTGTGGAAGTCTGAGGTGTTGAATTCACTATGCTCATTTAAGTCGCTCAGAACAACGGGTTGCTGCGTCGCAATCAGTTGTTTTAAAACGGGGTTGCCCTCAATGGGGATACTCGACTGTGGGAGAAGCGCTTCGGATGGCTTTTGGTCTTGCCAACTCGAATCATGCAGTCCCACACATTGCACAAAGGCAGCATCTTCTGTCCAGAGCGATAAGGCACAGCCATCAACCTGCAATCCCTGCCCAAGCTGTTGTGTAATCGCGGCAAAGATATCTTGGGGATCAAGGCTCGATCGTATTGCGGTCGTGATCGTGTTGATTAACGCTTCTCGTTTTGCCAGAGCGCGGACTTGTTCATAGTTGTACGCCTGCGAAAGCGCAAGTGCTGCCTGATCTGCAACCGTGTGAATGAGATCAATTTCTTCGGGTTGCCAAGTGCGACTTTTGCCGCACTCGTGGAGCGCGAGAATCGCAATCAGTTCTTGCTGGCAAATCAAGGGAACCATTAAGGTCGAGTGAATTTCTGCTGCTGCATAAGCTTCTTGGCGATCGGGAACCTCTTGAATGCGATCGCACTGCTGCACGTCAGGAATCGATTCGACCTGATAGGCTTCCCAAATCGTCGGCGCTAAATCTGGCGCAGGCGTTGCAGCTTTCCAATAAGTGAACGTCTGGTCTTGAATTTCACCATCGCGAAACGGACAGACGATCGCGCCGCTGACCTCGAAGTTTTTGCCGATCGTTTCGACGATCGTTTGTAGGATTTCGTCGTAGCTGAGAGCGCTGCGGATTGTGCTGGTAATCGCGTTGAGCAGGGATTCGCGCTGGAGAGTGCGGCGCAGTTCTTCTGTACGGGTTTTCAGCAGCGTGTGAGTGTCGATCGCGCTTTTGACGACTTCGCGCAGTTCCGTATCGCTCCACGGCTTGGTCACATACTTGAAGACCTTACCGGAGTTGATCGCCTCGACGAGATCTTCAACATCGGTGTAGCCCGTCAAGATAATCCGAATGATATCGGGATACTTTGAAACGGTGAGGCTGAGAAACTCAGTCCCACTCATCATTGGCATTCGTTGATCGGAGATAATGACCGCGATATCGCCTTCTCGATCGAGGATATCTAGCGCCGTGGGGCCGTTTTCTGCCCGCAGCACCTTGAATTCCCGGTAGAAAGTCCGGTAAAGCAGGTCGAGATTATCTGGTTCATCATCGACGACGAGCAATTTTTGCTTCTGAGTGTCACGAGATTTCATGCGCCATTTGCCAACTGAGTGTGGGACGCGCCCAATCGGGGATGTCGAAGTCACATTGCCGAAACCGCATTTGGGCTAGAACACCGCTAGTCAGGAACGGACTAACGGTGTTCGCTTTAGTAAAGTTGCCCTGAATTCAACCCGTTCTAACGGTGATGCCCGGAATTCCTGTGATCTAGATCGCTGCCTCTTGCGATCTAGATCAAGAGCAGGAGAGCGATCGAGCAACATCATCCTAAAGGCGACTTATTTACGCTGCGCTGCCTATAGCGCAAATAAAAAAATATCCAGAGTTGCTACGCTAGGGGTATGATATGTTTGATGATTATTGACAAAATCTATGCGTTGTCCTGCCTGCCAAAACTTGGAAAATCGAGTGCTAGAGTCGCGATCTGCTGAGGGGGGTCAAAGTGTGCGACGGCGGCGTGAATGTCTCAAGTGCAATCATCGGTTTACGACCTATGAGCGGGTTGAGTTCGCGCCGCTCGTGGTGGTGAAGGAGAATGGCAATCGCGAGAGCTTCGATCGTGAAAAGCTGGTGCGATCGTTGACTCGAATTTGTGAGCGAACGGCAATTAGTGCATCCCAAATTGAGATGGTTGTCAGTACGATCGAAGGATTGTTGCAGCAGCGCACAAATCGAGAGATTTTAAGTCGTGAAATCAGTGAGCTTGTGTTGCGAGAGTTGCAGCCCTTAAGCGAGGCAGCTTGTATTCGCTATGCGTCTGCATATTGTGAGTTTGAGAATATTACAGAGTTTTTAGCAACTTTATCGCGGGTGAACTCAGACCTAGAGAGTTCGACGGACTCGATCGGACTTGCGGTAGCGCGATCAAGTTCTCTGAATTGAGGTTCGGCTCAGTCTAGACAGATTAGCTGGATTGGCTTATTATAATCTGCCTTGGGGAAATTCTTTTTTTCATTTCGATCGCAGATTTAGCTAGTGCAGTTTATGTCTCGTTCTGCCTTTTCCAGCACAATCGAGACCGTATTGAGTCAAACGGTTGTCGCTCGTCTCCTGCTTGAAGAGTGCGAATGCTTGATTGGGTCTGGATATGGGGTCGTGTTGCAGGCGATTTCGGTTGAGACACGCACTTTTGAGTTGATGCCGATGCCAGCGTTGGTTTTGCCTTTGGTTGAATCAGTAGATGAAGCAACAATTTCGCAGGCTTTAATAGCGCTCAAAGCGCAGCGATCAATAGAAATTTGCGGCAGAGGCTTTGGAAAGGTGGCGCTACTGCGATCGTTAGCTCACCAACCTGAATTGCAACAAGCTTATCCGCATGGAATTTTATATTTAGACCAGCTTGATCCGATCGGGGATCTGCTACAGACGATTTTTGAACAGTTTTATCGAGTTCCTTCAGAGGTGAAGCCATCAAGAGCAGAGATTCGATCAGGACTGAGCGATCGCCAAGCTTTGATTCTGTTAGATCACTCGAAGTTAACCGCCACAGACTTTGAACAACTGCAGCGCTGGCTACCTCAAAGCCGATTTGCGATCGCGTCGACTGACCGAAGGCTTGCTCAAGCAGATTTGGCAATCCAGGTTCCTGAGCCAGTTGAGATTGATTTGAGCGAACGATCTGATGCAGAAATTGCTGTTCTTGAACTGTTGGCAACCGTTGGGGTTCCGCTCAGTGCGAAGCAAATTACGGCGATCGCAAATGTTTCTCACTCAAATTTAGACAGGCTGATTGATCTAAAACTGATCGGAGTGGAGCGAGGACGCTATCGGTTACGAATTCAACACCGAAGCTCAGAAGCTTGGATGGAAAGAGTTCTGAGCTATGTTCTCGACTGGATTCGGACTCAGCCTAATGCCATTCTGCAAGAGCGGGAGTTACTGATGCTGGCAGTAGAATGGGGCGCAAATCAACGGCGATCGGTAGAAGTGATTGAAATGGTGCGATCGGTTGAAGGCGAGTTTGCCATTGCGAAATTGTGGGATAGCTGGTCGAAACTGCTGCGGTGTAGTTTAGCGGCAGCATGGGCATTAGGTGATGCAGCGATCGAAGCATGGGCACTTCATCAGTTAGGAACCTTGGCATTTTGTCAGCAGGAAGTTACCGCGGGATATGATACGCTCAGGGACGCTTTAACACTCAGAACCGATTTAGCCGAACAAAGCACGAACTCGGAGTGCGCTGTCAGCATTGCCTTTAGCACTCATAATCTCAATCAAATAAAAGCGCTGATTGTCCCGGTGAAGTCTAACGCTTCCCAAAGATCCTCTCAGCGCTACTGGATTATTGGAGTCACTTGCGCGATCGCGCTTAGCTTGTCATTGGGTGTAAAACTTGTAGCGGATCAGCGATCGCCGAACCACAAACCCTGTTCCAGCCTGTCTCAAAAGGTTTGTCTGCTATTGACCCGGTTTTCCTAGCTCGATCGCTTTTTTCATCAAGTCATCATCTACATTTCCGGTTGCGCCCGAACTATGCGTGACATCTTTCGCCATGTCTCGATACAGGTCTGGATCACCGGTTGGCTCTGAACTTAGCGCGTCGGGTGTGAGGTGGGTTTCGTCTGCCGAATGCACTTCAAATTGATGGGCTGTTGCTGCTTCTGCGGCTTTTTCGCCCTCACCGGTTTGATCGATGCTGCTGGTGCTGAATTCTTGAGCGGCTTCGTAGTCAGCAGATACATCCACTTGAGGCGCAGGACGATCGCCTGCTGCGATCGCTTCAGAGACCTGTTGAGCGTCCTGAGATTGAGTATTAATTTCAGACATAATAAATTCTCCTATCTTGCGTTTGCAATGTTGCTACGGTACTAAATTTCAAAATTTCCTGCCACGCCCAAAAGATAGATCTGAGCGTTTATCAGAGGTTAGAGTGTGAAGTCGCTCTTGAGGAGGGCGATTTTAGATGGTAAAGCTTGATACGTCTTGAGTGGCGTTATTTATGGAAAAAGTTTTATGCCTCAATCTGCAAGTCAGAACGTTGATCCATCTGAGTATTTAGATCAGGACATTCAGGGCACGATCGCAGATTTTAACCAGTTGGGAGCCGATGATAAGCTGGCGCTGCTGTACTACGTTTATGAAAAAATGGGCGACTCGGTTACGCCTGCGGCTCCAAGAGCAGCAGAACCTGAACTAGCGCCGCTTCTGCTGGGCGACAGTTTTCTGAATTTATCGCACCAAGATCAGCTTCAAGCGATGCGCGATGTGGTGAATCGGGCAGACACGGAGTATTCTCGCGCTTATGGGGCGCTGAAGGAAAATAATCAGTTATTAGTTTGGTTTGCGTGGGCAGTGGCAATGGGTGAAGCGGTTGTGGATATGCCTGCGGATTATCAAGCTTCAGAGGCAATCAGTAATCTGTTGAAGCGGTTAGAAGGGCTTGAGTTTGAGCAGCAGATTTCGCTATTGCGGGAGTTGGCAAGCGAGATGGGACATACGGAAGTTGAGCCGATTCCTTCTCAAGCAGAGACTGGAAAGACGGCTAGTTTGTAATTTGCATTAGAAAACCGGGTGTTTTAAGTACCCGGTTTTTCCTTCACTCAGCCGCAACTCCAAAGATTTGATCGAACACTTTTTCAACCTTATAGCCAGAATCGATCGATTCCATTGGGTCTTTCCGTAGACGGTGACGCAGACAAAGCGGCGCAATCCGACGAATTTCATCGACGGTTACTTCAGTCCGACCTTCTAGAGCCGCTAAGGCTTTTGCTGCCCGGTTGGTCACAATGTCGCCACGCAATCCATCGACATCGAGCTCAGCACACATTTGCGAGATTTTTACGCGCAGATCATAGTCGATCGCGATCGCCTTCAAGCGCTCTTGTGCTTCGACGATCTGACGCTGCAAATCGGTTTGTTGGGGCTGATATTTTTCTAGAAACGGAACTGGATCTTGATCGAATTCGGTACGCTGTTCAACGATTTGCACCCGCAGAACTGGCTCTTTTACGGTGCGGATTTCAGCGTGCATTCCGAAGCGATCAAGCAATTGCGGACGCAGTTCCCCTTCTTCCGGGTTGCCCGATCCGACGAGAACAAAGCGAGCCGGATGTCGGATCGAAATGCCTTCGCGTTCAACGGTGTTCCAGCCAGAAGCAGCGGAGTCGAGCAGTACATCGACGAGGTGATCATCGAGCAGGTTGACTTCATCGACATAGAGAATGCCGCGATTTGCTTTTGCCAACAGTCCTGGTTCAAAGGCTTTCACCCCTTCGGACAGTGCTTTTTCAATGTCAATCGTGCCGCAGACGCGATCTTCAGTCGCACCCAGAGGCAAATCGACCATCATTACTTTTTTCTTAACGACAGGCACATCGATGCCTTGATCGATCGATTGCCGTACCACATCACCCATCAATTCGGGATCGGTGGGATGACTATTAAACGGATCATCGGCAACGACGTCAATTTCTGGCAGTAAATCTGCTAAGGCCCGAATCGTGGTGGATTTTCCGGTGCCGCGATCGCCCATAATCATCACCCCACCGATCTTAGGATCGATGATGTTGAGCAACAGCGCTAATTTCATTTCTTCTTGTCCAACGATCGCCGTAAAAGGAAACACAGCACGCCGCCGAGCGGAAGTAGCGGTCGATCGTCCGTTTTGTGATGTCGGTTGTGTCGTAAAGGTCACGGGATGTCCTGAAAGAGTAAAGCAGTTTTAATTCGCGTTTTCTATTGTGACACGAAGCGGGAGTGGGAGAATAGAGAAGCTGAATTAGAAGGTGAGCCGATGGCAGGTCGCATTCCAGTCGTGGTGAATGGTGCAACGGGCAAAATGGGTCGGGAAATTGTCAAAGCGGTGTCGCAGTCGCCAGATATGACGTTAATTGGGGCGCTGGCAAAAAACCCGAAGTATATCGGTGAAGATATTGGGGAAATCGTCGGCTGTGGGGCGCTCGAAGTGCCTGTGACGAATGAGTATGAGTCAATGATGGCGATGCTGTCACAGGAGAAAGAGTTGGGCGTTGTGGTGGATGTAACGCACCCGGATGCAGTTTACAACAATGTGCGATCGGCGATCGCTTACGGAGTCCGTCCAGTGGTCGGCACAACCGGATTAAGCGCAGGTCAGATTCAGGATTTAGCCGAGTTTGCCGATAAAGCGAGTACCGGATGTTTAATTGTTCCGAACTTTTCGATCGGCGTTGTGTTGATGCAGCAAGCCGCGATTCAAGCTTCGCAATACTTCGATCACGTCGAAATTATTGAACTGCATCACAATCAGAAAGCCGATGCACCGAGCGGAACCGCAGTCCAAACCGCGCAAATGTTAGCGGAACTCGGCAAGACTTATAACGAAGCGATCGTCTCTGAAACCGAAAAAATTGCAGGAGCAAGAGGAGCGCAAGCCGATGAGGGAATTCGGATTCATAGCATTCGATTGCCCGGATTGGTTGCACATCAGGAAATTATTTTTGGGGCACAAGGACAAATTTATACGCTGCGGCATGATGCGACCGATCGCACTTGTTATATGCCGGGAGTGCTGCTCTCGATTCGCAAAGTGATCCCTCTAAAATCCTTGGTGTATGGGCTGGAGAGGATTCTTTAATCTATTTCTTCTCGACTAAGCGATCGATCTTTTGCCATTGGTTTGCGATCGCTTCTGCTCCTCTTTGGTCTTGTGGGTTGCGCGTGTACCAATATGCCCAAGCAATTAGAACGGCTTGAAGCGGCAATCTCAGCCAGTAAAACAGAGGACTATGCGGAATGTTGTTTAATGTGATTTCACTGTGCAATGCGAGATAGATATTGGCAGGAAAGACTGCAATAAACAGAGAAATCAGTCCCCATGCTGCTGCAACACTCAAGTAAGGAATACACAATCCAATGCCACCCAAAATCTCAAAGACTCCACTTACATAGACCGAAGTGAACGCTGGAAAGATGGGCGGTACGATTTTGGCGTACTCTTGGGGTGCAAGAAAGTGAGTGATTCCAACAATAATCAGAGCAACGGCAAAAATACCGCGTAATAGTTCTTTGTGCTTAAGAGGATTCATCGGTTGATCAGATTAACAATACTTCCGAATCTACTGTTTTGCCCGATCACCGAACTTCCCCCTAAAGCTGATTTCTGGCTTTGAGTTGGAGATATCGATCGACCAATTCATTTGTAATTTGGTTCGCAGGTGCATCCAATACCAAAACACCACGCTGCTTTAATGTACTAAATGCGATTTGACGCTGAGCTATCAGATCGAGTGCAACAGCTCTTTGATAAGCTGACGACAAATCTTCAGTAGTCGTGTGCGCTTGCTGATCAACTTGTGGATCGCGTAGTGTCACACAAAACGGTAGATACCTTGGTGTCAATCTTCCCAATGCTGCAAGCAGTTCTGAAGACGCAGTATTATCCACAATATCGGTAATGACCACAACTAAAGCACGTCGCGCTTGTTGATTGACTAACGTTGTAACTGCACCTAGATAATCTGGCTCTAAGATTTCCGGTTGAATTGGAGTTAACCGTTCAATCAAATGATTGAGATGAGCTTGTCCGCGTTCTGGTGGAATCCAGGTTTGCACTTGTCGATCAAACACTCCAACGCCAACGCGATCGCCCCGATGCAGTCCTGCTAATGCTAGGGCTAAGGTGGCATTCAATCCCCAATCAAACCGCGCTAATCCTTTAACTTGAGAAGTCATCAACCGACCTCGATCGAGCAAAATAATCAAAGTTTGCTCTTGTTCTGGTTCTAAGACTCTGACTAAAGGCTGTCCGCGTCGTGCAGTAGCTTTCCAATCAATAAAGCGTGGATCATCGCCAACACCATATTCTCGGAGTTCAGAAAACTCAGTTCCAATCCCTAATCGACGAGCACGACGAATTGACCCAGAGGATTCTAGAGTTAAGCGAATGGAGAGCGATCGGAGTCCAATCAAATCGGGATAAACTGCAACTTTCTGATCCTGCGGTATCTTCCAATTGTGCCAAGCTAACTGCCACGGACTAAGCTGACGGACTTGGATTTCTTTCCAGTGATATTCTCCCCGCTTAAAAGGATGCACAGTGTAGGATAGGTCTTGTTTGATGTTCGGTGCAAGCTTGGTTGATAAGGGTACTGATGACGCTGAAAATGCGATCGGATATTTGTCATAGATTCGTACTTCTGCCGATCGCGCTCCTGATTCGATTGTTAAACTTACTAAGTTATCTCGCCCGATCGACAATCGAGATGCCACTTGTCGCTGGACTTTTACCTGATTTGACTTCACCCGTGAACTATCCCAGATTGATAGCCCGAGAACAATCAGATCAAACAATAACAATGCTGAGATCGACAATGCCGCGTTAAACAAGAAGAGAACGGCAGCGATCGCGCCACCGAGTAACAACAATCCGTAAGTTCGGCGCGAAGGAATCATAGTTATCGGGGAACAGGAACTTGATTGAGAACTGTATTGATCACTGCATCCACATTCACACCATCTAATTGAGCTTCGGGACGCAGGATCAATCGATGTCGTAACAAGGGTGGTGCAACTGCTTTGATATCATCGGGAACCACATAGTTGCGACCTGCTAACCAAGCGTGGGCTTTACTGGCATTCAGCCATGCTACTGCCGATCGTGGCGATGCTCCCAGCACTAAATCGGGATGTTGACGGGTTTTTTGCACCACAGAGAGTAGGTAATCAAGAATTGACTCTTCAACAGTGAGCGATCGTACCAATTGCCGCGCCTGTAAAATCTGTTCAACCGATGCTAAAGGCTTAATTCTGTCTAGATCAAGTCGTTTTGCCTGAAATCCCGCTTGATGATTCAGCAGCATTTTCTTCTCAGCCGCCGCATCGGGATAAGCAACGATCAGCTTGAAGAGGAAGCGATCGAGTTGCGCTTCTGGTAAAGGATATGTTCCTTCAAATTCCAATGAATTCTGTGTTGCAATCACCCAAAAGAAATCAGATAGAGGCAAGCTTTCGCCATCCAGCGTCACCTGCTGTTCTTCCATCGCTTCGAGCAGTGCAGATTGGGTTTTCGGCGGCGTTCGATTGATTTCATCAGCTAACAAAATCTGAGTGAATACAGGGCCTTTTTTTAGCACAAAGCTGCGAGTATTCAAGTCAAAAATATTTGTTCCCAAGATATCCGATGGTAGGATGTCTGGCGTGAGTTGAATGCGACGAAACTCCGATCGCACCAATTGTGCCATGACTTTGACGAGCAGCGTTTTCCCTGTTCCCGGAACTCCCTCTAAAATTACGTGTCCCCCAGACAGCATCGCCACTAAAAGCTGTTGCACTAATGCAGATTGACCGACCACAATTTGATCGAGGGCTTGTCTGAGCTGAGAAAACGTTGCTTGAGGGTCGGACATGGATTGAACTGGGTAACTAGGGCAAAACCATATTAGTTCAGAATTTGAGAATCAGAGGATTTCGATGGCACAAAGCTTCGTCTCTCATCATTCGGTTTATCAGCGTCCCGATCCGCCCGTATTCGAGCACTTGCAGAAAAGTCTCTTCGTCTGAGATGGAGCCGATGAGGTGCTCCAGCCAATTATCAGTCACTTTTTGCTTCAGTATTGCGACTTCTTTCTCAAGCGCGGTTAACCGTTGTCGATCGATGTTTCATCCAACATAGTTTTTACGCTTTCCCGTTAGTTCCAAGGATAGCCTATAGAACCCATTTGGGATCTCTTCTTGACACATAAGGTAAGCAGAAAGCCGTTTCGAGAGATTCGTAAATCTAGCAGAAAAATCATAGTTCAAAGACTATCCGAATCATGAAACCGAGAAGTCATCGACCTTGCGAACACAGTAAAAGATCCCAAATGGGTTCTATAGAAAAGCGATCGAGAAATTGAGCGATCGCGAGTGCCTATTTCGATCCGATCGCACTCCCTTCAATCTCACTTACCTCTCACGGGAAAGTAAACAAGCAGGTAGGAAACAATTCCCAACACTGTTCCGATTACACTTAGTACCTGTAAAAACACTCCACTGAAACCAAACACAGAAGCTCCGATGAGCGCCAAAGCTAGAAACAAGATAGTTCCAATAACTGAGACTAATAGAGGTGCTGTTCTGATCAAAATTGCATTGCTACTCGCCTTGAATATTGGAGTTTCGACAAGGTTCGTATATTGGTAGGTTTTTCCCTCTTCTAGTTCATGAATTAGAGTTTTCCAAGGTCGATCGAAGTTAGGCTTAACAAGTAGCTCAAAAGTACATAATTCACTATATTTTCAAGCAAAGAGCAAGCAAAAATATCTCCTATATATGCTTTAGAAACAGATGTGACATCAATGATGGAATCCTTAGTTGCAAGTTTAGAAATATACTGTCTTAAATCTGAATATTGCAATCTTTCTACTTTCCAATCAATGTTGTCAGATAGATGAAGCTTATATCGAGCCTTCAATTTTGCAAGTTCTTCAGGGTTGTATTCAGCAGCTAAATTAACTACTGCATCTTTGCGGCTACCTTCAAGATATTTATACGAGCCTTCTGAGAGATTTTGAAGTAGGGTATAAACATCAGTTCGGAGTAGATTTAGTTGAACTTGATCAAGCTGAATATCTTTAACTTGAATAAATACTACACTTCTTGCACCTTTCTCAATGCAATGCACAATTGAGTTAAGGTACTGATCAGGTCTATTACTTGTGACAAAGATATACAGTTTCAATCCTGATAGCCTCCAAACATCTGAACACAGCCCTTTCCTGAAACCTTAGCTTTCCTTAGAGCAATCAACGCCTCTGTTGCTATTCTAACAATCCCAAACGACATAGTTCTTTCAGTATTTCTGAAGAAAAAATTTGTATAAGAGATCAACGTATCTTTAATCTGAATACTGGATGATACTGTAAAACATATATCGTCACCAGCTACATATATTAAAGAGGCATTCATCTCGTTGACTGCCATTCTCGCAATGTCCTCAAGAGCTGATTTCACTTGAAATGAAAATTTATTTGCTTTTTCAAGATCTTCGGATAGTAAACATGAGTCGATCACATCGCCAATGTTATCGCCATCACCTAGACAAATCAGCATGTCTTTGACCATGTTTTCTACCGTATTCAACTATATTTACGATTCTAATGCGATAAAAAAGACCCACACCAAAGATGCAGGTCTTCTTCATTAACGGACTAAGAACTTAGACGACTTCGCAAGTTCCGCCAGCCGCTTCGATCTTCGACTTAGCGCCCTCAGTAAACGCTGCTGCTTTCACAGTCAGACTCACCGACAACTCACCATCGCCCAAAATCTTCAGCGGACCATCATCCTGAGTCACAATCCCCGCATCCATCAATGAAGATAACGTCACTTCAGAATTGGCATCCAACTCAGCCAAATCGCCCACATTGACCACCGTGAAATACTTCCGATTAATCACCGTGAAGTATTTCAACTTCGGCAAGCGACGATACAGAGGCGTTTGACCCCCTTCAAACCCCGGACGAGTCGGACGACCCGATCGAGACTTTTGACCCCGCATTCCAAAACCACCACTCGCGCCTTGACCCGCAGAAATCCCGCGACCAATGCGACGCTTCCGCTTGGTTGAGCCTGGTTGGGGCACAGCATCTTCTAATCTCATGATCTAGTGCCTCCTAAACGCCGTAAAGTTGTTCAACCGGAATGCCGCGCTCTTGAGCGACATCCGACAGTGTGCGAAGTTCTGCTAACGCATTCACCGCAGCACGCGCATTGTTCAGCGGGTTGCCTGATCCAAGCTGTTTCGCCAGAATGTTCTTCACGCCAGCGAGCTCTAGCACCGTCCGAACAGCACCCCCGGCAATTACCCCAGTACCCGGAGCCGCAGGACGCATCATCACTTTAGCGCCGCCGCCCATTGCGGTTGCAGGATGTGGAATCGAGTTAGATTTGGTCAGGGGCACATCGATCAGATGCTTTTTACCGTCTGCGACACCCTTCTTCACCGCACCGATGACATCGCTGGCTTTACCCACGCCGACACCGACTTGACCTTTCTCGTTTCCAACTACCACGATCGCTCTAAAGCTGAGCTTTTTACCACCCTTAACTACTTTAGTTACACGGCGGATCTGTACCACACGCTCTTGGAATTCGGATTCCTTTTCGCGAGATTTCTTTTCTTTTCCTTTTGCCTTAGCCATTTATGTTTGCTCCTAGAAGTTTAGACCTGCTTCACGGGCAGCATCCGCTAAGGTCTGGACGCGACCATGATATAAGTTACCTCCGCGATCGAACACCACTTGTTCGATGCCTTTGGCTTTCGCACGATCGGCAATCAACCGACCGACTTCAGCCGCAGCCGCGCAGTTTGCTCCGGATTCGATTTTTTCTTTCAGTTCCGGATCGACGGTGGAAGCAGCCGCGATCGTGGTTTGAGCCACATCATCGATCAGTTGAACATAGATGTGCTGATTCGATTTGAACACGGCTAACCGGGGACGCTCTGGAGTGCCCGACACACGACGGCGAATCCGAGCGTGACGCAGGCGTGTAGATTCTCGACGACTTACTTTGCTCATGGCTTATTTCTTCCCTTTACCACCCGTCTTACCAACTTTGCGACGGACTGCTTCGCCCGCATAGCGAATTCCCTTACCCTTGTAGGGTTCCGGTGGGCGTACCGACCGCACTTTCGCCGCCGTGTTGCCGACGATTTCTTTATCAATTCCGGTCACAATCACGTTAGTGTTGTTTTCGACTTGGAATTGAATGCCGTCTGGCGGTTCGATCAGTACCGGATGGCTGTAGCCCATGCTGAGGTTCAGATTCTTACCTTGAACTGCAGCCCGATAGCCGACCCCTTGAATTTCTAAGCGGCGTTGAAATCCATTTGCCACTCCTTCGACCATATTGGCAACCAGAGTACGGCACAGACCATGACGTTCACGCGCCATCCGCGAGTCGTTGACCCGATTCACGGTTACGGTATCGCCTTCGGTTTCGATCGTAACTCCCGCAGGCAGAACTCTTGACAGTTCTCCTTTCGGCCCCTTCACCACGACTTCTTGACCGTTAATCGCGACGGTCACTTTCGCAGGGAGGGTAATCGGACGTTTTCCAATTCGAGACATAGTTTATTCCTCCAACTGCTTACCAGACGTAGCAAAGGACTTCACCGCCAACACCCGTTTTGCGAGCTTCGCGATCAGTCATAATGCCGCTTGAAGTGGAAACGATCGCAATCCCGATGCCGCCTAAGACACGTGGCAGATCTTTACGATTCGAGTACACCCGCAAACCCGGACGGCTCACGCGCTTCAGTGCGGTGATAATCGGTTTGCGATTTTTGCCTTTGTACTTGAGACCCAAGACTAGGTTTTTCTTGGGAATTTCACCTACTTCTTCGACTGAGGCGATAAAGCCTTCAGCGACTAATACCTCAGCAATACTGCGAGTCATGCGGGTGGATGGAACTTCGGTCGTTTGGTGACGCGCTAGACTAGCGTTCCGAATGCGCGTCAGCATATCTGAAATGGTGTCGTTTGCTGCCATAGTTGCCTCTGTGATTTGACTGCGTTAGTTATCTCGGAACGGCATACCCAGTTCTTTCAGCAGGGCACGTCCTTCTTCATCAGTGTTTGCAGTCGTAATGATCGAGATGTCCATCCCCCGAATTTGATCGACGCTGTCGTACTCAATCTCGGGGAAGATCAGTTGCTCTCTCAGACCGAGGGTGTAGTTACCGCGTCCGTCAAAGCTTTTCGGGCTGATGCCGCGAAAGTCCCGAATCCGAGGCAAGGCTAGATTCATCAAACGATCCAAGAAGTTGTACATTCGATCGGCTCTCAGCGTCACCATCACCCCAACTGGCATTCCTTGACGAATTTTGAATCCGGCGATCGCTTTTTTAGCGCGAGTAACGACGGGTTTTTGACCAGTGATGATTGCGAGTTCGTTGACAGATGCTTCAAGCGCTTTCGCATTCTGTGACGCTTCGCCCAGACCCCGGTTAACGGTGATCTTGACGACTTTGGGAACTTCGTGGATGTTCTTATAGCCAAACTGCTCGGTTAACTTGGGAACAACTTTTTCTGCGTACGAGGTCTTCAGTCTGTTGGACATAGTTTAGATTCCTCCCTGGGCTTGGTCAGGGGCTAAATGAATGCAAGGCTTAATCAATGATTTCGCCGGTTTTGACGAGTTTTCTCACTTTGCGTCCATCTTCGGTGAAGGTGTAGCAAATGCGAGATGCGACTTTTTGCTTTTCGGAATACAGCATCACGTTCGAGCTGTGGATGGGAAATTCGATCGTTTCGATCCGACCGGATTCGCCTTCTTGTTTCGGCTTGATGTGTTTGGTTTTGATGTTCACGCCTCTCACAATCACTTTGCTGAGTTTAGGAAATGCGCGAACAATCTCACCAACTTTGCCCTTATCGTTTCCGGCAATCACTTGTACCGTGTCACCCGCCTTGACGTGCATTTTTAGGGCAACGGGGGACTTTTTCTTCTTCAATGCCATTTACAGCACCTCCGGCGCTAGAGAAACAATCTTGGTGAAGTTCTTTTCGCGGAGTTCACGCGCAACTGGGCCAAACACACGGGTTCCTCTAGGGTTGCCGTCTGCGTTGATAATCACGGCTGCATTGTCATCAAACCGAATGCTCATGCCACTATCGCGACGCAAGGTTTTGCGAGTGCGAACAATGACGGCTTTAACAACATCCGACTTTTTCACTGCCATGTTCGGGATTGCATCCTTCACAACAGCAACAATGACATCGCCAACTCCGGCATAGCGACGGTTGCCACCCAGTACACGAATGCACATGAGCTTCCGAGCGCCGCTGTTGTCTGCCACATTGAGATAGCTTTCCTGCTGAATCATGTCCGTCTCCTGATAGGTTAGGCTTTAGTACTCAGGATCTCAAGCACAGACCAGCGTTTGGTGCGGCTCAAGGGGCGAGTTTCCTGAATCCGGACGCGATCGCCTTGTTTGCACTTGTTTTCTTCATCATGTGCTTTGTAGCGCTTTGTCCGGACGACGATTTTTCCGTATTTTGGGTGCGCGGTGCGGTTTTCCACAGCCACGACCACCGTTTTGTCCATTTTGTCGCTGACAACTAAGCCAACTCTTTCTTTAACTGCCATTGGACTTATTCACCTTTCAACTGTCTTTCACGTTCCACCGTCAGGAGCTGCGCGAGGCGATGCTTGAGGTGTTTGAATTGATGCGGTTTTTCGAGTTGACGAGTTCCTTGCTGCATTCGGAGTTGGAATAACTCTTTCTTGACAGAAAGAATCTGATCCGAAAGTTCTTCGTCGTTTAGCGATCGAGCATCTGCAATTTTCGGAAGTGCCATGATTTATGATTCCTCCTCAACGACTTGCTGACGGGTGATGAATTTCGTTTTGATCGGGAGTTTGTACTGGGCGAGGCGCATGGCTTCACGAGCAGTTTCTTCCGGGACTCCAGCGATTTCAAACATAATCCGACCAGGCTTCACCACGGCAACCCAGTATTCGGGCGCACCTTTACCAGAACCCATCCGGGTTTCTGCGGCACGAGCGGTGACGGGCTTGTCGGGGAAAATTCGAATCCAGATTTGTCCACCCCGGCGAATGTAGCGCGTCATTGCACGACGGCTAGCTTCGATTTGGCGCGATGTGATCCAGGTTGGCTCTAGGGCTTGTAAGCCAAAGTCACCGAAGTTCAGTTGACTTCCGCGTGTCGCCAATCCTCGCATCCGACCGCGCTGTTGCTTACGGAATTTTGTTCTTCTTGGGCTTAACATTGGTCGATACCTGTATGTGGGGAGTGGGGAGGTGGGGAGTGGGGAGCGAGATGTTTCAATGTTCTCTCGTCCCCCTACTCCCTACTGTTCCTACCCTTCGTTCGATCGATCTTCAAATCGCTGACGACGCTGTTGACGACGACGCGGTTGTTGGTTCGGCGCGACAACTTCAGCTTCACGCTCTTGTCCGGGCAGGATTTCTCCTTTGAACACCCAAATTTTGATGCCTAACGTTCCGTAGATCGTTTGGGCAGTCGTGTAAGCATAATCGATGTCGGCTCTGAGGGTGTGTAGGGGAACACGACCTTCGCGAGTCCACTCTGGACGGGCAATTTCAGCCCCATTCAGGCGACCGCTCACTTGGATTTTGATGCCTTCGATGCCTGCACGTTGAGCACGCTGGATCGCTTGGCGCACGACGCGCCGGAAGGAAACCCGACGCTCTAGCTGTTCTGCGATGTACTCGCCAATCAGCATGGCATCAGCATCCACACGAGCGACTTCCACCACGTTAATGCGGATTTGTCGATCGTTTGCGCCTAACGCTTGCTGGAGGTTCGCTCTCAGCACTTCGATTCCAGCGCCACCACGACCGACGACCACGCCAGGGCGAGACGTGCGGATTTCTAAATCAATCTGGTCGGCTTTGCGTTCAATACGGATTTCCGAAATCCCCGGCTTTTTCAGGTTATCCAAGTTCTTCGGATTCTTGGTGAAGAAATGCCGAATCTTGTGGTCTTCCTGAAGCAGATCGGGATAACGATCGGCATCAGCAAACCAGCGCGATCGGTGTTCTTTGATCACACCGAGCCGAAAACCATTGGGGTTAATCTTCTGTCCCATGTTGTTCTCCCTTATGAATCTGCGCCCGGCGCAACGCCGATCGTGATGTGGCACGTCGGTTTGCGGATTTGATATGCCCGCCCTTGCGCTCTCGGTCTAAACCGCTTCAGAACAGGTCCTTGGTCAGCGTAGGCTTGACTTACGACTAGACTGGCACGATTTAAGCCTTCATTATGTTCTGCGTTTGCGGCTGCCGATCGTAGAACCTTGAGAACAGGTTCACAAGCACGATACGGCATGAATTCGAGGATAATCAGCGCTTCCCGATAGGAACGTCCGCGAATTTGATCCAGCACTCGGCGCACCTTGAACGGTGACATCCGAATGTAGCGGGCTACCGCTTTGACTTCTCCTGGTGTTTGTGTCGCCATTGTTCCTACCTCCGCGATTTCTTATCGCCGCCGCCATGTCCCCGGTAAGTCCGGGTAGGCGCAAATTCACCCAGCTTGTGACCGACCATTTGTTCGCTCACGTATACGGGAACGTGAACTTTCCCGTTGTGAACTCCAAAAGTCATGCCGATCATTTGCGGCAGAATGGTGGATGCGCGTGACCAGGTTTTGATTACCTGAGTGTCGCCTTTTGCTCTTGCATTTTCCACTTTTTTCATCAAGTGGTCAGCAATGAAAGGCCCTTTTTTCAATGAACGTGCCATCGTTTTTCGTCCTCTCTAACTTACGATTCGCGTCCGCCACGTCCGCGTTTAGAAGTCTTACGACGACGACGCACGATCAGGGCGCTACTGAGTTTCTTCTTGTTGCGAGTCTTCGCACCCAACGCAGGTTTACCCCACGGTGTCACCGGTCCCGATCGACCGATCGGGGCCCGACCTTCACCACCACCATGCGGGTGATCTACGGGGTTCATCACACTACCACGCACTTCCGGGCGGCGACCCAAATGACGTTTGCGTCCAGCTTTTCCGAGCGTTTGGTTGCGGTGATCGGTATTGCCGACTTGTCCGATCGTGGCGTAACACTCTTTCCGCACCATCCGAACTTCAGTCGAAGGTAGCTTCAGGGTGACGTAATCGCCTTCTTTTGCGGCAACTTGCGCGGCAGCTCCAGCAGCCCGAACGATTTGTCCGCCTTTACCGGCTTGCAGTTCGACGTTATGAACGATCGTACCGAGCGGGATCTTTTCGAGCGGTAAAGCGTTACCAACTTCGATCGGGGCATCGTTGCCTGCTTGCACCTTTGTGCCAACCGTCAATCCAACTGGATGCAGGATATAACGCTTTTCACCATCAGCGTAGAACAACAATGCAATTCGAGCGTTGCGGTTCGGATCGTATTCGATCGCCGCAACCGTCGCGACAACATTGCGTTTATCACGCTTGAAGTCAATGATTCGGTACAGTTTCTTGTGACCGCCGCCCCGGTGACGACAGGTGACAACACCCCGATTGTTCCGTCCTTTATTGCGGTGCTTGTACACCACCAAAGACTTTTCGGGTTCCGACTTGGTGATTTCTGCGAAATCAGGGACACTGCGTTGACGAGTGCCAGGGGTATAGGGTCGAAAATTTCGGATGCCCATAGTTTGCTCTCTGGGTGGTTATACTTCGGGGAACAGAGTGATCGTGTCGCCTTCAGCCAGGGTGACGATCGCTTTTTTGTACTGCGGCTTGAAGCCAATGTACTTACCGACGCGCTTCTTCTTGCGAGGAAGATTCATTGTGCTGATGCCCGTGACTTTCACGTCGAATAAGTATTCGATCGCGGCTCTAATTTCGGGCTTCGAGGCTTTCGGCTGAACTTCAAAGGTGTATTGGTTCAGTTCGAGCAACCGTGTCGCTTTTTCGGTAATCAATGGGCGACGAATGATATCAGCTAAGTTGCGGGGATCAGTCTTCACCGTACACCTCCTGGATTTTCTCAAGTGCTGCGGAAGTCGCAACAATGTGATCTGCATGGAGCAAATCATAAACATTGAGGTTATTCGCTGAAATCAATCTCAGTCGCTCCACGTTCCGAGCGGAGAGATAAACGTTCTCGTCTCGCTCAGCCACGATCATCAAAACTTTCGATCCCGCTTCAACGCCCCATCGCGATAATGCTTGAACAAGCTCTTTGGTCTTCGGGCGAGGCAGCTTATCTGCAAAATCCTGCACCACGATCAAGTCTTCCGCCCGTCCTTGGAAAGCAGTTCTCAGCGCGAGTCTTCGCTCTTTGCGGTTCATCTTGATCGAATAATCTCTGGGTTTCGGGCCAAAGATTACACCGCCACCTCTCCACAGTGGAGAACGGTTTGAACCTGCACGAGCACGTCCGGTTCCTTTCTGTCTCCAAGGCTTGCGACCACCCCCCCGAACTTCTGCACGGGTTTTAGTCGAAGCATTTCCCTGACGAGCATTCGCCAATTGACGAATCACGGCGCGGTGCAAAATGCCAGCAGCGCTTTCGGGTCTTGCGGTTTTGAGATCGATCGCTGCGGTTCCCGCTTCAGTCCCGTCCCAATCTTTTACTGTAAAGTCTGCCATGTTTTACTTACCCCCAACGGTCTTAGCGGGCAGGATTTGCACAAGCGCTCCGGGCTTTCCGGGCACTGCCCCTTTAATCAGAATGACGTTGCGTTCTGTGTCCACACGCACAACAGTCAGCTTCCGAACGGTGGTCTGAGTTCCGCCTAAGCGACCTGCCATCCGCTTTCCTGGGTAGACCCGTCCGGGAGTCGTTCCCGCTCCGGTTGAACCCGGCTCACGGTGGTTTTTAGAACCGTGAGACATCGGGCCTCGTGCAAAGTTGTTGCGCTTTTGATAACCCGCGAAACCGCGTCCAATGCTGGTTCCAATCACATCTACGGTTTGACCTGCCTCAAACAGGTCAGCATTCAACTGCTGACCGAGGGTGTATTCTCCCGCGTTGTCTACTCGATACTCGATCAGATGTCGCAGAGGTGGCGAATCTGATTTTTTCAGATGACCCAGTTCAGGCTTGTTCAATGCCTTCTCGGTGCATTCACCATATCCAATCTGGATGGCGGAATAACCGTCTGTTTCTTTGGTTTTGACTTGGGTTACGGGGCAGGGGCCAACTTGAATGACGGTAACAGGGATTGCTCTCCGTTGCTCGTCGAATACTTGAGTCATGCCCAGCTTTGTGCCGATAATGCCGACAGCCACTGTTCTTTCTCCTTGTTTACACATCATGACAAATGCAGCGAACAGGCTTCGCCTCGATCGCCGATTTGTGTCTCAGTCACTCCAACGGAGTCCACGGTCGGAAGACCAGAAGAATCTTACCTCTAGGAGATTAGAGGCAGCGGATTCCGCGTGTTTCGTTGTGCTTCAGGCATTCATGAAAAAGCTGAGGTTGAGTCATGCTCTGGAATGCGAATTCCGATCGGACTTAAGTAAGGTGCTACTCAGTTTCCGGGAGTCGGAATACAGTTCGCGAAAAGAACTGAAGTCTAATGGTTTCAGCTTTCTCGCCTGAAGGTTGCGATTCTAGGGGTTTCAGAGAGGTGATCGCGCACTTCTAAAAAACTTATCTGCAAAGAATATTCGCAGAAATTCCCCGAAATTCGCCCAACTGAATTTTAGCGACAATTAAACAGTGTAGAACAAGATTGGTAAAACTGTCTACAAATTTTTCGAGTCGAGATTAGCACAGAAGCAGCGATTCCAATTTACTCAGCAAGGGCACTGTAGAGTTATCGATTCGACATGCTGATCATTAATGTTTACTCTTCAACGTTTAGGAAATGGCTGAACATTTCAAACTGAAACAGAATTAGAAGAGTTTGGCTGGCTGAACTTGAGTCATTTATTCGGCTTCCTACCATTAAAACGCCAGCATTTTGTAAATGAACAGTTCTGCGATATTCTCGCGCTTGCTAACAACAATCAACTTGTAGTGCTTGAACTGAAAAACAATGAGGATCGCTATGTCGTTCAGCAACTTACACGCTGCTACCACGCTTTGCTACAGGAGAAGCCCTTTCAAGATCAGGTAGACTACTCGAAGCCTATTCGCTTGATTGCGATCGCACCATCATTTCATCGAGACAATCTGATTGATAGAAAATATAGTCTTTTAGCTGTTAAGTTTCTAGCTTTTGACATTTTGCACGAACAGTCCAAGTTCAACTGGCGCTTGCAAGATGCGGACAGTAGGCAGGTTTGGCATCTTAATATCCCATACCAAGCCTCAGAAATGTCTCACACGCTGCCCCCAGTTCCTCGAAAGTTAATTAATCGACTATCAGACGTAGAAGAAGCTAGACGGGAGCGGATTTTGCAGATTCGTCAAAAGATTCTAAGCTTTGACAAGCGAATGAAAGAAACCTCCCTATCATCCTCGATCGTGTATGGGAAAGGAAAAACCGCTTTATGTGCAGAATTGAAATTCGGCTCTCTGAGCGGCTCAAGATCCAAATCCAATTTATTTTTGTGGCTTCCTCACCTTACAAG
The DNA here is from genome assembly GCF_039962495.1 of Leptolyngbya sp. AS-A5. Classification (NCBI taxonomy): domain Bacteria; kingdom Bacillati; phylum Cyanobacteriota; class Cyanophyceae; order Leptolyngbyales; family Leptolyngbyaceae; genus Leptolyngbya; species Leptolyngbya sp. AS-A5. The sequence goes on along the minus strand of NZ_JAMPLL010000001.1, from coordinate 296,678 downwards.
AAAGTGCATTGGTCGAATGCTGATTTGGAATACTGAGAGCTTAAGGAAACTAGAGCGTATGGGCTATTACCCCAATAATAGGCGGTATGATTTTCAAGGGGAGTCTCCACATTTGATGGTGAAAGCGCTTCAGGAGTGGGAATATTTTCAAGACTCATACGGCGCAAGGAAGTATGCCAAGCTGATTCAAAATCCCGATCGACTTGATGACCTTGAGCTATTCATCGAGATTGCGCTTGAGAATTGGATCGAACGAATTTGAATGCACAGCTTGGGGATACGATCGCTCTAACAGTCTGTAGCATTTGGGGTTGGGGGAGCGATCGTTAGCTTAATAACTCTCATCGATACGATAACGACATGAGATTATTATTTGAGCTTGATTGTTTTCAACTGAATGCCGTACCTCGATCGCAATGCTGTAATCTCACCTTCAAAGCTCACAGAATATTTATTAGTTCCCCTGCGTAAAGATAATAAATCGCAGTTTCTTGCCAGAGCAGGCTACACTCTAGAAAATTGGCAACAGCTAGAGCAGGATTTGCGATCGCAAATCCTTCCCTTAGAAGCGACACCTACTCTTTTAACTCGGTATGGTCAGAAGTACGGCATTAGTGGTGAGTTGACAGGAGTGAATGAAATCTCGATCGCGGTTACAACGATTTGGATTGTTCAAGCAGGGGTAACTCGCTTTGTCACCTTGTTCCCAAATCAAAAGGAGGAAGCACCATGAAGTTTCAGCTATTCACCCAGGTTGCTCTAAAGAAAGATTTGCCACAGTTTGGCGTGAAGAAAGGCAGCATTGCCATAGTTGTTGAAGTTTACGAGATGTCAAATGGTGAGGAGAACGGCTATAGCTTAGAAGGATTGATTCCAAACGATACAATCGAGGTTAGTGAATCTCAAATCGAAGCAGTCACTACACCGATTGGTACATTTACTCACTAAAACCTTCACCTTTCAAGCTGTGGTGCAATTTAATTGCTTTTCTGAAACTCGTAGGCACGATCGCTCATGCAGTTTGTAGCGTTTGGGGTTGGGGGAGCGATCGCTCCTCACCTACATCTCAAATCGACAATAGAACTACAATCGTGTTAAGGCACTGAACCGCTCAGGAGCGAGACAAATGACAACTTTGCTGATTCAAACTGAGCAATTTCCTTTGGTTGTTAGCTTTCCTACGATCATGCAGATGACCGATGAACCGTTTTATGAGGTTTGCTAAGCCAATCGTTTGGATCGATCACCTGAAATTTTAGAGCATTCTGAAGCAGTGAGCGGTGATTCAGAGTTGCCTGGATTTGTCCTGCAAATGGCAAAAATTTGGTAAATTGCTACTTTCCGGGTTGTAGTGCAACTTGATTGTTTTGCTGAAAGTCGTACCACGATCGCTTCAATCCCTCTGGTGCAGAAAAGCGCGAATCATACACCGTAATCACATTGGTTAGCTCACGTCCCGGAGATTGCACAATCCGATCGCCGACTGCTAATGCAACCGAAGTTCCACCATCGAGATTCATCGCTTCGTAAGCACCAATTGATCGCATAATTACTGCTTCTTTTTCTAGTGTAATAGGCTGGTGGAATGTGACGAAATAGAGGCGATTCGCGTTTTTGGGAAAGCCGATCGCCGATCGTACTGCCACACCGGAAACAGCCGGATCGCTAAAGCCCTCTTGCTGAGGATTGATAGATATCTCGCCTTGTTTAAGCAATCGAGGGCCAGCGGTGAGCGAGAACCAGTGTTGGTTCCAGTGCGGTTTACCTTCAGTGCGGGCTGTGATCATCTCAGGACGATTACCGCGACGAATGCCTAATGTTGTGCCATAGTTCTCCCAAGGACTGAACTTCAGGAAGCGCCCGCCTGCAACCATGTTTCCCATCACGCGCTTCTGGTCATCCATGCTGAAGAATGTTCCATTGATAGTTAGCGCAGCTTTGCTACGGCGTACCATTGCTTGAAAAGCTTCGTCTCCACGAGTCGATCGTGCACTATTCGCCTGACTTGCTTGGTTTGCAAGTCCAATGCTGATAAAAGTTTTGGGATCATTCAGATCGATCGTTGCAAGTCGAATCGGGACACCTTTGATCGTGCCTTCGATAAATGAAATTGGGTGGGCAATTCGAGGACGTTCAGACTGGGCGATCGCCATAGTGCGATGCGGTGCTTGTGGAGTCGTTGAGACTTGGGGAAAGATCATTGCACAAGTAAATAGTGCACAGGTTGCAGTAACTGAAATGCTACCAGGAAGCGAGGATAATCGACGAATCATGAAGCGCTTGCATGAGAAACTTTGATGATCATGCCTTGTGTATCAATTTTTCAGAAGATACTTAAAAATCTGTAATTTCTCTAAGTGCAAATACTATCAGAGACAATCCGCAAAAGATTCAATGAATGTAGAGGGATTAGAATAAAGTGATAACGATTACTCCAAACACCATGATTGCGGCTCCGGTCAGACGTTCTCGTAATCCTCTTTCGTGAAACAGAAAATGCCCGAACAATACACTGATTAGAGCGCTCATGCGTTTCACTGCAATGACTTGTGTTACCAAAGTGTAGGTTACTGCAATCATCTGAAAGGTAATGGCGATCGCATGAAACAATCCAATCACCATCAATGGTTTCAGGTTAGGCAGAATTTGATTGAACTTACGACGTGAGTTAAACCATGCGATCGGGAACATTCCCACTGCTAAATAACTATACAAAGCAGCTGACCAGAACAATGGCGAAGAATGTACTACGCCCACTTTATCGAAGTTAGCAGTAATGCTCCAGATAAAAGCAACCATTAACATAAAGCGGCTACCTCGATTACGAAACAAAGCTCTCAAGGGTGCAAAGTAACCATTCCGGCGTTCACGTAAGTTTAGAACATATGAGCCAACAACAATCAGGAAGATACCGATCGCATCTGCAGAAGTCGAACTTTCCTGCACGATCAACGGCGATGTAACTAAGAGAAACAGGGGGGTCAATGTTACTAAGGGAACTGTCAGTGATAAATCTGCAATTTGAAGGGCGCGAATGTAGAGGGCAAAGGAAATGACATTCAAGCTACCCCCGATTAACAAGGCTATCCAAAACTGAGGATCAATCTTTGGAATTCCGGTTAGCAACAATAGTGGAACTAAAAAGATAACAGCAAAGATATTTGCAACCCAAGCAACAATGTAAGCATCTAGATTTCTGAGACTGTGTTTGCTGGAAACATCCTTCAAAGACTCAAAAAAAGCCGTTAAAATTGCAAATACTAACCAAATCATGAGGGTTCCGTGGTTTCTTCTTTTCCGACGATTCGCTTTTTACAGCAGCCAACTTCTGAAGCTTGGATTCATCAAGCGATCGCAAGCTTGGACACAATTCTGCTCGATCATTCTCACTGTGAGCGAAAAGCTGCAGGAGTCGCATTAAATCTCATGTTCCGTTATCCTTCTAGTGCGAAATTAGTACGGATGTTAACCGCGATCGCCCAAGAAGAGCTAGAACACTTTGAGCAAGTAAACCAAATTTTGGAGCGTCGCGCTATCCCTCTTGCGCCACTTGCCCCACCGCCTTACGGAGCTAGCTTGAATAAACAGATTCGCCGCGAAGAACCCGATCGGCTGTTAGATTCGCTGCTGGTGTCAGGACTGATCGAGGCTCGGAGTCATGAGCGCTTAGGATTGTTGGCGCAACATTGCGGGGATCAAGAACTGGCAAAATTCTATCGTGCATTGATGGCATCAGAAGCGCGACACTATGGCGTGTATTGGACGTTAGCAGATACTTATTTTGAGCGGTCGCAGATTACACAACGATTAGAGGAATTAGGCGCGATCGAAAGCAAGATTCTATCAATATTACATCCTCAACCTAGAATTCATAGTTGATGCAGTATCAAGACTTTCTCGTTCGGCATTGGCAATTCTCGGATCGAATCAACGCATTCAATCTGATTGGTTCTGTGTTGGCAGAATATGGACTGACGCAAGAACCAGAGGGAGCCGATCGCGATGTATTAGAAGTTGAGAATTTCTATCAGAAACAGAACGGTGAATTTTGGGTGATTGAGCGAGACAACAAATTGGTTGGAACCGGAGCTTACTATCCAATTTCACGCGGTCAGAATGCAGTCGAGATTCGTAAGATGTATCTATTGCCCGAAGCACGAGGTGTTGGGTTAGGAAAGTTCTTATTAACTGAATTGGAAAGTGCGATCGCTAAAAAAGAATTCGATCAAATTTGGATAGAGACTGCCAGCGTTTTGAAAGAAGCGGTTCAACTGTATGAACGTAATGGATATGAGCCGAGTACCGGAGTTGAGACTTTGCGGTGCGATCGAGTTTACGTCAAGTATTTGAGATAGCTTCTTATCTAACGCAAGCTTCACGAATTACAGCGTTAGATATCAATCCCGTCCCATAACTTTGAAATTGGGAACGTCTCTCCCGCTCTTCCTTGAAGAATGGCTTCTTGTAGGTCAGCTAAAATCTGTCCGCTTGCATCGTTTTCGTCGATCGCATCAAGCCCACTTTCCTCTAATTGCAGGAGCTTGATCAGTTCTTTCCAAAGTTCAACCGGAATTAGCACATCAGTTTTTTCGCCTGCTGCATTCGTGACATATTTTACGCTGGCTTGAACCTCTGGAATTGGCATAATCGCACCTCTACAAAGGTTTTTCAATTATAAAAACAGCCCTCGATCGCATACTCAGCGATCGAGGGCTGCTTTCATTCAATCAAATCAACTTAGCTGAGGCGACCCGTCACATACGAGGGCGACAGATCCGACCACGACTGTTTCACCAAGTCCGCATCTGCTTTCACACTACCGAGGTAGTTTCCAGCAGGCAGCGAGGGGAAGCGCTTGTACGGAACCACATCTTCGCCAAAGTAGCGCGTGTATTCTGCACTATTAACCATCGCCTCAACCGCACCTTTCAAGCCTTGATCCGCCAGGATCTTGTTGTACTCGCGGATTTCGCCTTGAGTTGCGGGCGCACGACCCAGCAAGTGACGGAACAAGAATTCAATCACTTTCGTATTCGGGTACGGGGCATAGAAGCGACGGACATAGATGTCTGAGCTTGCCAAAGACTTGACGAACTCACGCACAGAGATTTCACTGTTGCGAAGTTTACTTTCAAGGTCAGAGCGTCTAAACTGGCTCGGCACCTGTCCGCTGAACACATCCATCACTTGCACGTAGATGGCATTGATTACCAGTTCGCTTTCGCCCTGCGTCATGCCCGGATTCATCCGATAGATGCGAGCAGGTTTACGGCGGCTAGTTCCGACTCCTTCTTCAACTGACTGACCGTCACCGTTGGTGTAGGATTTGCCAAGTTGAATAAATCGGGGCTGGCTACCATCAGGCTTGCGCTCTTGGATGGCGAGGTCTGCAATCGCGGCTGCGGTCAACGGCATTTGTGCCACATCCATGCGCGATCGTGCAGGCGAGAAGCTCGGAACCTCTAGCTTGTTGTTTTGCTTGGTGAGCTTGTTGTACAGGGTTTGAGAGTTCGGGAAGTTCGCCGCAGGCAGGGTTAAGAAGCGGTTGTAAGGAACTACGTCTTCACCGAATGCTTCAGCGTATTCCGCACTGTTCACCATTTCGGTCACAAATGCTTTCAAGCCCTGAGCTGCAAGGATCTTGTTGTATTTGCGAATTTCAGCTTGATCCAGTGGGGCACGTCCTAAGAAGTGCTTAGTTCCCAGTTCGATCACTTTCGTGTTCGGATAGGGCGTGTAGAACTCTTTGATGTACAGGCTGGAGCTTCCTAAGCCGATGATGAATTCTTTTAGGTTGATTTCACCATTGCCAAGCTTACTTTCGAGAGCAGAAAATTCATTCTGAGCGACATAAGGTGCGATGTCGCGCTCGAACACTTGACGATAAGCGGCTCCGATCACGGTCTTGAGATTCGTCTTGTCGTTGAGTTGCGTCAGCTTGAACACTTTGGTTTGTTCGCGCTTCTTGCTAACTCCTTGATTGATTCGGAAATCAATATCAGGTTGTGTCCGGATTCCGCTAGCGGTGCCCAATTCAACGAAGCGAGGCGTTTCTTCCTTCGTGACCTTCGTGCCTTTATCTTGGATCGAACCTACACGAACGGTTCTGGATGACAGGCCCGCAGGAGTGAGATAGCGCTCATACGGAACGGTATCTTCTCCAAAGGTTTTGTTGTACTCTTCGGTGTCAAGAATTGCGTCGATGACGGCAAAAACGCCTTTCTTCGAGCAGAGATCAAAGTATTTGTTGATTTCTTGACGACCGTAAGTCGGACGACCCAGTAAGCGACGGTGGATGTATTCGATCGCTTTCGTCACATACAGTTTTTCCCAGTACAAGCTGCGGAACAGGGGCGATTTTGCCAGACGACGCACGAACTCTTTGACGGTGATTTCGCCGTTTTCCAGCTTGATTTCGTCAACTTTGAGCCGTTGTCCTTCGTAGACATCGCGACCGAAGACTTGCAGATATGCCGCTTTGATCACCGCTTGGGTCGAGCTTTCTGAGAACTTGGTGCTGATGCCCTTTGTGCCCGAAGATTTCTTTGCAAACGATCCCGTAAAGCTGGGGCTTTGGTCGTATTTGAAGACTTTCGGGCCTAAAGATCCGGGAGCAGCGCCACGCGCACTCGGATTGCTCACTTGGTTGTTGATACCCGGACCGCGATTAATTAGAATCCGGCGAGTATCTTTACCGAATGGAGCAGGGCTGGCGCTGGGGTTCTTGGTTTCTTTCGGAAAGATTGCACCGAATTGAATTTCGAGCGGATCGTTTCCAGAACCGTAAGGATGCTGATCCGGTAGCGGTTGGTCATAGGAAGCAAAGGTCGTAAGGAATTGTGGCACCTTGCGGAACGGAGCGCTGTAGTTAAACAGGTCTTGTTGCGGTCCCCAATTGCGGCATTCTTGCGCTTCTTGACCTAAACCGCGCAGATACGGAACGGTTTCTTCGCCGAAGTAGTCGCTGTATTCTTTGGAATCGACGAGCGCATCGACGAGGGCGCTTAGACCTCCAGCCGAGACGATCGAGAAATACTTCTGCACTTCTTCGCGCGAAGAAGGCCCGCGACCAAGAATATGACGGAACGCCAATTCTAAAGCGCGGCTATTAATATACGGTTCAAAGAAATTTTTGCGGTACAGAGGCGATTTTGCTAAGCGGCGGATGAATTCCTTCATCGAAATATCGCCGTTTTTCACTTTGGATTCGAGATCCGAAATCCCTAGTGAGTAAGCGCGGGTAATGTCGCGTTCAAAGACTTGACGATAAGCAGCCTTCACGACATCGTTCTTTTCGCTGCTTGATAGTCCCGGCTTCATCGCGAACTTCGGACGGCGTTCTGCGGCGTTGAAGTAGATTTGCGGCAGTTGCAGACCTTGAAGATCTCCCGAGGGACGCTGACGCACTTTATCCGAAGGAGTCGGCGCTTTGAACTCGGTGATCAGCACATCGAAGTATTGATCGACGATCGTTTTCGCGTCGGCATCGTTGCGGAAGTAGTTACTCGCGGCAACTTTCATCTCTTGCAATGCGACGATCGTGGCATCGGTCGAGCAGGCGCGTTCGATGATCTCGCGCAAGCCGCGGGTATTCACCGAGATAATGTTTGGATCTCCGGCGACGATCGCATAAGTCGTATAGCGTAGGAACCAGCTTAAGTCACGTAACGACTTCGCCATGTTGCTTGGACCATAGCGAGCGACGTTAATCGGACGAAAACCGGGAGGAACTGCACCCGCGCTCGGAGTTAAGAAGAAGTTCCGAATGCCGCCGAACAATCCGCCACCGGAGCCTTCCGCATAAGTGACCGTACCCAGTTTCATTCCTTCTTCGGTATTCAGCGTTGTGCCTGCTACCGTTTTCACAGGTTCTTCAGCAGGCTTTTCGAGGAATGCCATCGGTGAGCCGCCGGTAAAGATGCGGTTTGCCGATCGAGAGACGATCAGTTCTGAGTTTCGCGTCAGGATTTCAGCGATTTCCAGACGTTTTTGTCCGGATTTGAAATACTGCACGAGTTCATCGAGTTCGCCCCGCCCCAAAAAGCGGTCTTGTTGCTCTGCCTGTGAAATCGTAGCAACTGGTACGGTTTGGTATAGTTGCGGGCGTGCAACCGAGCTTCCACCACTTGCCTTAACACTCATTGGATTCTAAAGCTCCCATTTACGGATCGTTACTGTGTTAAATCTGACCAGAGCGTCACCTGGCACGTTATTTCTTGAGAACCAAAGCGCACCGAGGCGCATCAGCCTTCGCACTGTTAAACGATTTGCCCAGGGTCAACCAGTTCATTCTTAGATTAAAACGTTTCGGGTTCTTACACTTGAATTATTAAAAAGTGTGACGAAGCCGATCGTGTTTAGTGCTTTCTCATCATAAAAGACGGGAATTGTTTTTCTGAGAAGCACTATAAGTTTTGTAACAAATTGCATCATAAACTTGAGCGTTGCAGATTGTGCATCAGGCTTCTGATGCACTGTAGGAATCAACGATCGTTCTGTTTTTCGAGGTTTAGAAACAAGGTGCGACTGACTAAAGAACGACTGACTAAAGATAGAGATCGCAGCAGAGTTTAGAATTTAAGCGCGCTTGGCTCACACCTTTCCCAACAATTTCTAAAGAAACCGTGGGTAAGAACGAACTCGTTTATAGGCTGATAGATGAACTGTCACCAGAAAGACAATTCAGTCTGTCATCACCGGAGCGACCTATGAAAAAAGCCCGCCGTCAAAACCATTGTCGTCCCAATCGCAAGGATTTTTGCCCGATTTGTCATATTGTGCCGCCGCATGTCACCGATCGCATTATCGTTAACGGCAACGAAGCTCAGCGTGACTGGGCATTACAGAATTTGCGGGCTTCAGAGCAGTTTCGAGGACGACGAGAAGCCGTGGGAGCCGTTCATTTCATGGCTGCCGCTAACGAAAAACGTCGCACGATTTACACCGCAGAAAACGATACCGACTTGCCGGGGAAAATTGTGCGCGGTGAAGGTGCGGCAGCAGTCGAGGATGTTGCCGTGAATGAAGCGTATGACGGATCAGGAGCGACTTACGATTTCTTTGAGGAAATCTTCCAGCGAAACTCGATCGATGGTTTTGGAATGCGCTTAGATTCTACGGTTCATTATGGAGAGCGATACAATAACGCCTTCTGGAACGGCAGCCAGATGGTTTACGGCGATGGAGATGGTGAACTTTTTAATCGGTTTACGATTTCGATCGATGTAATTGGGCATGAACTGACGCATGGTGTGACCCAAAGCGAAGCTGCATTGATTTACAGAGGACAATCGGGCGCGTTGAACGAGTCTTTCTCGGATGTGTTTGGCAGTTTGATTAAACAGAGAGTTTTGAATCAGACGGCTGATCAGGCAGACTGGTTAATCGGCGAAGGCTTGCTGACTTCTAAAGTGAATGGAGTTGCGCTGCGATCGATGAAAGCTCCTGGAACCGCTTACGACGATCCGGTACTGGGGAAAGATCCGCAACCTGGGGACATGAGTAAGATCTACACAGGCAGAGCGGATAACGGGGGTGTGCATATCAATTCCGGCATTCCCAATCGAGCGTTCTATTTGACTGCAACGGCGATCGGGGGTTACGCGTGGGAGAAAGCCGGAAAGATCTGGTACATCGCACTTACAGAGCGGTTACGCCCCTCGTCTAATTTCCGCAGTGCTGCACGAGTCACTTCGACGATCGCGGCTGAGCTATACGGTGCAAACAGTGCTGAACAAAAAGCGGTTCAGAACGCCTGGAAAACAGTTGGTGTTAGCTAATTAAAGAAAGGGGGAGAGATTGATGCGTGTCACGCTTGAACAAAGTGGAGGCTTTGCGGGATTGATGATCACAAAAACGATCGACACTCAGAATCTCTCCCCATCTGAAGCCAAAGAGTTAGAAGAGATGATTCAATCCTCCAATTTCTTTCAAGTAACCTCGGTCGTGGAAGCTTTTCCACAGCCCGATCGATTTCAGTATGTACTGACGGTCGAGATGGAAGGGCGGACGCATTCGATCGAGATGAGTGAAACGAATATGCCCGAATCGGTGCGATCGGTTGTGAAATGGGTGCAGGCGCGAGCGCGTTAATTGGCGATGAGTTTAGAGAAAGAGTTTGCTGCAATGGTGAATCACGATCGATTTGTCATCGTTGAGTATTTATGACTCTTCGTTGAGTATTTATGACTCTTCGTTGAGTATTTATGACTCTTCGTTGAGTATTTATGACTCTTCGTTAAGTATTTACGGCTCGCCATTGAGTATTTACGGCTCGCCATTGAGTATTTATGATTCATCGTTGAGTGTTGATTGCTCAACGGCGAGTATTTATGGCTCAACGGCGAGTATTTACGGCTCACGCTTGAGTATTTGTGGCTCAACGGCGAGTATTTTTATGACTGACCTTGATCGCCCACCTCCTGCATTAGCAGTGGCAATCGCTCCTCAGACCGACTTAAATTGCAGCACTTGATTTAATTTGCCGCTCCGGTAGCCCTCTAAATCCAGCGTCACATAGAGGAATCCATAAGACTGAAACGCTTCGGTGAGTTTCAGCAAATCGGTCTGAATCACAAACTCTTTTACCTGTTCCGGCAGCACTTCAATTCGAGCCGTGTCACCCTCCGATCGCACTCGAATATTCTGCCAGCCAAGCTTTCTCAAATACACTTCAGCCCGTCCGACTCGCTGCAGTTTCGCGATCGTAATCTCTTCGCCATACGGAAAGCGCGAACTCAAACAAGGCTGAGCAGGCTTATCCCAATACGGCAAGCCTAAATGCTTGGCGATCGCCCGCACTTCCGCTTTGCTAATCCCAATCTCCGCTAACGGCGATCGTGCGCCCCGCTCTTTTGCCGCTTGAATTCCCGGTCGATAATCGTGCAAATCATCAGCATTCACGCCATCAATCACATACGGATAACCCCACGCCTGAGCCAGTGGTTTGAGCGTATCGTGCAATTCACTCTTGCAGAAATAACAGCGATTCACCGGATTCGACGCATAGTTCGGATTATCGAGTTCATGCGTCTGCACGACCTTATGCACAATTCCGATCTCAGCCGCCTGAATTTTGGCATCTTCGAGATCTTCGGGCAGCAGCGAGGGCGATTCAGCCGTCACCGCCACCGCACGATTTCCCAATACATCAAACGCGACCTTCGCGACTAAGGTGCTATCAATCCCGCCGGAATAAGCGATCAAGGCGCGATCGAGGTCTACAAATAAGCCTTTTAACTGGTCTAATTTCTCGTACATTGCAGGGAACCAGGAATCAGGGGTAATCTCCGTTATGACACAAAAAAGCAAGCAACGATCGCTGCTTGCTTCTACTCTAGAGATGAGACGGTTTCAATGCTTACTCGTCGTAAACGCGGCACTCTAGCGCGTCGGGGTTGTCATCACAATATTGTTCAAGCGAGTTTTTCGGCTTTATGGTTTGGCGTTGGTGAGCCGCTTCTGCCTGCAACTCTTCCACGGCATCCCATGCCGCAGCACACTCGCCCGAATTCGACCCGCTAACATCGCAGGCTTTACGAGCATTCTCACGCTCGACTTCGATTTGCTTTTGAATATCGCTCATTGCCATAGGATTCGTCCTTAATTTTCAAAACAGAATTCTGTGCGAGAGAGTAGAACCGATCGTCTGTCTGGGCTAAACACGAAGACCGACAGAACTACCAACATATCAGCTTAGGACATTAATCCTATTTAATTCTGCTAGCTGGAAGACAGTCCAGAGAGTGCTGACTCAGTTTTTGTATATCTATATTAATCGGTGACGAACGATTCTGGCGACTCTACCGCAGGTGCGGTCTTCCGATCCCTCTTTCTTCGGATCTACAACCGTGTTCTACACTGGATCTACTGCGAAGTTTCTTTCGAGTCTATACACAGGAGCGATCGCACATGACAGAACCCTTAAATTCAATGCGGTGGGCAAGTGCGCTTTCAACTCGTCCATTTCTAGAAGCAGCGGTCGAGGAAGTGGTGACGCAGGCGCAAACGACGCTGCAAGCTTCGCCGGATCTGGGGTTTGTGTTCATCTCATCGGCGTTTGCGAGCGAGTATTCTCGATTGTTGCCGTTGCTGCGGGACAAGCTTCCGGGGGTATCGATCGTCGGGTGTAGCGGTGGCGGAATTGTGGGCATGACCCCACGAGGCAAGGTGCGAGAAGTCGAAGAGGAACCTGCACTAAGTCTAGTGTTGGCGCATTTGCCAGATGTGAAAGTCGCTCCGTTTTACGTCTCTGCAAGCGACCTGCCCGATTTAGACAGTGCGCCGAATACCTGGACAGATTTAATCGGAGTTGCGCCCTCAGACTCGCCAAATTTTGTTTTATTAGCCGATCTGCCTCGAATTAATGATTTGCTACAAGGCTTAGATTTTGCCTATCCAGGAGCGGCGAAAGTTGGAGGACTGGCAAGCTCTGGGATGCTAGGCGGCGGCGCGACTGGGCTATTTTGTGACGATCGCTTCTACCGAGAAGGCGCGGTGGGAGTGGCGCTGAGCGGGAATATCGTTCTCGATACGATCGTGGCTCAAGGCTGTCGTCCCATTGGTCAGCCGTACTGGGTTATGGAGGGAGAGCGAAATATCTTGCTGGCGATGCAGGAAGATGATGGCTCCGGTTTACCCTCCGATAGCTGTGCCGTGAAGCTCTCTCCCTTAGAGCAGCTACAAGAGCTGGTTCAAGGCTTGAGCGAAGACGATCGACTCTTAGCACAGCAGAATCACATCTTCATTGGGGTGGCGCAGAACGGATTTAAGCAGACTTTGGAGCCAGGCGATTTCTTAATTCGGAATTTGTTGGGGGTTGATCCGCGAGTCGGGGCAATCGCGATCGGCGATTTGATTCGTCCGGGACAGCGCATTCAATTTCACCTCAGAGATGCAGAAACTTCTGCGGAAGATTTAGATCTGTTGCTACGGCGATATGTGCAGGCGAGTCAAGCGAATCCGTCTCCGATCGGGGCGCTGATGTTTTCTTGCCTGGGGCGGGGCGAAGGACTGTATGGAGAGCCAAATTTTGATTCGCAATTGGTGAATGAATATTTGGAAGATTTGCCGATCGCGGGCTTTTTCTGCAATGGTGAAATTGGGCCTGTGGGTGGCAGTACGTTTCTGCACGGCTACACCTCCGTTTTTGGAATTTGTCGAGAGAAGGAATAAGTTTTGTGGCGATCGTTCGAGTTCGAGAACACGTTAATCCGCTGAGCCGAAAATATCAAACTCCCACGACTCCGCCGGACTGGAATCAGGTATTTGCTGATCCATCCCTCCCGTTGCACTTAGATATTGGTTGCGGTCGGGGGATCTTTTTGTTGAAGATGGCGCAAGCCGATCCAAAGTGGAATTATTTGGGCTTAGAGATTCGAGAGCCGATTGTCGATCAGGCGCTGGAATGGCGGAACGAAGCAGGCTTAAAGAATTTGCATTACATTTTCTGCAATGTCAGCAACTCGCTACAGCCAATTTTGGCCTCGTTGCAACCGGGCACTCTAGCGCGAGTGAGCATTCAGTTTCCTGATCCTTGGTTTAAGCGCAAACACCAAAAGCGGCGGGTTGTGCAGCCAGAAATAGTAGCAACGCTGGCAGAGTTTATGAATCCGGGGGCGATCGTCTTTCTGCAATCCGACATTCTGGATGTGGCGAAGAAGATGGTCGATCGCTTTGCCGAATCGCCTCGATTTGTGCGGGAAGATTCAGACTGGCTGCCCGACAATCCACTCCCGATCCCAACCGAGCGTGAGCTAATGGTCACGTCATTTGGCGACCCGATTTATCGAGCGACTTTCCGCAAATCGGAGTAAATTAGTCGTTTGAAAAGTTAACAAATCGCATTGGCAACCTTTCTAACATTGAAGTTAGAAGGAGTAGAATTGCCGCGATCGCTGGGCTTTGTCTTTAACTTGCAACGATTAATTACAGCGATCATGGAATAGAGCGTTGTAACAATCCCATCAGCTAAGCTAAGTGAATCACGCATGTTGCGATCTACGACCCTTTACGAACCTTATTAGCTTTGCCAAAATTTCGACATGGGAAAAGCAGGAAAGGCACTCAAACAGGTACTCTCCACCTATGGGATCAGCCAAAATCGTCTGGCTGTGACAATGGGAATCAATCGATCGACCGTGCATCAATGGGTAAATGAGATTAGCGATCCCCTTGCCGAAGCCGTCACACAAATGATCAAAGCCTTGCGGCAGATTAACAGCACCGCAGCCGAAGACTTTATCGATTTGTACCTAGAACGTCAACCCCCGCAACCTTCAGCCGAGCCTGAAGACAATCTGTAATTCTGCCTTGTCGATCGTTAAACAGTGCTAGAAATCGATAGAACAGGACTAAAGTGAAACGAGTTAAAATCCGAATCTATCGATCGCGGTTTAAACGTTCGGCTACGCTCTGTCCATTTGCGGATTCGGAATTTTTGGAAATCAGACAAGCTGCAAGACACATTTCCAACGATTCAGAGTTCCATCGTTTAAGAAAGCAAAGAGATCTCCAACCTATGACCTATATTTCGACTGTCAATCCGGCTGACAGACTGAGTGCACGTTTACCCCAAGCCTTGAAGCCGCTGGCTGAGATTGCACATAACTACTGGTGGTGTTGGACACCGGATATGATTTCGCTGTTTCAGTCGATCAATCCCGATGAATGGGAACGCTGCGGACATAATCCGGTCGCACTACTTGAAACTATTAGCTACGATCGTTTGACCCAACTGGCTTCTGAACCGAGCTACATGAGTCGGCTCAAGGCATTGTCAGAACAGTTCACTCAGTACGTCAATTCAACCGATACTTGGTCGAGCCGCGTTGCGCCTCAGATTACACCAGAGCATCCGATCGCGTATTTCTGTGCGGAGTTCGGTCTGCACGAATCGCTGCAAATCTATTCGGGTGGTCTAGGAATTTTGGCTGGAGATCACTTGAAATCTGCTTCAGATTTGGGTGTTCCTTTGGTCGCGGTGGGTTTGCTCTACCGCCAAGGCTACTTCCGTCAGCGCCTAAATCAAAGTGGCTGGCAAGAAGACTATTACATTAACAATCCGTTCGAGCGTTTGCCGCTGCAATTGTTGACCGATGCAACCGGGCAGCCTTTAGTGTTTGAAGTGCTGGTGCGGCATCGGAATGTCAAAGTGCAAGTCTGGAAGGCTCAAGTCGGACGAGTCAGCTTATTCCTGATGGATACCGATCGCGAAGACAATGATCCGATCGATCGCTGGCTCACGGGTCACTTATACGGCGGCAACCAGGAAACCCGGATTGCTCAAGAAGTGATTTTGGGAATTGGTGGCGTTCGGGCACTCAAAACCGTCGGAATTGAACCCTCTGTTTATCACCTGAACGAAGGACACGCCGCATTCTGTCTGCTCGAAGTCTGTCGGCAAGAAATCGAGAAAACAGGCAAATCATTCTACGACATTGAGAAATCAGTGCGCGATCGCTGTGTGTTTACCACTCATACCCCAGTTCCTGCCGGACATGATGTGTTCTCAGCCGACTTGATGGATTCGTTCTTTGCAACATACTGGGGACAATTGGGATTGTCTCGCGAACAGTTTCTTGCACTGGGCGCACGTCGATTGGGTGATCCCTGGGAACCGTTTGGAATGACAGTTTTAGCGTTGCGGCTGTGTCGATCAGCAAATGGGGTCAGCGAACTCCACGGAGAAGTCTCGCGCAAAATGTGGACAGTTCTCTATCCCGAAAAGAGCGAAGACAATGTACCGATCGGCTATATCACCAATGGTGTTCATGCTGGCACCTGGACTTCTGCGATGATGGCAGATCTGTACCGCAAGTATCTGGGTGAAGACTGGACAACCAAAGTGCTTGACCCCCAAACTTGGGCGAAGATCGACAATGCACCGGATGAGGAAATTTGGTGGCGGCATCAAATTCTCAAAGAACGCTTAGTGGCTCACACCCGCCAAAAGGTGAAGACTGCACGACAAAATCGCGGGGAAGATTGGAGCTTGATCGAAGCGACCGATCATCTACTTGATCCAAAAATTCTGACGATCGGCTTTGCCCGTCGATTCAGCCCCTACAAGCGTGGCGATCTGCTATTAAGAAATGCTGAAAAAGCACTGAAAATCTTCAGCAATGATGAGCGTCCTGTCCAAATCATCTTCTCTGGCAAGGCTCACCCGGCCGACGAAGAAGGTAAGCGGATTATTCAGCGCATTATGGAATGGTGTAAAACCAATCCGCATGTGGGCGATCGTGTTGCCTTTATTGAAGACTACGATATGCACACCGCTCGTAAGCTCGTTCAAGGGGTCGATGTGTGGCTGAATAATCCCCGTCGTCCTCTTGAGGCTTCGGGAACCAGTGGTCAAAAGGTCTGCTTTAATGGCGGTCTCAATTGCAGCGTTCTCGATGGCTGGTGGTGTGAAGGCTACAAAACCGATGCGAATGGCAAAGCGCTGAATGGTTGGGCGATCGGTGAAGATGCTCATACAAGCGATCAAACCCTTCAAGACAAGATCGATTCCGATTCGCTGTACGACCTGCTGGAAAACCAGATCGTGCCGCTCTATTATGACCAGGATGAGAACGGCATTCCACACGGTTGGATTCAGATGATGAAGGGATCGATTAAGACGAACTGCCCAGCGTTTAATACCCACCGCATGATCGCAGATTATGTAGCACAGGTGTATGCTCCGGGCATTCAAGCGAATGTGCCGCTCACGTTGGCGAAAGTGCCGCAAAGTTAGTTGATCGTCTCTAAATTTTAATCCGCTCAATTCCAAATTTTTAGGAGTTGGGCGGATTTACGTTGTAAGCGGACGAAGGAAATAGAAGCGATCGCATTAAGTCAAGTGGTAACATTTGACAAAAGAGTGCAGACGCTCCAATGCTGACAAACGTAGAACTGATTAACTTCAAGAGTCATAGATCGACACAACTTAACTTTGATGGCTCACGCCTATATGCATTAGTAGGACAGAATAGTTCTGGTAAAACCTCTATTTTACAAGCAGTATATTATCTTAGTCAGCTTGCTAACTCTGACTTTAGAGCTGTTTTTGCACATGAAAGATCACCTGAGTTCATCGTAACAAGCGGGAAGAATGAATTTTCTGTAACTGGACGCGGTTCCTGGGAAGATGAAGATGATGATGTTCAAAGATCATGGGAAGCTTATTTCAAATTTGAAAAAAGAAGTGATAATTCCTGGTCGCCAACCTTATTATTCTGGGATGCTGAAGCAATAGCAGAATATAGGTGCGAAAATCCAGAACATACCTCATGGAGCAGTTCTCTTAGCAATGCTCCACATCCAATAGTTGAAGATTTAGAGCACACAATTAGCCTTAAACCAGTTGCAGCCAATCTCGCGAAAGCATCCTACAGCGAGGCTGTTACTCCACAAGTTGGATTTGATGGTTCAGGATTAGCACCAACATTAGATTATCTTCGCAACGAGGCACCAGATCGATTTCAAGCCTTACAGGAACTGTTGAAACAAGTCATTCCGGGAGTTCATAAGATAGGAGTAAGACGCGCTAAGGTAACTGTTGATCGTCAGCGTTTGATTGAAGTTGGTGGAAAAACTATTCCGTATGAGGAAAGTCAGGAAGTAGTAGGACAAGAAGTAGTATTAGATATGAATACGGGTGATCGCATTCCTGCCCATGCAGTTAGCGAAGGCACAATATTAGCGCTAGGATTGCTGACTGTCTTAATGAGTCCCAGGCGACTAAATTTAGTATTGCTAGATGATGTTGAACAAGGACTTCATCCGAAAGCTCAACGAGAATTAATGACAGTTTTCAAGCAAATTATTCAAGCCAATCCAAATTTGCAAATTATTTTTTCTACTCACTCTCCCTACATTGTAGATGAGTTAACGCCTTCACAAGTTCATGTCTTGAGTAACACAAACTCAGGATTTACTCGTTGTAAACGATTAGATGAGCATCCCGATGTCGAATGGGCAAAGCAGACTCTAACGACCGGAGAATTTTGGGATGCTGAGGGAGAAGATTGGGTGACGGCTGGAGAGGTGAATGCTTGAGTTTGTTGTGATTGTTGAGAGTAGCGCAGATGCTCGAACTGCGACTAAGTTAGCTGAGCGTGTGTTAGTTGAACGAATAGATTGGTTAGAAACTGAGCTTCTACAAAACTTATTTCAGTGGAGTGGATTAGAAGCAGGAACTGAGCATTCGTGTTGGAAAGATATTAGTGCCATAGTCGATCGCGCAAAACAAGCAGGTCTTCGGATTCCGAAGTTTTTAGGACATACCAAGACCGGAGCACTAAAAGCTGACGGTGCAGCAGCAATGAAAATTCTGAATTTAGTCAGAGTTTTGCAAAAGACCCGACCAATTAGAGCCGTTCTCTTTATTCGTGATTTAGATAACCAACCGGAACGAAGAGAAGGAATTGAACAAGCACGGTCTGAACATTTCGATCGACAACCAAAACTTGAAATCATCCTTGGCGCGGCAAATCGAATGCGAGAAGCCTGGGTCTTAAATGGATTCGTTGCATCTCACGAAGAAACACGACTTTTAGAAGAAATCAAAGCTCGATTGAATTTTGATCCTTGTGAAGAGCCACACAAATTACGCTCTAACTCATGGGAAGAACTCGATCGACAAAGAAATCCCAAATTTGTGCTTGAAAGCCTAACGAGTGGTAATTATTTGCGTGAACAGCAATGCTGGGAAGAAACCAGTTTAGAAATTTTGCAAGCAAGAGGAATACATACAGGACTGACCGCATATCTTCAGGAAGTTGAGAAACGACTAATTCCAATAATTCTTGAGTAATGCCGATCTCATCTCCGCTCGGTGGCGATCGCACAGCGATAAAATGTATTTTGTTCTACATTTTGCTGGTTTATGCGAAATCCTCCTCAGCCGTTGCCCGAAAATTTGTGGGGAGAACAATGGCGATTTGCATCGCTACGATCGGGTGATTTAGTTGATATGATCGCCAATCGCACCATCCCGATCGTCGAAATGCCCGAAGCGCTGTATCCCGTTAATTTAGGCATTGCATCAACAGTTCAGATTCCGGGAGTCGTAATTGATGGGGGACGACGATCGATGCAGTTAGCCCGATGGTTAAAGGCAAGTCAGCCCGTGTCGCTTGACGCGATCGCAGGTGCGCCGGATGGATTGATTTTAAATGCGGGAGAGGTCGATCGTTGGATCGTAGCAACATTTGAAGATCCGGAAGTTAGAAGCGCTGCCCAATTATTTGAACAGCGCAAAAAAGAGAGCGATCGATTACATTTTCTGTTAATTCAACCTGACGATTCAGGAATGACTTACACCGGATTTTGGTTGCTGAGAAGCCAAGGACTCAAGGCTTGAAAATATCTTTTGCAGTTTGCCCACAAGTGTTTACAAACCATCCATCAAATCCTGCACCGACGACACCCCCAGCAATTGGAACAAGCTTCATCAAATTAATGACTCCTTTCTCGCCTGCTTTTGTAATGGGTCGGAATCCAATCTTTTTGTTAATCTCAATCAAGACTTTGCCAGGAATCTGACTAATCACGCTCTTGAAAGCTTTGTTACCGATCTGAACTCCAGCAGTTCGGAGAACGCTTTTTGCTGATTCCCCAAGCAGACACAACAAAATCATTGTTTGGACTTGCTGCGAGTTGATATCGTATCCACGAAGATAAGCAATTGCGGCGGCTTACTTGCGCCTAGCGCGTAACGTGAGAGCAGATTCGCAGGAATTGAAACTGGTAGAAGAGCAATTCCACCAAGTCCAGTGACAAACCCTGTTGCCCCTGCTTGCGTTGTTGACCAGAAAATCGGAGAATCGCTCGTCTCTTCTACGTTCTTTGCTTTTGCTCGGTGATCTTCCGCTATTTGTTGTGCCGGTGGAAAAACTCTGAATCCATTGACGGCGCTATATAATAGAACTCCTGCACGAATCCTGAGCGAGCAATTTTGCCGCTGAAAGGAGCAGTAGAACTCAACTCAGGCAATGGATATGTACGAGCATATTCAACAGCTTCCGCCCAAGTCGTTCAAGCGCAAATGCGGTGTACGACGTGAAACCCTCGAGAAAATGGTCGAGGTGTTGAAGCCGAAACTGACTCGTCAAGGAAAACGGGGTGGGCAAGGTAAATTCAGTGTGGAAGACCAATTGTTGATTGCAATGGAGTATTGGTGAGAGTATACAATTGCATCTTCATCACCTTGGCACGACAGCTAGGCTTTACTTCGATGGCGACTGCCAAACAGCGCTTCGCCAACCAACTGCCCCTCATATTTCCTCTCCTACAATGAAACAGCCCTGCACTCGTGGGGGATTTAGGGGGCAACCCGAATTCAGGATCGTAGCGATTTCCCTTGTCGAACTCAGGTAATTTTAAGCTGAGGGAGGGATTGTTGGGACTTGATTAGCTCAGTCTGCGCTCTCTCCTATAGCATTCGGGACTGACTCAGGTGGTGTTGAGCTTGCTGATACCAATGTTGCGCCTGATGATACCAGTATTGTGCCTCTTGATATTGATTCTGCTTCTCCGCAACAATTTGCTTTAGCTCTGCTTCTCGCTGGCGTTGCTCTGCCTGAAGTTGTGCCTGCTCGATCGAGAACTGTTGGTCTTCTTCGGATTGCTGTCGATTGAGGAGTGCAGTTTTGCTTACAGTTGCCTGACGTTCTGTGCTGCTTGATGGCTGCAATCTAGCGCTTGCACTCGGATAGACCGGAGGTGAAAGCTTGATTGTTGATGTTTTTACAGTCTCCCACGGCAAACTCGAAATCTGTAAGATTGAAGCAAAGCATTGTCTACTGACGATAGCCAGTCCTGTCATTAATGCTGCACCTGTAGTAAGGGCAGCAATCAGAAATCCCGCTCTCTGCCGCATGGTTGGCCGAGACTTTGAGTAAGACATCGGTGGCGTAATCACCCACGGAAGAGGCGGATCTTCTATTGATAAAACAAACGACGAATCAGACCGGGCACATTGGTCTAACAATAAATTCAGTAACTCCTTAGAGCAACTTGTTTCGGATAGTGGTGTGAGAAATTCCAGAATACGTGAAGTTTGATCTGCATAAAAACTCTGGGCATCGTCGCTCAATAGGTTTGTAGACTCAAGTAATGCCTGATCGACTTGACTGAGTAACAATGCCAAACCATCATTTGTTTCTGCTAGTTCTAAAATTTCACTGATTTGGTCCACATCATCCTCAGACAATACAGGCTGACTAGAAAGCAACGCATATCGTCGCAGCACATCAAGCATAGAGCCACTCATGCTTGCTTGTGCTGCACTCTGATCGCTTGAAGAAATCGGATCGAGATCAGGGGCACGAAGATACCAATCGTCAATCTCGTTCAGCACAAAGTCCAATCCTTCGTGCTGTGTTGCAAGCTCAAGGATCTGAGCGAGGCGATCGCTGATCTGCGCGGTCATGTCGGGCACAGCGGATAACTTTGCATACTCGATCGCTAACCTAACTGAGTCAGGCGATAGCTTTACCCGATGTAATAGCTCCACCCGATGTAGAAGATTTTCTGTGTTCAACATAGTTTCTGTTCCCAAGTAAAAAACGTCTAGCATCTCTACTCATCAATCTCACTAGCAGACTGACGCAGTTGTTTGAGTAAGCGACTCACCTTTTGACGCAGGGCTACAACCGTTCCACCCCGCTGCTGTGCAATTTCTTCATACGACCGTCCTTGCATTCTGAGGTGCAGGATTTCTTGGTCGGCTGTCTTTAACTTTGCTAATGCCGTCAGCAACCAGGCTAATCGCATTTCCAAAAGCTCATCCGCATCACAACAATCGGGCGCATTCGGAAGCTTTTGATCCTGTAGCGGTTCAGTCCTTAGTTTTCCAGCTTTGCGGCTGTACTCTCGAATGATATTGAACGCAGTGGATTTAAGCTAAGCTGGAACAGAGCGAATGTCTTCGCCCTTCTCGATCGCTTTCACCGCTCGGTTATAGGCATCGAGAAAGATGTCGCGGGGGTCGTACTGATGCTCTAAATGAAACTGTCGCAGCTTCCAAGCAATGAATGGAAGAATCTGATGCAGATCGTCTGTCTCACCGTTTAGCACCTCAGCAACTATGAGATCGAGACGGTGGCGCTGACGATCGGATGAACTGACTAATACAGAGTTGTCTGAGGGCTGCGGGTCGTGCATTGGGCTATTCAAAGGGGGGCTTGTCATAGTCGGTAGTCCCTTAATTTGTAGATGAGAACAGGGCGAAGCCATCACACCACTGCACAGAAGCGACACTTGAACCATCGGAAGAAGGCACGAGAAACAATGAACTCTTCGAGTTCCTGTAGGGCTTTTAAGGGGCACAAGAAACGGACAACAGAGCGAAATCAAGTGCCGCTCTTGTTATTACTGTGCAAATCCCAGCGTGAGTGTGACAGTTCGCCTGAGCGTAAATTCACTTTTACGCGATCGCAGCACATTGCACGATCGACACATACACCGATCGTGCCAATCTCAAGTTATATAAAATTAACGAGTGCGATCGAGTTGAGCAATCACGCCACCAAAGGCAGAATTCTGTACCATTTCAGATTGCAGAAAATCATGCGGGAATCCCAGCTCGATCGCGCTAGCTTCGTTGAGTCGCTGAAGCTGTTCTGGCGTTAGCTCAAATTCCAAACAAGCGAGATTCTCCTGAAGTTGCTCCAGTTTACGTGAGCCAACGATCGGAATGATTCCCCCCGGTTGCTGTCGTATCCAGTTGAGCGCGACTTGCGCTGGGAGTCGATCGATTTCGCTGGCAATATCTACCACAGTTTGCGCGATCGCAAGCTGTTTCTTGGTCACAGGTCTTGAGCTATTCGGATTGCTTAAGCGTCCATCCACGGGGTCGGGCTTGTTGTATTTTCCGGTCAAAATTCCCGCGCCGAGGGGACTCCAGGCAGTGACTCCAATCTCAAACGCCCGCGCCATTGGCAGTAAATCACGTTCCGGTGTCCGTTCAGCCAGTGAATATTCGATTTGTAAGCCGATAAATGGTGTCCAACCGCGCAACTGCGCGATCGTATTGGCTTGCGAAATAATCCAGGCAGGTGTATCAGAAATACCGATGTAAAGAATCTTCCCTTGACGTACCAAATCATCAAACGATCGCATCACTTCTTCGACCGGAGTTGTATGATCCCAAGCGTGTAACCAAAGCAGATCAATGTATTCCAGATTCAATCGCTTTAGGCTTGCTTCAACAGCTTGCACCATGTTCTTCCGGTGATTGCCGACGGCATTCACGCCCCCGTTTCCCACATTCAGCGAATATTTTGTTGCAACGACCCATTTCTCGCGATCGGGCTTGACAAACTCTCCAACAAACTTCTCGCTGGTGCCATTCGTATATAGATTCGCGGTATCAATAAAATTTCCGCCTGCTGCCGCAAACGTATCGAACATCTTGCGGCTTTCTTCATACGTCCCTCCCCAGCCCCAATCATCGCCAAATGTCATCGTGCCTAAGCAAAGTTCAGAAACCCGCAGTCCGCTGTGTCCTAAAAGTTTGTAGCGCATGAGATTCTCCTGATTAGTATCGAGGATAGGAGGTCGGGAAATATCAACCGTTATAACCATTACCGGCACGATCGACAAACACATTCGCGCTGAATGGCGATCGTCTTCCCCAAAGTTTCTGCCGCGAAAGCGGTGTGCGTTGCTTTTCAACGTGGAAGAAATTTTGCGCTTTGTGGAGTTCCTGTCAGTCCGGGGAACACTAGGCAAGCCCGCAAGATACTCAAGCGACTCCGCTCACTTGGATTGACGAAACAGGATGATTATGTCCATCGAGAAACTTCAGCCCGCACCAGCACAGCAAGTCGGTGTTTACACGCCATACTATCCGCAGGTCAACAAAAAGCAGCTTCTACCCTTTGCGATCAGTCTTTATCAAAAAGGCGCGTTAGAAGGAGAGCGCAAAATCGAAGGCGGTTCTAGTATTCCGTTTATTGCGACTTGGAATGTTTCGACCCTGCCAGCGGATTTGTGCCGCTGCCGCATTCAGTTTGAGGGGAATGCAGATCTTAGCTATGAAGTGATGATGGCAAACTTTGAGTTTGTCGACTTCCTCATCGAAGTCATTCTTAACTTTAAGCGCAGCCGCCTTTCTGATTTTTCGCAAGCGTTTTATCGCAAGCTACTCCGCATCGACGATTAGAATTAATCTGATTTGAGGGGGACGATCGCACACGATCGTCCCCCTTATTTTTTTGCCGCTTTATTTTGCGTTTCCTATAATAATGTTCTGTAATGCTAATGTGCGTTAAAACCCATCTACATAAGTAAGGTAGAATTCTTAGTCTGAGACAGCTCTTTAGATTTATTAATTAACCGGAGTAGGAGTGTGCCAAAGTCCGCTAAGTATTTATTAATCGGTTCGCTAGAAGCGTATAGTGGCAAATCTGCTGCGATTCTAGGACTGGCTCACCAACTGAAAGCGCGAGGGCTAGATCTGGCTTACGGTAAGGCGCTAGGGGGGGGATGGGGGCAAACCCAAATGGCAGACAACGATGGCGATATTCAGTTTGTTGCGGAAACGATCGGGCTGAGTGACGATCGGCTCCAAACTCCGGTGCTGGTGCTGAATGCCGATACCGTAGAAAAGCGTCTCAACGGTTCTGATCCCCAGGATTATGGTCAACGGTTGGCTCAGCGATCGCAAACCCAGGGCGGCGATTTGGTCATTCTCGAAGGCCCTGGAACCCTGAGCGAAGGTAAATTATTTAATCTGTCGCTGCTGCAAGTTGCGGATGCGATCCAAGCGCCCGTGATGTTGGTGGCGCGGTTTCATTCGGTGTTGTTGTTAGATCCGATTCTGACTGCTAAAGAACAGTTGGGCGATCGTTTAATCGGTGTTCTGATCAATGATGTGCCCAAGGATCAAATTGATTCGATTAACACTTCGTTCCGTCCGTATTTAGAAAAGCAGGGAATTGCTGTTTTTGGTGTGTTGCCGAGCAATACGCTGCTGAGAAGCGTGAGTGTTGCGGAATTAGTGCATCAACTCCATGCTGAGGTTCTGTGTCGCGGCGATCGCTTGGATCACATGGTCGAGAGTTTGACGATCGGGGCAATGAACGTGAACTCTGCTTTGAAATACTTCCGCGCTCGCCAAAATATGGCAGTGGTGACAGGGGGCGATCGGACTGACTTGCAGCTTGCCGCGCTGGAAACTTCGACTCAGTGTATTATTCTGACCGGACATATCCCACCCACAAAAGAGATCATTTCACGCGCAGAAGATCTAGAAATTCCGATTCTCTCAGTCGATTTGGATACGCTGACAACGGTTGAAATTATCGAACGTGCCTTTGGCGAAGTGCGACTGCAAGAACCGATCAAATTTCAATGTATTTGTCAGATGATTGAGACTTATTTTGATAGCGATCGCCTGCTTTCGACTTTGGGATTAATGCCTGCTGAAGCGCGTTAATTCTGCGAAAGCTTCTCGATCGCGGCTTGCCGAAATCCCAACACAATCAGAATATTCGACAAAGTAAGAAAAGATTCCGCGCTGCCATGTAGCCAATCGACATCTGCCAATTGCTTACCGTAATACACCTGGGCATAAATTGCCGCAGGAATGGTAATTGCAACAAATACTAGGGTCATGTAGAAGCCAATTAATGCAAGACGAGGTGTTTTTTGCGATCGCGTCAAGAACCACAAGAATCCTAAATAGGGAAACAATGACAGTGCAAATAATGTTTCTTTAGAAATCATGATTCTGTTTTTTGAGTAGAACGCCAAATCCACCAGCCTGCGGCACAGCAGGTACAATTTCCCACGACCGTCATCGCGGCTTGCAGGGTGACTAACCAATCGAGGGCAGGCACATTATCGAAGAAATGCCAGGTACAAGCACACATTGCACTCACCAGCGCCGGAAGCATTCCGAACGAGAGCGATCGCCACACCAAGTCGCCGCTAATTTCGGCATAGCGCCAAATTAACCAAATTGCCGCAATCCATTCGATTACGCTGGAAACGTGGATAATCCAAGTGGGAATTGAAAGAGCCGTCATACCGTAGAGCGAAAGGTACTCGTTCAATTCTAAAGGGTCTCAGCATTGCTGATTTAAGAATTTGCGAGTTTCAGCCAGCCAAACAACTCACCGACGGTTAGCTGTAAGGTTGACATAAAAGCAGGAACCGGAAGTAGCTGCTCTGGCTCCTGAATAAAGTCGGGTTGTTGCCCGGATGGATAGGCAAAAACTGATTTGATTTTGGGATCAATCAGCCAGCCCATTTGACAGCCAAACTTGAGACAGTGCAAGATGTTGGCTGTGACGTTTGACTGGTTTTGATCTGGAGAAAGAATCTCGATCGTCCAATCCGGCGGTGCATTGAACACATTTGCAATATCTCCGTCTTGATCTAAAGGAATTCGATCCCAAGTAAAGACTGCAATATCAGGCACGATCGATCGATCGCCAAAGGTGCAGCGTAATTCTGGAAATGCTAAGGCAATCTGTTGGGGTTCAGCGATGTTGTTAATCTCGGTGCCGAGTTTCCCCTGTAGCTTGCTATGTTTTCCTTGCGGCATCGGCTTTTGCACCAGTTGACCTTCAATGTATTCGGTTGCAGGCTTGGTTTCTGGAAGTTGCAAAAACCCTGCTAACGTTAGTGTTTTTTCAGAATTTTGCACCATTGTCAATGCCTCAACTTGCTGCTGATTTGGGATGTTTGATTCCGATAATTATCTCTTTTACTCGATTTCTGACAGGGGCATTCCTTGGAACCGTACCTATTTCCAAAATACATTTGTACATTCAAGTAGGCAGAACTCTGGAATAACAAGAGCAACCTCTATTTGTAGTTGAGAGAAAAGAATTTTGACTTGTGGAGTAAAGCGATCGACAATAAAGCGTTGAACCACGATACTGGTGTCCACGACATAGCGTGTTGTCATCAATCGCGATCCTCGCACAGTAGCTCAAGGGTAGATTTTGGCCCAGGCGGAGGAGTCCACATATGACGATCAATCGATTCTAGAATTTCTTGCAGCGATCATGGATCTCTCGGTGCTGGCTGCAATTTCTCTTCCACTACCTGTGTTACAAATGCTTTGAGATCGTCGATCGTCATGTCAGCAACTCGTTTTGTGTTCATGATGAGAACTCCAAAAAGCAATGTATTACCTTAGCTTACTAACTGCTGTAAGACTGCGGCGATGTCTACTCGATCGGAAATCCTGGAATGAGTTGATCGATTTCTTCCATTAATTGCATTGTTTCTTTGAGAGCAACAGAGATCAGCGTGATAGATTTTAACTATTAGTTACTCTACTCAGTTTTCCATTCACTTTCTGGAATATCCGCACTAATCATAATGTTGCGGAGTGTCCCGATCGGCAAATCGCGTTTCTTGTGGTAAGGCACAATCACTTGAAGCTGACGATCGAGATTTCGCCATTTGCGATGACTGCCCTTTTGGGAAATAAGCTCAAAGCCATTGCTCTCCAGAATGCGCTCTACTTCATCCGCATTCATACGTCGAGTGCGGCTCATTCAACTAAAACCTCTCTCAAAATCGCACCTGACTTTAATTCGATTGGATCTGGTTCAAGATATAGTCCGATCGCCTCACGAATATTTTCTAACGCTTCTCCTTCGGTTTCTCCAGCCGAAACACAACCCGGCAATTCTGGACACCAAGCTGACCAATCTTTTGTTTCGGGATCAATTTCTAGGATAACTCGCCATTTCATTTTGCTTTCTCCTTCATACTTCATGATAAGAGGGTCTACTTGATCGGGAAACCGGGCATCAGTTGATCGATCTCGTTCATAATATGTGCGGCTTCTTTGAGAGCAACGACGATTTTTTGATGGTGCAATACATCATCAAATGATAAGGTGCGATTCGCTTTTTTGCGGTCTTTTAGCCATTTATCTAGCACTTGATAGCCGCCAATTTTGAATTTCTACATTTGGGATGAGATGCCTTCAAAATAGCGATCGCGGTTAATATAAACTCGCTGTTCTGTAGATTTGTAGGTCACTTCGGTAACAGTATTCTCTCCATCACCGCTCATTTTTGCGATTAGTTTTGTGATTAGTTTGTTGAGCTTCTTTGATTTCATTAGATGCAGGACTACTAATTTTTCGCCTTGTCTGAATCATCCAGCAATTCTTTCAGCGCCGGATAATGACTACGCTCACTGCCTTTCTGCAAGTTTTTCTGAATTGACTTTAGGTAAGCATCAAAAGAGAGACGACATTAAATCATTGCCCTACTGAGTTTGGTCTGCTGCTGTCGCCTATTTCCTCAGACAATCGTTTTTGAGGAAATCCAGATTGAGCAGCGATCGAAACCCAGTATCTTACCTTATTTTAATTTTGGCGCACAATCTTGAGTCTAGGGAGAGCCGTCATAGTAGAGTTAATGTCACCTGTTCAATTCTAGAAGTTCCGAGCATCGCTTATGCGTGCAGTTCTGTGTGGCTACTATGGCATGGGAAACGGAGGCGATGAGGCGTTATTAGCTTCGTTGCTGCAATTGTTGCCGGATGATGTCGAACCGATCGTGCTATCCGGTGATCCTGCCCAAACTCGCGATCGCTATCGAGTGGAGGCGGTCGATCGTAAATCTTTCCCTGCGGTGCTGAGTGCCTTACGCCGCTCCGAGGCGTTTATCTGGGGCGGTGGCAGTTTGATGCAGGATGCGACCAGTGCAATGAATCCGATTTATTACGGTGGACTGATGCGATTGGCGCAAATCATGGGATTGAAAACGATCGCATGGGCGCAAGGAATCGGGCCGCTCAAGCGATCGTGGGTGAAGCAGTTAACGCGATCGACCTTTAAGCACTGTACCGGGGTAAGTGTGCGCGATCGGGCTTCTGCGGCGCTATTACACGAATGGCAAATTCCGTTTACGCTGGCACCTGATCCGGTTTGGGCGATGGAATCGACACCCGTGACAGGCTTATGGAATCTACCTGCGCCCAGAGTTGCGGTAAATTTGCGAGCGCATCGGCATCTCACTCCGGAACGCTTAGCCGTTTTCACTCGTGCTTTGATTGACTTTCAGAAAGCCACACAAACTTGCTTACTGTTACTGCCATTCCAAGCCAGTCAAGATTTTGCGATCGCGCAATCGCTCTACGAACAGCTACCCGAAGTCAGTCACATTCTGCAAATTCATCATCCACAGGAATTAAAAGGCGTGTTCCGGGGTGTGGAAATGACGATCGCAATGCGGCTTCACGGATTGATCATGGCGGCGGCGGAAGGCTGTCGCTGTTTTGGGTTGAGCTACGATCCGAAAGTAACTCAACTCATGAGCGATCTGGAAATGCCGGGATGCGCGATCGCGGATCTACCTACAGATGCGAATGAGTTGAGTCGGATGTGGATCGAGTTGTACGCGAACGGAGACGCGCTCTCAGACGATCAGATTTATGGATTAGTCGATCGCGCTCTGTTTCATCAAATGGTGCTAGAGCAAGCGTTAGAACGCGCTCACCGTTAAGCTTCCCGGGTTAGATAAATCTCCATGAAGCTTAACGCCGCGATCGTTTGCTGCTAGATGCCGCACGATTTTGTAAATCGATTCCACTTCATCCGGTTTTCCAACATTAATTGCCAAGGTTTGCAGGGGGAGCGGCGTTTTTTCCTGCTGCAAGACTTCTACCACTTTGCGCTGTAGATCGAGAATCGCGGCAGCGGCTTTCTTGCCCGCTTCTACACCCGGTTGGTGATACGCATTGACATTGACTAAGAAACCGTAGAAACCGACAGCACGATCGTACAGTGCAATCAAAGCGCCAATGTGACGGGGAGTCACTTCGGGAATCGTCACGGTAATAGAATCGCGATCGTTCTCATACAATGCTTTGCGAGTGCCTTGGAGTAAGCCAGAGAGATAATCACCGGAAGTCACACCAGGTTCAACTTCGATCGAGGATTTAGCACGATCGTGCAACACTTCAATGAACGTTAGAAAGAAATTCGGCACACCTTCGCGTAATTGCTGCACATAAGCGTGTTGGTCGGTACTACCTTTGTTGCCGTAAACCGCAATCCCTTGATACACAGTGTTTCCATCAAGATCTTTTTCCTTGCCGAGCGATTCCATGACTAACTGTTGCAGATACCGACTAAACAACAGCAAGCTATCTTTGTACGGCAGAACGACCATATCTTTTTCGCCTTTGCCGTTGCCAGAATAGTACCAACTCAGAGCAAGCAACGCCGCAGGATTCGTTTTCAAGTTGGGAACGCGAGTTGCAATGTCCATTTCTCGCGCTCCTTCCAGCATTTGTTGAATGGGAATTCCTTGCAGTGCAGCCGGAACTAACCCCACTGCTGACAGTTCCGAAGTCCGACCGCCCACCCAATCGTGCATTGGGAAAGTCGTCAACCAGCCCTGTGATTTGGCTAAACGATCGAGTTCACTGCCTCTACCCGTGATAGCGATCGCGTTCTTGCTAAAATCCAATCCTTTCTGCTTGAAAGTATTCTGAACTTCCAGCATTCCATTGCGCGGCTCTGGCGTACTGCCCGATTTAGAAATCACAATCACTAACGTTGTGTTTAAGCGATCGCCCAATTTTGCTAACGTGCGATCGATCCCGGCCGGATCAGTGTTGTCGATGAAATGAATCGCTAAAGCAGACCCTCCACCCAATGCCTCCGCAACGAATTGCGGGCCTAATGCAGAACCGCCAATCCCGATCGACAAAACATCCGTAAATTTCTCAGCGATCGGTGGATGAATTGCACCCGAATGCACATCACGCGCAAAATTTTCAATCGCCTTGATCGTTTCAATAATATCGGCTTTCAGCTCATCGTTTGGCGCGAGATTCGGGTCTCTCAGCCAGTAATGACCGACCATGCGATTTTCGTCTGGATTTGCGATCGCGCCTGCTTCGAGGTCTTTCATCTGGGCAAACGCTTGTTCAAATTTCGGCAGCATCGATTCGACAAAGCGATCGTCAAATCGCATTCGACTGACATCCAAATACAGGGATAGTCCGTCGTGATAATACAGCCAGTCTTGATATCGTTGCCAAAGTGTTGAAGCAGTCATACGTCGCCTCTATTGTGTAGCTCTGATGCTAGTTTATAAGCGGTGGGGGAGCGGAGGAGTAGGGAGTAGGGAAGATTTAAGGAATTTGTTCTGGCGAAGAGGGTCACCAGGTTTGTGAGGGGGTTGAGCTTCCTCGATCGCTATTCAACTGAGGATGGCCATACTGATGAGCAAAGTCGCCTTCTGGTAGGAATTGCCACAGATTGTGTCCCCGCTTAGGATACGATTTCATTACAAAAGTGCACGTCTCATCCCTATGCTGGATTATCTCTTCTCATTCGATCCCGGATTGATCGGTTATTTGGTGTTTCTGATTGTGTCTGTTGCGATTTACGGAATTTTTAGCTTGGGACTAAATCTGCAATGGGGCTACACCGGATTGATTAATTTCGGTCATGTGGCATTTATGACGATCGGAGCATATACAACGTCCCTGTTAACACTTTCAGGAACTCCAATTTTAATTGCGGTGCTGATTGGAGGATTTTTGGCAGCGTTTTTGGGGTTGCTGATGGGATTTTCGACGCTGCGACTGCGCGAGGATTATCTCTCGATCGTGACGATCGGGGTTTCCGAATTAGTCCGACTCGTGGCGCTAAATGAAGACTGGCTCACTAAGGGAGCCTTCGGAGTTCAGAGTTTTCCGCTTCCATTGGGAGAGTTTCGTCCCACGATCGGGACGCGCATTGGCATGATCGCGATCGTGCTGCCCATCTTTGGATTTGTCGCGTGGAAATTAGCGCAGCAGTTGATCGTGCGTGTTAAAAAGCGGCGAACATTGGGGGCGATCGCTTCGGGGGTGTTGATTTTCCTAATTCTGCGATTGGCGCTAGTCAGCGCGATCGCGCTTTATGACTATTCGAGCAATCAAGCCCGCAACGGCTTATTGTTTCTATCTTTGCTCACCGTAGCACTGGTGTATTGGGCGTTAGAGCGATTAGTTCATTCCCCTTGGGGGCGTGTTCTGAAAGCGATTCGAGAAGATGAACAAGTGGCGAAAGCGCTCGGTAAGAATGTCTTTCTCTACAAACTGCAATCCTTGATGCTAGGCGGATTTATTGCCGGAATTGCGGGTGCATTCTTCGCATGGCAACTTAGCACCGTGTATCCAACAAACTTTGAACCGATCGTTACCTTCCAAGCCTGGATTATTATGATTCTCGGCGGTGCAGGTAATAACGCTGGAACACTCTTAGGCGCAGGAATCTATTGGGCTTACACAGCATTTACCCGCGACTTAGAGCGCATCCTGCCGCTCGGTGCAGACCAAATCGGTGCACTGCGAATTATGTTGATCGGACTGATTTTGATGGTGTTAATGCTGTTCAGACCGCAAGGCATTTTAGGCAATAAAGACGAACTGACGCTGGGGAAATAACGATGCAGACTTCAAACACCGCCGTTCTCGCTGCCACGGGACTGATGAAGAGTTTTGGTGGCATCAAAGCCGTGAATAATGCTGCGATCGAAGTGCTTCCGGGCAGCATTACGGGATTGATCGGGCCTAACGGAGCCGGGAAAACGACGCTATTCAATCTGTTGTCAAACTTTATTCCACCTGATCAGGGCAAAGTGTTATTTGATGGAGAAGCGATCGAATCGCTCCAACCCCACGAGATCGCTCAACGCGGCATGATTCGCACTTTTCAGGTCGCACGAGTGCTATCGCGCTTGTCGGTCATGGACAATATGCTGTTAGCGGCTCAAAAGCAGACCGGAGAGAATTTTATTAATACTTGGTTGTTCTCGAACCGCATTCGACAGGAGGAACGGGAGAACCGCGATCGAGCAGTGGAAATTCTACAATCGGTCGGACTCGCAGCAAAAGCAAACGATTACGCGGGCGCACTCTCCGGCGGTCAGCGCAAACTGTTAGAGATTGCCCGCGCTTTGATGACTCGTCCAAAGCTCGTTTTACTCGATGAACCCGCAGCCGGTGTCAATCCTACGTTGATCAATCAAATCTGTGAATACATTCAGTATTGGAACAGCCAAGGACTCACTTTTTTGATTATTGAACACAACATGGACGTGATTATGTCGTTGTGCGATCGCGTCTGGGTTTTAGCAGAAGGAACCAATCTCGCAGAAGGTAGCCCCACTGAAATTCAATCGAATGCCAAAGTGTTAGAAGCGTATTTAGGTCAATAGGGCGGCGATCGACCCGCGTGAAATCACAGTTTAGAAGGTTGACGCAAGCGGGATCTGCTCAGTATTCTTGCCGATGGAGACTTCATCTTTAAAAAGTTTCTGTAAAGAATTCAAGCCCCATTGAGGATAGTCATCATGCAGCCTTCATCTTTTCGTGATTCAGAAACGACTCCGAAAGCGCAAGCAACCGACGAAGTTGGAGGAATGCTGGATGCGTTTGTCAGTCTAGAAGAAATTTCGCCTGACCTTGACTGGATGGAAACGATCGCAGATAGCTGGGGAATTCCTTATAACGCTACTTCAGCAGCGCCCAAAGCTCAGGAGTAGTAAAATCAGCGATCGCAAATTTCACGCCTAGTCCGTTTAAGGTTTCCGGCATTTGAGTGGAGGTAATGCCGATCGTTGGAATTCCTGCTGCAACTGCCGATCGCACTCCTGATGGTGAATCCTCAAAGGCGAGTGCCTGATGCGCCTCTAAGCCAAACTCTTTCAGCGCATAGTTGTAAGGCGCAGGATCGGGTTTACCAATGCCGAGATCGTCCGCCAAAATTAAGCGATCGAACACCTGATCTAACTTCAGCACTTGCAGCATAAAGTGAGCGTTTTCGCGAGGCGCATTCGTCACCACCGCTTGCTTGAGAGAATGCTGCTTTGCCCAATCGATTAGCTCCAGTAAGCCTGCCATCGGTTGCAGTTGAGTGGCTAATTCTCGAAATCGGGCTTCTTTGCGATCGGCGAGCGCTTCACTTTCAGGCGGGGTCAATTGAGGTAAAAATTCTGCGATGATCGGTGGATTGGTTCGACCGCTCATTCGCTGTTTGTAAATCGTTTCATTAATCGAGATTCCAAATTCACTGAGGCAGTCTTGCCAAGCGATGAAATGAACCGGATCAGTATCCGCGATCGTTCCGTCTAAGTCGTAGAGAATGGCAGCCAGCACAACCTTACCTTTATAAAACTTCACCTTAGAGTAGCGTAGATTAGCGCTGCGCGATCGAAGCCGGAGAACTGGGTGAGCCAAAAATCGGGCTGGCATCGAGTCCCGTCACCAGTTGAAATTCTGCGGCATCAAATGAAACGGCAATCGAATCGGTCTGCCATCGGTCTAGCAATTCTTGAACTTGACGAAAAAAATCAATCCCGCGCACCATTGGAACCCGTGCCCAATTTTGCAAAATTGTTTCCACCAATGCCAACTCAATTAGTCCAGTCGGATACAGTTGCAACATTGCCGTCAAGCAAGCATCGCACAACTCATGATCTTCGCCATCTAATTGATAGCTACTAATAATGTGTTTGATTCGCTGTTGTTGGATCTGTTGCTGAAGAGACATTGTTGCTGGAGAGACATTGATACTGCGCGATTCGTTATGTTCAAGCGTATCTCAACTTGATCAGTTTGAATGATAACTTGTGAGATATCTCAGTTCCGTTTGCCCTAAATCACTATGGATCTCAAACCTTTTATTCGCGAAATTCCAGATTTTCCCAAACCCGGGATTTCGTTTAAAGACATCACAACGCTCTTGCAAGATCCCACCGGACTCAAAGCTACGATCGATCTATTTGCCGAGAAATGTTCGGATCTCAATCCAGAGTTTATTGTCGGAATGGAGTCAAGAGGATTTATCTTCGGTGCGCCGTTAGCTTACAAAATGGATATCGGTTTTATTCCGGTGCGGAAGCCTGGAAAACTACCCGCAGCCGTTCACGCGATCGAATACGACTTAGAGTACGGCACCGACTGTTTGGAAATGCACCAAGATGCTGTACACCCTGGAAGCCGAATCCTGATGGTCGATGATTTAATCGCAACAGGTGGCACCGCAGGCGCGACCGCAAAATTGATTCAACAAATTGGCTGCGAACTGGTTGGATGCGCTTTTGTGATCGAACTGAAAGACCTGAAGGGGCGCGATCGACTGCCTCAAGTTCCCATCATTACACTCGTCGAATACTAGCGCTATAATCACAAAACCGATCGCAAAAATCCCTTATGACGACCTCTACACCGAGAAGATTTCGATCTGGATTGGATCGAGTTGTTGAGCTTTTAACGAGCGACACTTCGATCTATGTGTTCAAGCGATTGTTGCAGGCATTATTTACGCTTTTTCTTGCCGCAGCGTTGAGCTTTTTCATTATTCAGCTTGCCCCCGGAGATTATCTCGATACCTTGCGCGAAAATCCAAAAATTTCGCCAGAGCGAATTGATCAACTGCGGCGGCAATATGGCTTAGATAAATCCTGGATCGAACAGTTTTTCTTATGGGTGTGGAACATTATCACTAAAGGCGATTTTGGCACAAGTTTCGTTTACAATCGCTCGGTGGTTTCGCTCCTCTGGGAACGAGTGCCGCCGACCTTGTTACTCGCCATTACTTCGCTGATTGTGACTTGGGGTGTGGCGATTCCGCTGGGTGTGCTGGCGGCGATTAAGCAGCAAAGATGGGTCGATCGAGCGCTGCAAGTTCTGAGCTACACCGGACAGGGATTTCCAAGCTTTATTACGGCGTTGTTACTGTTAATTTTCGCGCAGAATACTTCCCCCCTGTTTCCAGTGGGAGACTTAACCAGTATTGATTTTGCCGACTTAACTCCGTTAGGTAAAGTTCTTGATGTAGCGTGGCATCTAGTTTTACCGACTTTGGCGCTAGCGATCGCGGGTTTCGCTGGATTGCAGCGCATTATGCGAGGACAGTTGCTCGATGTGTTGCGCCAAGATTATGTTCAGACGGCTCGTGCGAAAGGGCTTCCAGAGAATCGCGTTATTTATGTTCATGCGTTGAGAAATGCCATCAACCCGTTGATCACCTTGCTAGGATTTGAATTTGCCAGCCTGCTGGGTGGCGCATTTATTACAGAGAACTTTTTCAATTTACCGGGGCTGGGAAGGCTGATTCTACAAGCGGTACAAGCACAAGATTTGTATTTAATTATGTCGAGCCTAATGATGGGAGCCGTGATGTTAATTCTGGGAAACTTGCTGGCTGATCTACTATTAAAGGCAGTTGATCCCCGGATTAGTCTGGAAGACCTGAATTAATGTTTTCGCAATCCTATTATTTAATTCGATCGAGAACCGACGGCAGTTATCTCGCGGCTTACCCCAAGCTGAGTGATGACCAGGTGCGATCGCCTGAACATGGATATGTTCTTTTGTTTCAGGAGCAATATGATGCACTCGGATACCTGAATAAATTTGCAGGCGAGATGAGCGATCGTTTTGTCACGGAACTGATCTCCGGGTCACAACTGAGACCCTTGCTCGATCGCTGGGGCTACAAGGGATTTGGCATGGTGAAAGATCCTTTGATTCCGACGATTGAATTTCTCTCAAAGGGATAATAGACAAGCAGGCTCATCCGCCTTTCGGCAGGGTTGGTGTTTAATGAAACTCTCCCTGGTTACAGATGTTCGTGAAGGCAGAATTTTGAGTAGATAAGGGCAGATTAATGCGATGCTGCTGAATTTCACTTTTGCAGAATCCTAAGAAAAATTGCTGTACCTTTGGAGGGTATTTGTATGAAATCTCTGTTATCTGGACTCCGTTATGTGTTAACCATCTGCTTATGTGCGGTGTTATTGTTCTCGTCGTTTGTGCCGAGCGCGTCTGCTCAAGCGGTTGTAAAAGACAAACCGATGGCGAATGAACCCAGTGCATCGACGACCAAAGCGGCAAAAGAATATGAGGGTGCTGCAAGAGAAACGATCGACAAAGGTGGGTTGCAATCTTTAGAAGAAGTGCGCGATCGTACAAAGGGTGGCGGACTGAATGAAGTGCAAGGGACGGCTGGCTTCTACAACATGAAGCGCCCCTCAAACACCAGTGCAGACTCGATCGAGGAGAAAATCGAGCAAGGCTTAGAGAAGGCAACTGGCAAGGCAAGCGAAGGTTCAGAAAAGCTGACGAAAGAAGCTAAGAAAGCGCAAAAGCAAGCTGAAAAGCAAGCGAAGAAAACCGCAAAGGAAGCTGAAAAGCAAGCGAAGAAAACCGCAAAGGCAATGGATATGGACGAGTAATTTAGTCGAACCTACAGTAAGGCAAAATGGGGGCAATCGCCCCTTTTTTTATGGGCTTTTATCGTAATTCTCCCTTTGGTTTTGCATCTGCTGGAATCTTTCAAACTGCTGTTGAACTTCATCAACCGATGTAGGTGCATTAAACCATACTGCTTCTGCATCGGGGCGCCGCTCATGTAGGGCATCCAGCGCCTCTCAGCAGGAATATAGACATATCCTCGCTGATCGTTATAACGAAAAAGATGAATATCTTGATAGCCGTTCGATCACCATTGACAAAGAATTAGACAGGTAATAGCTTGTGCTTGGTTGGAAAGATAAATCACTCCTCAATCCTGACATAGATATTTTGTCGTAGTTTGATAAATGGGTAGAAACGTCATCGAGGCAACTTATTGGTATGAGGGAATTTGTCCTCGATCGCACAAGCCTCTCCGCTTACCGCGCACGAAATTTATTGAAGCGATCGCGCATCAATTAATGCAAGAACTTGCCGCTGATGAGCAGTATTCACAAGAGGGTAAGATGTACGGTGTTTTGCTCACCGAAACTGCTGAAGGAGAACAGCAGACTTTAAAGGCATTTTCGGGGTTGTTGAATGGACAAAGTGTTGTCGATAGCTGGGTTTCACCGATTCCGGGGCGCGATCGTATTCTGCATCAAGAATCAATTACATTAACACTATTGGAATCGCTGAAAAAACAAATTATTCAACAATGCGAGATTCCTGAACGTCAACAATATCAGCAATTAATTGAAGAATACGATCGAAGACTTAAGGACCTATCTGAACAACACCGTCAGCGAAAACTAGAGCGGCAAGATAAGCGAAAAAATGCTGAGCATAATTCTGACCTAGATGAGCAAAGTAAGCGGGATGGAATTGAGCGACGTAATCTGAAACGCGATCGTACCGCAATCTTAAATTCCCTAAAGCAAATCATTGATCAAGCCGATGAGCAAATTCGACAACTGAAACAGCAACGCAAACAGCTATCACAACAGCTTCAGTCTCAAATGTATGAGAGCTACCGCGTCACAAATTTTGCTGGAGAAACACGATCGCTCTCTAGTCTCCTTACCTCAATGCCGACTGGAACCGGAGAATGCTGCGCTCCAAAACTACTCCACTATGCCGCAACCCATCAGCTCAAGCCGCTAGCAATGGCAGAGTTTTGGTGGGGTGAATCTGTTGGAGATAAAGTTCAGGGCGAGTTTTACGGTGCCTGTGCGGAGCGATGCCAACCTATGATGGGATTCTTACTCTCAGGATTAGAGTCGATCGACCGATCGATCGACATCGTGTACCAAGACGACTGGCTTATGGTGGTGAATAAACCTACTGGATTGCTTTCAGTGCG
Source organism: Leptolyngbya sp. AS-A5 (assembly GCF_039962495.1). NCBI lineage: Bacteria > Bacillati > Cyanobacteriota > Cyanophyceae > Leptolyngbyales > Leptolyngbyaceae > Leptolyngbya > Leptolyngbya sp. AS-A5. The sequence goes on along the minus strand of NZ_JAMPLL010000001.1, from coordinate 258,109 downwards.
CGGACGATATGGACAGGATTGTTTGCTCGATCGCTTCTCTGAGCCGTTAATCCCAGTGCATCGATTAGATCAAGACACATCTGGTTTAATCATTTTTGCTCGTGATGCACAAGCTTATAAACTGATGAGCCAACAGTTTCAGCAACGCAAAATACACAAAGTTTACGAAGCAATTTTATTGGGAAAGGTAATACAAAACCAAGGCAGAATTGATTTACCGCTTTGGAGCGATCCGAACGATCGACCCAGGCAAAAAGTCGATTACCAATTTGGAAAACCTTGCATCACAGACTTCCAAGTATTAGACCTGCAAGAAACGACCCGGATTGAATTTCACCCCATCACCGGAAGAACGCATCAATTACGAGTTCATGCCGCTGAAGGATTAGGAGCCGCGATCGTCGGCGATCGCCTTTACGGCACAACTCCATCCGATCGCCTCCACCTACACGCCCGCGACTTACAATTTACACACCCGATCTTAGGCAAAACGATCGCCCTACACACTACAACCCCTTTCTAACGATGCAACCCGACTCAATTCAAGCCATCCTTACCGCAGTCGAAGCCCATACCCCGATCGACTCCACCGAAGCCGCCCACAAAGTTGCAATTCTCGATCATTTCCGTCAGAGTAGCGATCCTACAGACTCATTCTGCTTTGAACCCGGACACGCTACCGGAAGCGCCTGGGTAATTGCAAAAGACACGCAGCAATTTGCGCTGATTTATCACAAAACCCTCGATCGTTGGTTACAACCTGGCGGACACGCAGAACCCGAAGAACCCGATCTGCTCACCGTTTCGCTTAGAGAAGCCCAGGAAGAACTTGGAATTACGCTCGATCGTGCTCAAACCTGTCTACTCGACATCGATGTCCATCGGATTCCAGACACCAAAAAATATCCGAGCCATTTACACTTTGATTTTCGTTATCTTTGCCTCACCAATTCTCAACCCTTGCAGCCTGCTACAGATGCAGTTCGAGCAGAATGGTTTTCACTCGATCAACTCAACGCGCTCCAACTTGATCCAGGTATTGAGCGCATGATCCGCAAGTCGATGATTCAGATTTAATAAATCAAATCGGCTTCAGAAGCGATCGTCGGCGCGATTGGTAACTCAAACCAAAACAGCGTCCCAACATTCGGTATACTCCGAACCTGAAGCCTTGTACCAAGAAGTTGCAGCAACTGCTGACTGATCGATAGACCTAATCCTGTTCCCTTACCGGATTTACGCCCTGACTCTGTTTGCGTAAACGGTTTGAACAAGGTTTGAATCTCATAATCTGCAATGCCAATTCCGGTGTCTTCTACCTCAAACCGCAGTAGAGAAGATTTCACAGGAAATACTCGTAAAGCAATGCTTCCTTCATTAGTAAACTTCAACGCATTCGTCAGCAAATTAATTAGCACTTGTCGTATTTTTCGCTCATCGGTTTCAATCCAATCTGGAATGTCGCTCGTACAGGAGATCGATAAACTTAAACACTTCTCGATCGCTTGCGACTCAAACATTTCTATTAAGCTGTACAGCAATGGTTTTAGTGCTATCTCCTCAATCTCAACCGTTTCGGCTTTTGCTTCAAGTTTGGCTAACTCCAACACTCCATTAATTAGATCCAGCAAATGTTCCACACTCTGATTAATTAAACCTAAGCGCTCTTTCTGTTTTGGAGTCAGTGCCTTGTCGTAACTCATCAACTCACTACTGCTTAAAATAATCGACAAAGGAGTCCTTAATTCATGATTTACATTCGCTAGAAACGCGGTTTTTGCACGATCGGCAGCTTCCGCCTCCTGTTTTGCTCGCATCAATTCAACATTTTGCTCTGTTAATGCTTGGGTACGCTCTTGCACTTTCTGCTCAAGTGTGCGTGCATAATCCTGTAAAGTATCGTGCGATCGTGCCAGTGACTCCCACATGAGATACCCCCGCGTTGCCACCACAATAGCGCCGAATCCTACAAGCGGGGTGACAATCGGAATCCACCATCCTCCCAAAAATAGCCCATACACCGAAAGCACTCCCGCCAGAACAATGCCGATCATGTAGGTGATCATTCGCTGCACCGATCGCAGTTGTGCTCCCAACACTGTCCCTACACCCAACCACAGCAGCAGCCAGATTGCCTCAATCCAGTCTGATACACTCCGCAAAATCGGTCTGTTGTCCAAAGCTGCACTAATCAATTGGCTGGCAAAGTCCGCATGGATTTCAACGCCTGCTGCAGTCAGCTTTGCGGCGCTGGAATAAGGCGTGAAAAAGCGATCGTTCAGGCTTTCTGCAATTGAACCCAATAGAACAATTCGGTCGCGCATTAACTGTGCAGGCACTCGATCGTTTAACACATCGGTAAAACTGACAGACGTGAACTGCCCCTGCAAATTACGAAAATTCGATAAAACTTGAAAGCCACCCGTGTCCCCGCGAACATAGCCGCCTGAATTTGGCTGTAGCGGCTCCAAACGAGTTTTACCCAACTCAAATCCGTTCCCTCGCTGAACTGGCTTAATCCCTTCCCGTTTGAGATACTCTAAACCCAGCCGCGTCCCCAACGTTTCGATCGTTCGCTCCTGCTTACCCCAAATCGGATTAACCCGTAGAGATAATAAGTTCCGGCGGACTTTCCCATCGAAATCAATCACCAAATCGCTTGCGGCAATCTGCCCCCGATCTCTCAGGATTGGAGGCGGATCAACCGAGGGCAGATTTGCGCCGCTCAAAGTTTTCTCTACGCCGATGAGATTGGGAGTCGTTGCGTAGACTTGCCGCAGAGCCTTATGCCCTGGCTCGATCGGCAGATTGCGATAGATATCTATCCCAATCACACGCGGCTTTTGCTGCTTAATTTTGCTTAATACATCCGCAAGCTGCTGGTCTGGAATCGGATATCGCCCGATCTCATTAAAGTCAGATTCGTCGATCGTCACCACCACAATGCGTGGATCGGTGGCTTCAGGGGGACGCAGGCGAAACCAATAGTCGAGCGTCATGAGTTCGAGTGGCTGAAATCCGCCTGCAAGCTGGAGCGCAACCACTGCCGTGACGACAGTCATTGCGCTCAGCCCAACCCCTACCCATTGCCGCACTCGTTTCAACTGCTTCTTAACCTTGAAGTGTGGTGATTACAATCCTGTAACGACTGTAGGTCAGGGTTGATAAAGTTGTCCATTACAAAGTTGAACTGGCTACGATCGTGAACCACCCCCGGCTGTCCCGCTCGGCGTTCCTGGGCCGGGGGGTGGCTTAATCTGAGCGCAAACGGGTGAAATGAATACTAGGCTGAGGAATAACCCCATCACTATACTGAGACTACAGAAGTTACGAGAGATTTGATTAAGAGACATGGTTGTGATTAGTAGATGGACGCTGATGAATCGGAGATCTTCCACGCACTCGATCGCTGATTGAACAGCAACGAATTACAGGGAAAGATCGTGAACACTGGCACAACAGGACTTCAGTAGAGCGGGCTTGGGGAGTCAATTTTTAAGCACGTTGATCAAGAATTTTGCTTAAGCAGAATTGCTCCACTTGACCTGTCAAAATTAGCCAGTTTGTCAACCCGCCAATTTGCTGAAGTTGACCGTCGCAATTAAAATACTACATTCATCTCGCTCTGCCTCTCAGCAAACTTACGCATAATTTAAGCAAGATTTGACAAGGCTGCTTCGCTCAATTGTGCAGATTAGATGAAGTGCGTTTGCCGTTGTAAACATTAGGATTGGAAGGCAAGCCTTACTTAGATTGCAAAGGCTTCAGTCTTAAGAACAATCTGCGTATTTTTTAGGAGACGCTTTGCCATTTTAATTATGGATCACAGTTGAAGGCAGCTTTGTCAAACTGCCTTCCTACTGTTTAAAATTTGAATTACTTAATAAGATTTACAAACTAATCTGAAGGTTTTTGAACTACGAGCATTCAACAAGTTGTTTCAAAATCTGTAAACTCAAGAGATGAGTTAATCTACTTTTTTCCAGCTCGTATAAATTTACCAACCGATGAATCACAAAAAGCCCCTCTTTCAATCCGAAAGAAGGGCAAAACTCAAATGACTATCTGATACCTAACCGATCGCAATACCAACCGCAGCGCCTTCAGGTTCTAGACGAACTCCGATCGGCTTTTTCGCAATCAGATACTTACTCATAAAGTGAACCTGCTCAGACACTCCTGTAAAGCCAGCATCGGTCAACCGCTTGGTCAGATCATCAGTCGTGTAATGGCGGTAATACGGTTCATGAAAGATTTCCGGGAAGTTTTCCATGGCGATCGACAAGTCCGGTGAGTCAGCCATCTGAATTGAGTCACAGATGATAAAAGTTCCACCTGGTTTCACCACGCGAAAGGCTTCGTTGATCACATTTTGACGAGCTGCGGGAGGCAGTTCGTGGAATAGAAATACGCTCGTCACCGCGTGGAAGTAGTTATCCAGGTAAGGCAGCTCTTCTGCATTGCCTTGCACTAATTGCGGCAGCGTTCCGGGCACTTGAGACAGTAATTGATTTGCTTTTCTCAAATAGGCAGCGGATAAATCCACGCCATACAGCGAAGCTTTCGGCAACATTCCTCGAATGTTTCTCAGAGTGCGTCCAGTCCCGCAGGCGACATCTAGAATTTTGATTTGATGTGGTAGCACATCGCTAAATGCGCTCAAGCCGTCTTTAAGGGGCGCGAGGATTCGACGGCGCATTGGATCAGCAGTTCCGTTGAACAAAAGTTCAACCTGCAAATCATACAGATTCGCCGACTCGTCACTCAGATAACCATTGGTTTGATGATGAAAATTTTGCACATAGTAGCTGGGTAATCCTTGTGTCTCGACTCCAGGATCAAAGTCTTGATGGCGCTTTTGATTCACGCGCTGCCACATTTCCGGCAGATCCAGCCAAACGGCAGGATAGTAGCGGAAGAAATCGTCCCAGGGATTATCGAACAAGAGACTTGCAGGATAAACTCCTTTTTCGGCATCTTGCCAATCGGTTTCAAGAATGGCATCCATGCGCTTTTGGATGGTGTGAATCAGTTCAAACGAGAGCGGTTTTGGATTCGGCTTGGTTTCGGCTGGAGCAGGCGCAACGATGTTAAGCAATTGAGTGCTAAGAGCTTTATGCGCTAAACCAAAGTAGCTTTTGCCTTGCTGAAAAGTTTGATATGCCAGCTTGGTGAGTGTATCGGGCATGGTGATATTAAGCAGCAATCTACGACTATGAATAAGTGTAACGAATTCTAATCGGTGAGAATCGTCTTTGAGCGAACGATTTTGCATGAAAAAAGCGATCGGGCCACTTAGCCCGATCGCTTTTTTCATGCAAAATCAGAACGCTTTAGCAGTCGTAGTAGAGCATGAACTCATACGGATGCGGACGAATGCTCATCGGAATCACTTCGCGATCGAGCTTGTAGCTGATCCAGCTTTCGATGAAGTCTTCGGTAAAGACTCCACTTGTGGTCAAATACTCGTGATCGGTCTCCAAACTCTTCAGCGCTTCAGCAAGCGATCCTGGAGTTGAAGGCACTTTTGCCAATTCTTCGGGGCTGAGTTCGTAGATATCTACATCCAGCGGTGAACCCGGATCGATTTGGTTCTTGATACCGTCGATACCCGCACAGAGCATTGCCGCAAATGCCAGGTAGGGATTCGAGGTCGCATCCGGGCAGCGGAACTCTAGGCGTTTCGCTTTCGGATTGGTGCCAGAGAGCGGAATCCGTACCGATGCGGAGCGGTTGCCTTGCGAGTATGCCAAGTTCACTGGAGCTTCAAAGCCAGGAACCAAGCGCTTGTAGGAGTTCGTGGTCGGGTTTGTAAATGCCAACAGCGACGGCGCGTGCTTGAGGATACCCCCGATGTACCACAGTGCAGTTTGGCTCAACCCTGCGTAGCCATCGCCTGCAAAAGTCGGTTGACCGTTGTTCCAGATCGACTGGTGACAGTGCATTCCCGAACCGTTATCGCCAAACACAGGCTTCGGCATGAAGGTGACAGACTTGCCGTATTTGCGAGCGACATTCTTGATCACATACTTGTAGGTCATCAGCCAGTCTGCGGCTTGAATCAGTGTTCCGAAACGGAAGCCGAGTTCGCACTGTCCGCCCGTTGCCACTTCATGGTGATGCTTTTCGATCGGCACGCCGCACTTCGCCATCGTCAACAGCATTTCCGATCGCATATCTTGCGAAGTATCGGTCGGAGCCACGGGGAAGTAGCCTTCTTTGTTGCGGGGCTTATATCCTAAGTTTCCGCCGGGTTCTTGGCGACCAGAGTTCCAAATGCCTTCAGCGCTATCGACGTGATAGTAGCCTTCGTGCTGGTTTTGGTCGTAGCGAACATCGTCGAAAATGAAGAATTCTGCTTCAGGACCAAAGAAAGCGGTGTCACCCAGTCCGGTCGATTGCAGATAATCGATCGCTTTTTGGGCAATCGATCGCGGGTCGCGGCTGTAGGGCTGTCCGGTACGCGGCTCTTGAATCGAGCAAATCATGCTCAGCGTTTTGTGTTCCATAAACGGATCGATCCATGCCGTATCCGGATCAGGAACCATCGACATATCTGACTCGTTGATCGATTTCCAACCCCGAATACTCGATCCATCAAACGGAACGCCGTCGGTGAAGCTGCTTTCGTCAATTTGGCTTCTGTGCAGGGTGAGGTGTTGCCAAATCCCTGGCGTATCGATGAATTTGAGATCAATCAACTCAATGTTCTCGTCATTGATCTTCGCCAAGATCTCTTGTGGGGTTGCCATGAAATACTCCTAGTAAATCGCGTAACTTGCTCTACGCTGAGCATTGAATCGGATCAGGAATCGACATTTAGAGGGATGCCGTCCGCTCACCGCAATCTGTCCTGAATTATGGTAGGAACAGGTTTAACGCAGTTTTGTATCAGAAGATACAAAATCATTTACGTTCTACAGAATTAAGTATTGATTAAGGCTCAAAGCGCACGGCTAGTAGGAATTCTGGCTTGGCGATCGCTTCTACAAGAATTAAAAATTGTAACAATCATCTCATCTGGCGACAAGCTCCAAGGTACGGTTCAACATGGAGGCTCAAGCCTGCGTGGTAAACTGAGCTTACATCTTTTACGAATCCCCGAAGCTTGCTGTAAAGCGGGGAAATTCGGCAAAACTCAAATTGAGCCAATTTTTGGGAGAAGACTTTCATGCGGGACGCAGTGACAAGCCTGATTAGAAACTACGACATTACAGGGCGTTATTTGGATCGCAATGCGATCGACAGCCTGAAAACTTATTTTGATACCGGAATGGCTCGCGTTCAAGCGGCTGCGACGATTAATGCAGATGCCGCAGAAATTGTGCGCCAAGCTGGCTCGCAGTTGTTTGAAGAAAATCCAGAACTGATTCGTCCGGGCGGAAACGCTTACACGACTCGTCGCTATGCCGCTTGCCTGCGCGATATGGACTACTACTTGCGCTATGCTACTTATGCGCTGGTTGCAGGCGACACGGATGTTTTAGATGAGCGGGTTTTAGAAGGATTGCGCGAGACCTACAACTCGTTAGGCGTTCCTTGTGGCCCGACCGTGCGCGGTATTCAAATCATGAAGGACATTGTGAAATCGAAAGCTGCCGCAGCCGGTATTGCAGATACTCGCTTCCTGGATCAACCCTTTGACTATATGGCGCGGGAATTGGGCGAAAAGGATCTGTAAGACTTCTTTTTTGTCAATGGGCAGAGTGTTGTTCTCTGCCCGTTTTTTATGGACAAATTGAGGCTTTAGGCTCTTCTATACAAACCTCAGCCTTGCACAATGTCACGGTTTGTCGCTCTCTTCAGTCTAATCCTGCCACAATCGCCGCCCAGGGTTGCCATTTAAGCGATCGTGCGTCTCCCGTAATAATTTCGGAATGTCTAACTCTTCCGGACATCTCGGTAAACAATCGCCGCAATCCGTACAGCGATTTGCTTTGTTTCCCGGAAACCAGTGCCCCGCATTCTCAAACATTCGATAGCGGTACTCACCAAAACCGGTCATATCGTAGGCTGTTGCTAGATTTCGCAAGCGCAGCACTTCAGGAATATGGATCGATTCGGGACAAGGTAAACACTGATAACACTGGCTGCACTGATTGAGGTCGATCGCTGTTCTCGCTTGCAGGCGATCGATTGCTTCCTCGATGCTCAAATCTTTCTCTAAGTCCGGCAAATCTAATTCTTCAGGCTTCGCGGCTCCTACACTCAGAGTGGTAATTCGAGAATCGCTCAATAAAAATCGATAATTCAACTCAAGCGGTGAGAATGGCGCACAGAGATCGATTAATGTTTGTGGCGGCGTGTGTAGCATTCCAGCTTTATCCGCAGGCGAAATAATGAAAACGCCCATATCTTTCTGATGAGCAAGCTCGATCGCAGGAGCATTTCGCTGAAAGAAAAACGAATAATGCAAATTGACGAACTCAAATAAACTGGTTTCGATCGTTGCCAAAATCAAATCGAGCGAGCCATGTGTCGAAAAGCCAATATGCCGCACTCGCCCATCTGCGATCGCCTCTTGAATCGCTTTCATGCAGCCCGTCTCAGCTTTAACCCAGTCGAGATGTTCCCAGGTATTTAAGCCGTGAATCGCAATGCTATTGATAGAACTTACCTGAAGCCGCTCTAGAGACTCATCGATCAGGCGAGCGGTTTGTGCGGCATCTAAACTGGGTGGAAGCTTTGTCGTTAGAAAAAGAGAGTCACGCGCGACAGCCTGCAACGCCATCCCCAAAAATTCCTCGCTTTTGCCGTATCCCCGCGCCGTCTCAATGTGATTAATCCCAAACTCGATCGCTCGTTGAACCGTTTGTTCCATCACTTGGGGAGACGACAGACAGCGCATCGTCCCCAGCGAAAACATCGAATAAAACAAATTCGTCTGACCGAAGCGGCGATACTGCATGAGCGGAATGTTTACTGGGCTTCCCCACTGCTAAACCGTCCGCGCTGGATCAGTTCATCCGGGCTAAGATTTGACAAAAACTCCCGGAAGGCGCGTCGTTCTGCTTCGTCTGCATCGCGATCCACTGGAATTGACGCATCCGCCACGACTTCTTCCATCACCCAGATGGGGCTATTCGTGCGGAGAGCAATTGCGATCGCATCACTCGGACGTGAATCAACCTCGCGCCGTGCTTCTCCCTGCGCCACAATTAGCACCGCATAAAAGGTATTATCCTGTAGGGAATGGATAATCACTTTTTCCACGGTCATTTGCCACGCTTCCAGGAAGTTCACGATCAGATCGTGGGTCAGGGGTCGCGGCGGGACTTGACCTTCGAGAACGCTAATAATTGCCTTAGCCTGATCTTGACCGATGTAAATTGGAAGCGCTCGTCGATCGGTTGCGTCTTTGAGCAATACGATCGGGCTTCGAGTCTGCGCGTCTAACGCAATGCCCGCAACCTTCATTTCAATCATGGTGTAGCCTCTAGAACTCCGGAAGCACAGTATAGGGTGGAGAAGTGAACAGACAAAATAAACAAACATTAGGTCAAAAAACGTACCCGATCGCATCCGGGAGCGGAATAAGGGTCGAGCAATGCCGTTTTACAATGCCCTAGTCTTTGAACTTGATCCTAAATCATCCACTTCAAAATTTGACAAAATAAAGAAGACTTCCCAATTTCATCAATTTTTCTGAGGCGGAAATTAAATTAGCACGAAACTGTATTGTGATTTTAGACTGTAACCTGTCTAAAGGAGCAGATTTCAACAATTCCGCAATCCTAGTCACAGAAGCAAAATCACACGGGGACGATCGCTCCCGAACTATTATTGTTTTGCAAGAAGGATAGTATTTGTGTTTACAGGACTGATTCAAACGGTGGGACATTTGGCGATCTTGAGTCCTGAACAGGTCAGGATCTCAGGTGCGCGAGTCGGCATGATTTTGCAGGATTTAGCGATCGGCGATAGTGTCGCGGTGGATGGCGTGTGTTTAACCGTGGCTGAGATTTTGAGCGATGGATTTGTGGCGGATGTGTCTCCGGAGACGGTGAGCCGCACCACATTGGAACGATCGGCAGGGGGGGCAAAAGTGGTAAATTTAGAGACCTCGCTGCGGGTTGGAAGCAAGGTAGGTGGGCATTTTGTTACCGGTCATGTGGATGGTATTGGCGCGTTTGAATCGGCGGTTCCAACTGCAACTTCCTGGGAAGTTCGGTTTAAGACGGAAAGCAAACAGGTCGCACGATACATTCTTCCGAAAGGAAGCATTTCGGTGAATGGCATTAGTCTCACCATGGCAAACTGTGCGGCGGATGGCTCATGGTTTACGGTAGCGGTGATTCCTCATACTTATGCTGAAACGAATTTGTCTGAGCTAAAACCCGGAGATTGGGTGAATTTAGAAGGCGATATTCTCGGTAAGTATGTGGAGAAATTTCTGCGCGGGGGTCGATCAGAGACAGAAGTGCCTGATCGAATTTCGGTGGAATTTTTGGCAGAACACGGATATCTTTAATTTTGATTGTCTGACGGTTTGTACTGGTCAAGAAATGCCTGCCAAGTTGAATTCGGTTGCCAAATTTTGTTTAGATCGGCCTTGGCTTGCTCCTCGCTGATATTTTCGTGCGATCGACGATACAAATAGACAAAGGCGGACACTCACATATTCATTGCACAATGCACAAAGATCGATTGACTAGAGTGTGTTTGCATGAGATTCGAGAACTGATTGAAATCGTCGAGCGTCGGGTTTTCCCAAATTATCGGAACGTGGAAATACTGCATTCCCAGCGATTCCACAATTTCCCGTTCGTTCTGAATTGCACCTTCCGAAGTCGGAAGCGCAAGGTTGATTACCACGTTGTAGCCTGCGTTTTTAATTGCGGCGAATTGCTCGATGGTCGGCTGTCCTGCGGTCGCGAGTCGATCGTTGATTTGCACAAAATTTAGAATGGATTCCATTCTAGAATCGCTCCTTCTGTTGACGCAGCGCGGCGAAAGTTTCGATCGCAGTCCTATGACCAATCTCCCTTTGAATCTCAGGCGTATCCCAGCGTAGAAATGGGTTTGTACGTTTCTCCAGTCCGAGGTGTGTTGGAATTGTGGCTTCATTTCGACTTCGAGCCGCTTGCACCTGAGCAAATCTTGCTTGTAAATCGGAATTTTGCCGATCGACCGTCACCGCAAATTTCAAATTGCTCAATGTGTATTCATGAGCGCACCAAACCCGTGTATTGTCAGGCAACGATCTGATCTGGCTCAGCGAATCCACCATTTGCGCCGGAGTTCCTTCAAACAATCGCCCACAACCCGCACTAAATAACGTATCTCCGCAAAATAATTCTCCTGGTTCATCTGCGATTGGGGGAAAATAGTAAGCAATATGTCCACGTGTATGTCCGGGAACAAATAACACTTCACCCGTCCGATCGCCAAACTTGACTCGATCGTCTGCGTTTAATTCCACTTGCTGTCCGGGAATGCGTCCGCGATCGTGAACTCCTGCATAAACGATCGCATCAGGGAAGCGATCAAGCAGTTCGCGATTGCCACCGACATGATCACCATGATGATGCGTGTTGAAAATTGTGACTAAGGTCGCACTGAGTTCTTCTAATTTTTTTAGGACAGGGCGAGCTTCTGCTGGATCAATAACTGCCGCAATCTGACGCGCTTCATCGTACAACAGGAAAATATAGTTATCAGAGAGTGCTGAAATTCGATAAATTTGCATAGGACTAATTTATGTCTATTTTGATTCTAAAGTCGTCAATACTAAGACCTGTAGATGATTTTACTCAGGTGTCGATCGAGTCCTCATCTAGCTATTAGGCTCACTTGTGCTTGATATTTCTCTGTTGAACAATGACGATCGTATGGCGAAAGCAGCCCCAAATCGATTTAACCAACCGCCACAGCGCATCCTTGAACGGATTCTCGAACAGCGCCAGCTAAATCGTCACGAGCATTTGCATCTTACGTCTCTGCTGCTTGCAAATCATCGCCTCACTGCCGAAGAACGCCGACAAATCAATCAGATTTTTGATCAAATTCAATCGGGTCAGATCAAGCTTGTAGATGAAGGGAAGCCGCTTTTATGAATGTGATTCAAGCGAGCGCTTGGTTTCCGCCAGATTCGTTTGGCGGCGTTGAGGTGTATCTCAATGGCTTAGTCGAGGACTTGAGCGCGATCGGCTTGAATTGCAAAGTGACAGCCTCAAGAGCGCAGGATCAACCGACGATCGAGCATTACAACGCGATCGAGGTCTACCGCTATCCAAGTCAGGATCTCGATGCGTTTCGCGCTTGGCTTGTTGAAAATAAAAGCGAAATCTATCATCAGCACACCTTGCGATCAGGCTGTGGTCTGCCTCATTTGCAGAGCGCAAAAGAATTGGGAATGAAAACGATCGTCACAATTCACATGCCCGATGTTTCCTGCCTGCGAGGAACGATGATGCAAGGGGGACATTCTGCCTGTAATGGAAAAATTGATCTCGCTCGGTGTAGTGCTTGTTTAGGGGTATCTAAGCGAGTTCCAACTTGGGCAGCTAAAACATTAAGTCATCTCCCCAGTTCGCTCACGCTTTCCCTTCGCGATCGCTTGCGTCACTCCTCTGATGTGCGATTGCGGCAACTGGGAACCACGATCGCGACTCCTGCCCAAGTGCATCAGCATCAGCGACAGTTTGATCAATTGGTAGAATCGAGCGATCGGATTGTCGTCGTTTGCCAGTGGCTTTATGATGCGTTTGTGCTGAATGGCGTGCCGGAATCGAAGCTAGTTTTGAGCCGTCATGGGGTTTTAGTTGAAAGGAAACCGACAGAACGATCGATCCATTCTCCAATTCGGATTGGCTTTCTCGGTCGTTGGCAAGAAACGAAAGGAGTTCAAATTCTTGCTCAAGCACTTCAACTAATCCCGAATACAGCCGTCGAACTGGTGATCTATGCAACTCACGCCGACCAGCATGGTGCAGCAAATCGCGAGAAAGTTTTAGCGATCGCTCAATCAGATTCGCGCATTCAAATTAAGCCGCCGTTAGCACGATCGGAAATTATGGACGCAATTGCAGGGTTTGATCTGCTCGCAGTTCCTTCACAATGGTTAGAAACAGGCCCGCTCGTCGTACTGGAATCGTTTGCCGTAGGAACTCCTGTAATCGGCTCAGATTTGGGTGGAATTGCAGAACTGGTCACGCATGGGAGAGATGGCTGGTTAGTTCCGGCAAAAGATGTTAAGGCTTGGGCAAATGCGATCGCTTATCTTTCTGAAAATCCGGGAACGATCGCTCAACTGAGACAAGGTATTCAGTCCGTAAAAACACGGCAAGCGGTCGCCGCCGGGATGTTAAAGCTTTATCAAAACTTAAAGCGGGAATACTAAAGCGGGAATACTCAGGGCATTGGGGAATTGCATCTGTTGAATACGCCTCCGTTCCCCATTTTTTCTTGTATGAAAGTTTCTATTCTCACGCCTAACTTTTCTAAAGGTGGAGTCGATCGCGCCTATCTTCTCGCCCAAGTTCTCAAAAAGCTAAATCACGAAGTCGAAATCCTCGGATTTCTATTTGGTGAAAAAATCTATCCAGAACCACCCGCAGATTTGCCAATCGTCTGTTTACCAGGCTGTAACTATCCGCAGTTTTTTAGTTCTGTGGGTCAATTGCTCGATCGTATAGATGGTGATTTGATTTATGCCGTGAAGCCGAAGCCTTCAAGCTTTGGAGTTGGACTTTCAAAGAAGTTAAAATCGCGTGTTCCTGTGTTGCTCGATGTGGATGACTGGGAATTGAGTTGGACAGGCGGTGACCAAACGCGCTATCGACCGAACCTAAAGCAATTTGGGCGAGATATTTTGAAACTGAATGGAGCGCTACGATCGCCCGATCATTTCTTTTATCTGCAATGGATGGAACGGCTGATCGGATACGCGGATGCGATTACGATCGACACGAACTTTCTGCAAAAGCGGTTTGGTGGAACCTATCTTCCCAATGGCAAAGATACCGATATGTTCGATCCAACCCGCTTCGATCCAGTGGAAAGTCGGCGCAAATATGGCTTATCCCAGTACCGGGTGCTGATGTTTCCGGGGGCATCGCGTCCGCATAAAGGATTAGAAGAGGTTTTGATCGCACTCGATCGCTTAAACCAGCCGGATCTTAGACTGGTGATCGTCGGTGGAAGCCCCTATGATGACTACGATCGACAGTTAATCGATCGATGGGGACAATGGGTGGTCAAACTGCCACCTGCTCCGTTTTGGCAGATGCCGGAGATTGTGGCGGCGGCTCATGTGGTGGTTGTCCCGCAGCGCGATACGGTCACGGCTCAAGCGCAATTTCCGATCAAGCTCACCGAAGGAATGTCAATGGCAAAGCCGATCTTGGCAACTCGTGTAGGAGACATTCCAGAGATTTTGGGGAATTTAGGCTATCTTGTTGAGCCAGAATCCCCGAATCAGTTAGCGGATGCGATCGCCGAAATCTTTCAGGATTGGCAGGAAGCAGAAAAACGAGGTCAAGCGCTGCGATCGCGCTGTATCGCGCAGTATAGCGTTGATGCGATGGCTCCAATTCTGGCGGATGTTCTGCAAAGCGTGAGTTAAGTGCAGGCATCGGGATAACTAGAAGCAGTTTCCTGCCAAAACTTCAGATTGTTATCCTCTGCTCCGTATGTCCCCAAATCGATTGCTGCTTCAATTTGCCCTCCGTCGTCCGCTCTGGATTGGCTTGACGATCGTGCTTGGATTTTCCGGTGCGTTGTTTAACGGCGTGAGTATGATGCTGATTATCCCGGTTGTGCTGGGGTTATTAGGAGAGGAGGTGAACCTTAAAGGTGCGCCACCGATTTTGCAGAAGGTCTTTTCGAGCATGGCTGCATCAGGCGGAGAGTCGCAGTTTCTGTCGATGTTGGGATTGATTCTGCTGGCGATTTTGCTCAAGAATGTGACGAGCTATGTCAGCACCTTGTCTTCGGGGCATTTATCACGATCGCTAGTCAGTGACATTCGCAAGGAAGGCTTGCGGTTATTGCTCGATGTTGATTTTGATTTCTATATCAAAACCAAAGTTGGAGACTTGATCAATCGGTTAGGGGGTGAGATTGGTTCGACTGCAACAGCGATTCGGACAGCGGTTCAAATGCTGTCTATGGTGATTACTATTTTTGTGTTCCTGATTATTCTTGTATCGATTTCCTGGCAGTTAACTGTAATCTCTACTGTTCTATTAGCAGCAGTCTCTCTTTCCAATAGCTTTTTTGTGAAACGTGCTAAACGATTTGGTCAACAGTTATCTGATCAGTCGCGAGATTATTCGATCGCAGTGTTAGAAATGCTATCGGGAATTCGATTGGTGAAAGCAACCGGAAGCGAATCATACGAGTATCAAAAAATTGAACGATTGATTGATTATCGTGAAAAAGCTGATTTCAGTTCTCAAGCCAATTCTGCGCTGATTCCACCTCTCAACGAGATGGCAGGAATAACCATTGTGATTGCGATTTTATTGCTAGGACGAATCTTTTTTAGAGGCGAACTAGAATCGCTTTCTGCGGTGTTGTTGACATACCTGCTGGTGTTGTTTCGGATGTTGCCGTTTGTGGGGCAACTGAATAATGCACGTAGTTCATTTGCGAATCTGGCTCCGAGTGTTTCTGTGGTGAATGACTTCTTGCGGCGCGAAGGTAAGCCATTCATGTCTAAAGGGCACATTCCTTATACGGGAATGACTGCGGGAATTCGGTTTGAGCAATTGGCATTCACTTATCCGGGGCACGATCGACAAGTGCTCAATCAAGTTGATCTCTGGCTACCTAAAGGAACGACTTTAGCGCTCGTCGGATCATCGGGGGCGGGAAAATCAACCTTAGCGGATTTGCTGCCGCGATTTTATGATCCAACCGCTGGACGGATTCTGATTGACGATCGCGACCTCAAAGACTTCGAGATCCGTTCTCTTCGTCAAGCAATGGGCATTGTCAGTCAAGATACTTTCTTGTTTAACGATTCCGTTCGGAACAATCTTGCTTATGCTCGCAAAGATGCTACAGATGAGCAAATTATTGAAGCGGCAAAACGTGCCAATGCTTATGAGTTCATCATTAAGTTACCTCAAGGGTTTGATACATTGATTGGTGATCGCGGCGTAATGCTTTCAGGCGGACAAAGACAACGATTGGCGATCGCAAGAGCATTGTTACGTGATCCAGAAATTCTCATTCTTGATGAAGCAACTTCTGCACTCGATACAGTCTCGGAGCGGTTGGTACAGAGCGCCATCGATGAATTGAGCCGCGATCGTACAACCTTGGTGATTGCTCACCGACTCTCGACCGTGCAGAAAGCTGATCAGATTGCAGTGTTAGATAAAGGGTGCGTCGTAGAAGTGGGAACCCATGCGGAACTGTTAAAGCAGGGTGGATTGTATGCCCAACTTCATGCAATGCAGTTTTCAGAAGAAGCTCAGACTGTTTAGGAACAAGGCGATGAAGAAGAAAGTAGTTGGAATGGTGAGTAGTTATGTCGGGTTGAAACCTAGCCCGATCGATTGGTTATGGCAACAGTCGCCTTACCCGTTTGGACATTGGGGCAACATTCAGCTTGAAGCCTCTGCTGCAAATCCAGATTTTTTGTTGTTGTATCAGTTCGATTTTCCTCGTTCTAAACCACCAAAAACATTAATATCAAAGGTTCGCGCTCAATTACGTCCGGCTCCGTTACCGGATGTGACTCCACAGTTTCGAGGTGTTCCGAAAGAGCGAATGATTTATCTATTGCGAGAACCCCCGCTCGATGAGATTTTACATATTGCTAAAGCAAACTACGAGAAAGCACAACAATACTGTGCTTATGTTTCTGGCCCTGATGACTATGCACCTGTTCCCGACTATATGCCTGCGATTTGGTACTTAGGCAATTCGTTTCGGGAGCTAAATGAAATGCCGCCTCCTGAAAAGGTTCGTAAGTGCAGTTGGATTACGTCTGGCATTAGTCGGAGTGAGAATCATCTGAAGCGGTTAGCATTTCTCAAACTGTTGCAGCAGAACGGACTGGAGTTTGACTTATATGGGCGAGATCTACCGGACTGGGCAGTTACAACGGGTCGAATTAATGGGAAATGGTACGGTATGGCTCCTTACTATTACAACTTAGCGATCGAGAACTATGCCGAGAATGATTGGTATGTGACTGAGAAGCTCTGGGATGCTCTGCTCGCGTGGTGCTTACCAATTTACTACGGTGGATCTGCCGCAGATAAATTACTTCCTCCGGGGAGCTTTTTACGATTGCCGAGTATGGATGAAAAAGGCTGGAAATACATTGAGGAAGTGACTGCGACTCGGGATGCGTGGTATGAAGCAAAAGACGCGATCGCGGAAGCTCGGCAAATCATTCTGCACAAACTTAATCTAATGAATTGGCTTTCTGAATACGTTGAGCGGGTTTCTTAGTTATGGATGGCATTTGTACTCTGGCAAACGATCGTGTGTTCGATCAGTTAGTCGCTTTGCTTAATAGCATTGAAGCCAATATTAGCTGCGATATTCCCGTTTGCATTTATCCATTTGATGATCAGCTTGATCGAATTCGGGCTGAAATTCGTAACCGTCCGAATGTGATGCTTTACGATGACCAAGATTCGATCGACCGTTGGGATCAGTTTATGCAACGGATTGCACCGGAGCGATTGGATCAGAAGATGCGACTGTATGGGGCACATCGGCGGTTTTGTGCGTTTGATGCACCGTTTGATCGCTTTATTTACATGGATGCAGATACATTGGCGATGAGTTCAATGGATCGTATCTTTGAGCAATTAAATGATCATGATTGGGTCGTTTACGACTTTCAATTTCTTGATCCCACTAAGATCTACAACATTGATTCTCCAAAGCTGTACAAGGTATTCCCGAAAGAGCGAGTTGATAAAGAAATCTTTTGCTCAGGCTTCTTTGCTGCAAAACGGGGACTCTTTGACGCAGAGCAGCGAGAAACACTGATTACTCAGTTGTTAGAGGGCGATCGAGAGATTCTCTACGGTGGAGCAGGTGAACAACCTGTGATCAATTACATAGTGATGAAATCGGGCATCAAAAGCTGTAATTTAGCGCATCTATTACCGTTTGGAAAATCGACGGGTTGTTCAATCACCTCAAAGCATTTTGAGGACAAGGAACATATTTTGTACGATCGTGGACTTCGCCTCACATACTTGCACTACATCGGGGTAAAACCACAGCGCATGGAAAAAGCTTGTCACGGTGAGAATGTTGCTTTTCCATATCGTGATTTGTTTTTGCACTATCGATTTCTGCACGAGCCAGAAAAGCGACCTGTTTTCACAGAACCTCCGATGCCAAAGGCACAGCCGAGTTTTGTTCAGAAAGTTCTACAAAAGTTGAGACGAGCATGAAACGAGGAATTTACATTGTTGCAAATGACAAAGTGATCGAAAACGCGATCGCACTGCTCAATAGTATTCGACTGTATGATCCAAATGTTCTAATCTATTTGATTCCGTTTAATGATGAGTATGAGAATGTTTTCTCAACGCTGAAACAATTGCACAATGTTCAATTGTTTCCAGATTTAGAACTACTGGAGCGATTAACCAGCCGTGTAGGAGAGATTTTCGATCGAGACTTTCTCAAGTTACCAAACAAAATGCGAAAGCTTGCAGTCTGGTTTGGTGTGTTAGATGAATTTCTCTACATTGACACAGATATTGTTGTGTTTGAGCAGATCTCCGAAACGCTGCAACATCTATCAAAGTGTGATTTCTTCTGCTGTGACTATCACTATTCTAGTGAAGGCCTGAGAAACATCTTTTCACCTGTAGTTAAAGACAGCATCTTTACCGATGAACAGCTACAAGATGTGTTTAACAGTGGATTTTGGGGATCTCGCAAAGGAGTGATCACCGAGGATCAACTCTATGATGTGCTGAAAGATTGCGCCCAACATCGCGAATACTTTGACTTTACTCAAGGTGTCACGGATCAGCCGATTCTGAATTATTTGATTCTGAAGTGCTTTGAGAAGCGGATGAATTTAGTCAAACCACCGGAAAACGCTCCGGGAAGTTGGGCAGGATCAAAGCACTTTGAGAATCAACAGTATGTTCTGTACGATCGTGGTCAAAGACTGAAGTATCTCCATTGGGCAGGAATTTCAATGCGTCCGGGTGCGCCGTATTGGGACTTATGGGAACACTACCGATGTTTACATGAGCCGAGTTCTGCGCTCTGGCGGAAACTTGCGCGACTCGTACCATTCAAAGCTTAAAAGGAGATCGAACAATGGTCGATGGAATCTATACCTTTGCAAACGATGTGGTGTTCGATCAGCTTGTCGCTCTGTTGAACAGTATCGAAGTCAATGCAGGACGGGACATTCCAGTCTGTATTATTCCGTTTAATGATCAGCTAGAGAAAGTTCAAGCTGAGATTGCAAGGCGCAAAAACGTCACACTGTTTGACCAGCCTGAATCGATCGCATTCTGGGAAGACTTTGCCACTCAAGCCTGGTTATCTCACCCGACTGCACAGCGAGTCTGGAAAGAGCAAGGTAGACCTACCATGCGTCGGGCAAACTTTCATCGTAAATTCTGCTGCTTTGATGGACAGTTCGATCGCTTCCTCTACATTGATGCAGACACCTTATTAATGGGATCAGTTGATCCAGTGTTTGAAAAGCTGGATCAGTATGATTGGATCGTTAATGACTATCAGTATCTATCCGATGCAAGCTTAATTTTTAACACCGATTCAGAAGCACTACTGGAACAATATAGCCTTGAAAAACTGAGAGCAAACATCTTTTGTTCTGGCTTCTTTGCTTCAAAGAAGAGCGTTTATAACCAAGAGAAAGCGAAACAGTTTCTAGAGCGCTTGAAAGCAGGTGAAGCTGATTTTATGTCGCTGCGGGGTTCGGATCAGCCGATGTTGAACTATACCGTATTGGGTAATCAGATCTCGTTCTTTAACTTTGCCTATCACGATCCAGAAAACGCCACAGGTTCTCATTGGTCGTCTCAGTTTAGCGATCGCAACCACATTCTTTACGACGACGATAAACGACTGATGTATCTCCACTACATGAGTATTTCGTCGTCGGTGTTCACACGATTGTGTCAGGGTGAAAATGTTCCGCTTGCGTATCGCGATTTATTTTTACACTATCGCTATCTCAAATTCTCACAAGATCGACCCCAAGAATTCAAATCTCCGAGCGCATTTACCCAAGCTCGATCGCGGATCACTAAATTCCGTAAACAGAAAATTAGTAACCTGAATCATCGATTCCGCAAACTCAAACATCAACTGAACAAACTGCGCGGTTAAACCGTCATTTTCAACCGAAGCCCACGATCGGGTAAGATGAACCCTTTAGGCGTGAAGAATCGGTTTCCAGTATGACCCTTAGCGTAGTGACCGGAGCGGCAGGATTTATCGGCTCTCATTTAGTCGAGGCATTGCTCGATCGTGGAGATCGGGTCATTGGAGTCGATCAGTTCAATGATTATTACGATTCTGCGCTGAAGTGGAAAAATCTTGCTCGTAGTTTAGCGCATCCCAACTTTGAGCTAATCGAAGCGGACATCCAGAAATTAGACTGGAAGGCGCTTTTAACCGATGTAGAAGTTGTGTATCATCAAGCGGCTCAGGCGGGAGTGAGATCGAGTTGGGGCGCAGGGTTTCGCACTTACACTGAGCAAAACATCAACGCCACGCAAGTTCTCTTAGAAGCGGCAAAATCTGCAAAACGGCTCCGGCGCTTGATCTACGCTTCGAGTTCTTCGATCTATGGCAATGCGGAAACCCTTCCCACCGCCGAAACGATCAGTCCGCAGCCCGTTTCACCCTACGGCATTACTAAACTTGCAGCAGAACAACTCTGCGGACTGTATTATCAAAACTTTGGGGTTCCGACTTGTGCGCTGCGCTATTTTACGGTGTACGGTCAGCGACAACGCCCGGATATGGGGTTTCACAAGTTTCTCAAAGCGGCTCTACAGGATGAAGCGATCGTGATTTACGGCGATGGGCAGCAAACGCGAGATTTTACCTTTGTTTCAGATGTGATTGCGGCAAATCTCGCAGCAGCAGAGGTTTCAGAGGCAGTCGGAGAAGTGTTTAATATCGGCGGTGGGAGTCGCGTAGTACTAACCGATGTGATTGCCACGATGGAGGCGATTATTGGTCGATCGATTCGCCAGGAAAAAATCGAGACAGCGATCGGCGATGCGCGGCACACTTCGGCTGATGTTTCTAAAGCCAAACAGATTCTCAACTATCAGCCCAAAGTGGCACTCAAAGAAGGACTCACATATGAATGGGAATGGATTCGAGCGCTCTATCAATAATCGAGTTGGTACTGCTTGATCTCCAGCAACTGTTGAAATTAAAACAGTGCTTCCAACAGTGCTCCTTCGGGAGCACCCTTTCCCAATGACACTTCTTTGAGCAACCTTGGTGCTGATTTCTTATTGGGTGCTTAGGTCGTTCGTTTACGCTTAAGTCCAAACGCGCCGACTGCTGCTAATCCCAATGCAGCAAGCGTTCCGGGTTCAGGAACACGCTCTGGTGGGGGTGTAACATTTGCACGATACACCGTAAGGTGAGAGAGTTCTGGCGTATTAGTCGCAATCCCGTTGGTGTTCCAGGTTCCCCCGAATACCGCCGCACTGGTCGCATTGTCAAAGAAATAAGCGCTCCAGAAATTACCTGCTTTCAAACTGACGACGAATGGTTCAGTCAATCCAGTTTGAACACTCCAGTTTCCAGAAATTCCTGCATTTGGTGCAGTTACTGCTCCAGTACCAGAGTCGGATTTACCAACAAACGTCCAATTTGTGATGCCGTTAAACACCCCTGTCGTTAACAGGTTC
Source organism: Leptolyngbya sp. AS-A5 (assembly GCF_039962495.1). Lineage (NCBI taxonomy): Bacteria > Bacillati > Cyanobacteriota > Cyanophyceae > Leptolyngbyales > Leptolyngbyaceae > Leptolyngbya > Leptolyngbya sp. AS-A5. The sequence goes on along the minus strand of NZ_JAMPLL010000001.1, from coordinate 236,258 downwards.
AGCAACGCTCCTGAGCCACTTTGATCATCGTTGCCTGAGAACGCGCCTTGGCAAGCTGAGAAGATTGAACCTCCAGCCGTGACAGAACCTAGCGAACACGAAACTGCTGTGGGAGCACCACCACCAGAAGGGTTACCACCAGGGCGGTTCGGGTTGGCGGCATTGGTAGGTAAAGATGGTAAGGCTAATAAACTAACTGCCAGCACCGATGCTGACAGCACTCCTTTTGACTTCATTGTGTTTTCCCCTAAAAGATAATCGAGAAGAGCGCAGACGCTAATACTACGTACGTGTTTATACTGAACTGGGGGCATTACTATACTAGAACGCAATAAATAGAATTTCTACGTCACATCATTGATTTTACGAAAAACACACCAGAAATGAGCCTTTTGTGTAGAGGGGATAATAGTATTCATTTTTATCGCTCTCTACGCTTTGTATAAAACATGACAAATACTAGGACATTAACAGAGCAGTTTAAGGACATACTCGATCGCCAGTAATCGAATCAAACAGAAACAATCGATCGAGATCCAACCGCAACGGCAAGCGATCTCCTACTCTTAAATTCAAAGCCGGATCAGTCTGCAAATTGATCGATCGACCTTCCAACGCCGCACGAACCAGCACTTCTCGTCCCAACGGTTCAATTACACTCACTTGAGCAACGCAGTGTGGATCTGTCGCATTCACAGAAAGATGCTCTGAACGAATTCCGAGATCGTATTGTCCGGGTGGGACATCGAGCGCGATCGCAAACGATTGCCCCCCAATCTGAAAGCTTGACCCGGTGAATGTTGCTGAAATTAAGTTCATCGGTGGACTACCAAGAAACGTAGCAACCATGCGATTAATCGGTCGATCGTAAATCTCCTGGGGTGTGCCAATCTGCTGAATTCTGCCGCGCTCCAATACAACAATGCGATCGGCTAAAGTCATCGCTTCAACTTGATCATGCGTAACGTAGATCGTAGTAATGCCGACCTGTTGATGTAATTGTTTAAGTTCAGTTCGAGTCCCGTCGCGCAGTTGGGCATCTAGATTCGAGAGCGGCTCATCCAGCAAAAACACTTGCGGCTGACGAGCGATCGCTCTTCCCAAGGCGACTCGCTGCTGCTGTCCGCCCGATAACTGTCTCGGTTTGCGCTCTAGTAAATGACCGATTTCTAAAATTCTTGCCACTGACTCGACTCGTTCTTGAATCGTTTTCGGCTCTGCCTGTCGCATTTTTAGCCCGAATGCAATGTTCTCAGCCACGGTCATGTGCGGGTAAAGTGCGTAATTTTGAAACACCATTGCCACATCGCGCTGGCGAGCCGGGACTTGATTCACCAGCCGATCGCCAATGTACAAATTCCCAGAAGTCGCCGTTTCTAGCCCTGCGATCGTGCGTAAGACGGTTGATTTACCACAGCCAGAGGGACCCACCAACACCCAGAACTCGCCATCAGGAATCTCAAAGCTAATATCCTCAACGGCTGCGGATTTACTAAAACGTCGAGTGATGCGATCGAGTCGAACGGTTGCCATAAACTTAGTTAAATCTTTAGAAAAACGCATCCGAAGTTAGGGAAACGAGTCTATCTTATGGTGCATCATTTTAATACCATAGTAAATTAATGTTGTTTATCAAAATCTGACTTCTAGCATTTTTGTGATTAAATCTTCTGGGTTACATTCATCACGCGTCTTGATTGTTGAGGATGAAGCAGTGACACGACTGGCCCTAACCGTGCTTCTGGAGCATCAAGGCGCGATCGTGCTGTCAGCCGGTTCGATTCAGGAGGGAATTGAAATCATTCGATTTGGGTTTGAGCCAAATTTATTAGTGAGTAACATTCGGCTACCGGACGGTAATGGAGCACGAGTTTTAGATGTCATTCGACAGCAAGAGACGCATCGAACAGTCGCGATCGCGCTGACTGGAGAGGTGATCGCGATGATTCGGCAGGATTCAGAGTCGGTAGGATTTGATGTGTATCTGCCAAAACCGTATGATTCAGAAATTTTGTTGAACACGATCGAGCAACTGATCGATACGCCCCCTAACGATCTTTAGAGGATGTTTGAGAAAAGTATAGGTAGCCCCTTCGTTTCGTTGCGCTTCCGCCCGAACTTCAGCTCAGAGCGGAGTGCTGCAACGAACGAAGACTCTGCAAATATCCTCTCAAACCAATGATGACACTCTCGCTTTGAAGCCTGCTTGCTCCAAAGCGCTCACGGTTGCCTCTTCATCTTGAACACGGAATTGAGAGCCAAAGCGCACAATCTGGCTTCGAGTCGGAGTCCCGACGATCGCAATCACTGAAACTTTAGCATGGTCCCGATCGCCATTCTCCTGCAACACCGTTTTAAGCCGATGCCGTTCCATTGCATCATCTGCAATCCTGGGTTCAAGTTCAACCATCACCATTCGCACCTGATCGATCGGTTCCGCGTCGTCAACAATGAACTGGAACTGATCTTCATCGCGTTTATCAATCTTGCCCCAGACCATCAGACGCGCATCCGGCTCAATCAGGCTACCGATGCGATCGAAGGATTTGGGAAACACAACCGCTTCTGCTCGTCCGGTCAAATCTTCGATTTGAATCACTGCCATTGCATCTCCTTTCTTGGTTGTAACTCGTTTTACTGCAGTAATCATGACGATCGCGCTGACGGTTGAACCTTCTCGACTGTTCTGTAAGTTGCCTAGGCTAATCGGTGCTAACACTTTTGCCGAGTCTTGCAGTTGCTTTAGGGGATGATCGGAAATGTAGAAGCCGAGGACTTCTTTTTCGAGCCGGAGCTTTTCTTGCGAAGGATAGTCGGCAACCGTTGCACTTTTTGGAGCCGCTTCAAAGCTGCTTTTCTGCGTCACTGCACCGAGTAGATCGAATAAGCTACCTTGTCCACTAGCGCGATCGCGTGCCCTTGATTGTGCCCAGTCCATCACGAGTTCTAGATCATTGGCGAGTTGGTGACGATTCGGTGCGATCGAGTCAAACGCTCCACAGTGAATCAAGGCTTCTAATGCGCGTTTGTTGAGTGCGCGGGAATCGACGCGGTCGCATAAATCCGCCAGTGATTTGAACTGTCCGCCTGCGTCACGGGCTTCGAGAATGGCTTCGATCGCGCTCATTCCCACGTTTCGCACCGCAGAGAGTCCAAACAGGATCGCATCTCCGGTGGGCGTAAAGTCGATGCCCGATCGATTGATATCCGGGGGCAGCACTTTGATTCCTAAACTATGACAGGTTGCGATGTAGCGCTGAACTTTGTCTTGTTCACCACTGTTAATCGTTAAGATTGCTGCCATATATTCGACGGGATAGTTCGCCTTCAGATAAGCCGTTTGGAAAGTGACATAACCATACGCCATTGAGTGCGATTTATTGAAGCAGTATTCCGCGAACTTCACCATCTGCTCGAACAGTTCTTCGGCAATTTTGGCAGAAACCCCCCGATCTTTTGCACCTTTGACAAACAAGGCTTGGTGCTTTTCCATTTCAGCCTTTTTCTTTTTACCCATTGCTCGACGCAACAGATCCGCTTGTCCGAGCGAATAGCCTGCCATATCCTGAGCAATCTTCATGATCTGCTCTTGGAACACCATGATTCCATAGGTTTCTTTCAGAATCGGCTGAAGAATCTCATGAGCATAGTCAATCTTTTCGCGACCGTGTTTGCGATTGATGAATTTAGGAATCAGCTTTGCATCCAATGGTCCTGGACGATAAAGCGCAAGCACCGAGGAAATATCATCAATTCCATCGGGTTTCAGGTCACGCACAATCTGACGCATTCCAGAGGATTCAAGCTGGAAGATCCCTTCAAGTTCGCCTCGCGCTAGCAGCTTGTAGACTTCTGGATCATTGAGCGGCAAACTATCCAGATCGAGTTTGATGTTTTGGCTTTGTTCGATTAGCTCGATCGTTTTCTCGATCATGGTGAGATTCTTCAAGCCTAAGAAGTCCATCTTCAGCAAGCCTAGTAGCTCAATGTCTTCCATTGCATATTGAGTCACAATGCCGCCATCTTTGGTCATTTCTAGTGGCACAATCTCATCCAATGGCTCTGAAGAAATCACTACACCCGCCGCATGAACTCCGGTGGCTTTGTTTGTGCCTTCGATCCGCATTGCCATGTCTAGCCAGCGACGGTAAGTAATGGGCGGATTGGTGTTCGGAATGACTTGATCTTGATGGTATTTCTGGCTGAACTCTTTCGAGGGTGTTTCAGTTGGAGACACCATGATTTTGAGCTTAGTGGATTTACCGCGAAACACTGGGATTTGTTTCGCCATGCGATCGGCTTCACTCAATGGAATGTTCAGCACCCGCGCTACATCTCGCAGAATGGCTTTCGAGTTCATCCGGTTGTAGGTGATGATCTGCGCGACTCGCTCTATACCATACTTTTCGGTCACATATTTGATCACTTCATCCCGCCTGTCGATGCAAAAATCCGTATCCACATCTGGCATCGATTTACGCTCTGGATTCAAGAATCGCTCAAACAGTAAGCCATGATGTACCGGATCAATGTTTGTGATTCCTAGTGCATAAGCAACCAATGAACCCGCCGCAGAACCGCGTCCCGGCCCGACCGGAATCTTATTGTCTCTTGCATACTTGATGTAGTCCCAAACGACCAGGAAGTAAGTTGAGAATCCCATCTGCTTGAGCATATTCAACTCATAGATAAGACGATCGCGGTATTCATCACTGATTTCATCTCGCGAGTTCCGTTTCTGACGCTGAATCAATCCTTCCCAAGCAATCTTTTCGATGTAAGTATCCGCAGTAAATCCGGGTGGAATCGGATAGTCTGGCAGTCGAGGTTCACCACCCATTAGGGTGTATTGTTCAATCTTGTCCGCGACTTCTACAGTGTTTGCGATCGCAGCTTCAATGATGTCTTGCGGCAAATGATCTCGAAAGAGCGATCGCATTTCATCTGCTGATTTTAGATACTCGGTTCCGGTGTAGCGCAGTCGTTTCTCTTCAGAAATTAACTTTCCGGTTTGAATACATAACAAAGCATCGTGAGCTTCGACATCATAGCAAGACACATAGTGCGAATCATTGGTCGCAATCAGCTTAATGTCTAGTTCTTGAGCAATCTTGACAATCTCAGGATTAACAATGCGCTCCTCTAACAATCCATGATCCTGAATCTCAAGATAGTAATCATCCCCAAATAGCTCCTTATACCAAGTCGCAATTCTCCGAGCAATTTCGGGCTTTCCTTGCAGAATCGCTTGCGGCACTTCTCCACCGAGACAAGCACTCGTCACGATCAAGCCTTCATGATACTCAGCGAGTAAATCTTTGTTGACACAGGGACGCGAGAAAATTCCTTTACCCTGAACGCCTTTGAGGTGCGAGATTGTGGTGAGCTTAACGAGGTTCTTATAGCCTTGTGTATTCTTCGCTAAAACAACTTGATGATATTTCGGGCGGCGTTCTTGCTTCGTAATGTCGCCGTTGATGATATACATCTCGTTGCCGATGATCGGCTTAATGTCTTTTCCTTGACAGGTCTTAATCAGTTCGATCGCACCATACATCACTCCATGATCCGTCAGCGCGATCGCGGGCATTCCAAGTTCCACGGCGCGATCGACCAATTTCGACAACTGCCCCGCACCGTCAAGCAAACTGTAATCACTGTGAATGTGCAGACCGACGAAAGACATAATCACTCAACCCACGCGAAGGAATGAGTTTTACAGTAACCGATCTTGAGCGCTATATCTACAAATTTTTTGAAATAAATTCCCAATTGTCCCCAGATATAGAGTCAAGAAAATTCGCACCCCGATTCACATTCCAATACCAATGTACCAAATTCAGCGACGATCAGGCGCTGCGCCCATTACCGTTTACGCTGAAAATAGCGATTTGCAATTGGGGAATATGTCGCAGTTAATTCAAGTGATGCAAAGTATATTCGATCGTCCTCCTGTGCCCTTTAATCCGGCAAATCAAACGCTTAAAGGTTGGGCGATGTTTTGTTTACGCGATCGTGGCTTCATGGTGCAATCTGCCCAAAATGCCGATTTTGCCGTGACCACCAAAGGCGAAAAAGTTGCCTTTCACGTCACGCAATCCGAACCGAGCGATGCTGCTACGGGTTGGATCGTGGTCGATGCCTCCGGGAAACAAGCCAGAGTCATTGCCCCCGAACCCTAGCGCAGAACCACTTTTCGACGACTCCGGATCTTTTTGATCCGGCGTTTTCTTGGCAGATCCGATGCGAGAATATCCCGCATTTCTTGCCAGAAGGGACGATCGGAATGATGCAGATCAACCAGAACGATCGCCACACTAAACAATAAAATCGCAGTTCCCACCACAAACAGCGCCATTGATCCGGTGATCAGCCATTCCGCTTCTAGAACTGTCCGCATCGCTAACGCAAACGTACTCGACACAAACAAAGCCAACGCATAATACATGACTAAAATGCCGTTGTTTGCTGACTTGACGCGCTGTTGCAGATAGCGAATTTGCTTCTGTAGCATCGATAAGCGATTGGCTCGATCGAGTTGACCAAGAATTTGGAAATATTCAACATTGGTAATTTGCAGGCGATTTTCAATCACGCTTCGTCGCAGCAGTAGCCCACCCAGAACAAACGCACAGGCAAGCAGCATCAGCACCGAATTGAGAATGAGTTGAATCAATTGGGTCGTGTCGTCTATACTCATGCCACCTCTGATACTCTCTAACGACAAAGAGGATAACACGATTTTAGTACCAGCGTACTAAACTAGAAAAATGTTTGAAACAGACAGAAACGATGCTCGGCAATCACCAAAGGGCTGATCAGGCGAATAGAAATATTTTTACTGATTTGGGCTTTTTCTGTTCTGAAACTTTCAGAATTCGAGCAGACCTGATGTTAACTTTAAGAAATTTGATTGAAGCGCAACAATGGACATCAGACAAGCAGTCCAGCAATTAGGAGCAACCGAAGACCAAGTTGAGGCATTGCTTCAAGGCGACATCGAGCAATTTCGCATCGAGCCACTGATTGCAGTGCTGGCAAATGTGGGAATGAAAGCTCACGTTGAAGTTTTACCAAACGTTGCCTGACGCTCTAAGACAGTGTCAGACAGTGTCAAAATTTCATAGCCGATCTCAGTTACCGCGATCGTATGCTCGAACTGTGCAGAGAGCTTCTTATCTTTGGTGATCACAGTCCAACGATCGCTTAAAAACTTCAGTTCATACGTGCCTTCGTTCAGCATGGGTTCGATCGTAAACACCATTCCCGGACGCAGCTTCACCCCTGTTCCTCGCTTGCCAAAGTGCGGAATCTGCGGTTCTGTGTGAAACACTCGTCCCACCCCGTGACCCACCATATCGCGCACAACTGAGAAACCATTCGCCTCAGCATACTCCTGAATCGCCGCACCAATATCCCCCACCCTTGCACCCGGTTTCACTGCCGCAATGCCGCGCATCATTGCTTCTTTTGTCACTTCGACTAACTTTCGAGCCGCCTCCGAAGGATTCCCAACCAGAAACATTCTCGATGTATCCCCGTGATAACCATCGAGAATCGGAGTGACATCAATATTAATAATGTCGCCGTCTTTAAGACTCTGCTTGGAACTGGGAATGCCGTGACAAACAACTTCGTTAACGCTAGTGCAAATGGAACCGGGATAAGGCGGATGATTTGGAGGAGCATAGCCGAGTGTGGCGCTGATTGCACCGTGTTCTTTCATCCAGCGATCGGCTTCGTCATTCAATTCTTGAGTGCTAACTCCCGGTTGTACCAAAGGTTCAAGATAATCCAACAACTGTGCTGCAAGCTTGCCCACTGTCCGCATTTTGTCGAGTTCCCGCGCTGAAAGCAGAACAATTCCACGATGTTGAGTTGCAGGTTTGGCAATGGACAATAAATTTTGCAGATTCATAGCGTTCTCTTGCTGGCACAGCATAGCCTAGCGTAACACAGGCGGGACTGATAGGATGCTATAGACTATCAGAACAAGATCTCGACTATGGGCGGAAAAACAGACTTAGAGCGAGTGGTTGCCTATGTGCCTCCGGAGTGGAAGAAGGATCTAGAAGCATGGGCACAAGCGGACGAACGATCGGTTTCCTGGCTCGTTTCAAAGTTAATTGAACGAGCATTGCAGGAACGACGAGAGCAACAAAGTTCTACAGAGATCGTAAACTTGCGTTGAATCAGCAATTGAGTAATTTTATGAAGGGACGAACAGCGTTGACGATCGCGATTCTCAGCGCTTTTCTGATGGGGCTTGCTGTTGCACCCATTAGCTTTTGGTGGCTGGCGTGGTTTGCCTTAGCTCCAGTCTGGGCGATGACTGTAAGAACACGATCGATCAAGCCTGCGATCGTTTGGGGCATTATCTATCACGGTTTTGCACTGCACTGGATTACAGGATTGCATCCATTAATGTGGTTGGGATTGTCCTGGGCTGCAAGCGTGTCGATCGTCGCGTTCGTCTGGGCGTTCATTACCTTGTGGGGCGCATTCTGCACAGGGATTTGGGCGTGGGGATTAGCGCGAATTCCCAATCGTTCGATTGTGCGAGTCATTGCAGGAACCGCGCTATGGTGCGGATTAGAATTCGTGCGGCAGTGGAGTGCATTGGATTGGACATCACTAAGTTATACGCAGAGTCCGCATAACTTAGTGATTCTGCATTTGGGGCGAATTTCTGGAGCATTGACCGTAACAGCCTCGATCGTTGCCGTAAATGGATTAATTGCAGAAGCATGGTTAGCTAAGAGTAAAAAAATTATTGCAAGTGCGATCACGCTATTAATCATTCTGCATCTGATCGGATTCGGATTATATCAAACGACGATCGTACAATCTCCCGAAGCAAAGTTAACCGCAGGAATTATTCAAGGCAATGTTCTAACTCGACAGAAACTATTTGCCGAAGGATTGAGAAAAGCATTAGATGGATATTCATCGGGATATCGAGCGCTGGCAGATCAGCCGGTTGACTTTGTTGTAACTCCAGAGGGCGCTTTACCATTTCTATGGCAGGGTGAAAACATCCGAAATCCTGTCACGCAAGCGATCGCAGAAAAACGAGTTTTAGCGTTGCTTGGAACTTTTGTGCCAGAAGGAACGCGATACACGCAAAGCTTAATTGCAACTGCAACTGATGGAAATCCGATCGCTCGATACAACAAAATCAAATTAGTTCCATTAGGTGAGTATTTGCCATTTGAAAAATTACTGGGTGGATTAATTGGGCGCTTATCTCCGATCGACGCTTTCATGATCCCGGGCGATTTTAACCAACAGTTTGAAACACCCATTGGACGGATTGCGATCGGCATTTGTTTTGATTCTGCATTCTCAGAAGTCTTTCGTCATCAAGTTGCAAACAAGGCGGAGTTTCTCATCACTGCATCAAACTTAGATCCCTACAGCACTGTATTAATGGCACAACATGAAGCTCATGACATTATTCGGGCGATCGAAACCGACCGCTGGGCAGTGCGCGTGACAAATACCGGATATTCGGGCATTGTTGATCCGCATGGTCGCGTCAAATGGCGATCGCAAAACAATCAATACCAAACACACGCAGACACAATCTATCGCCAGCAAACACAGACTTTCTATGTGAAATGGGGTAATTGGCTAACCCCGACATTATTAGGAATAACCGCCGTTTTGCTGTTCTTCATAAGCCGCAATCAACGGTAGATCCTGAGGATGATTACTCGGTCTAAGTTCCGTTAAATCTTGAATGTTTTTCAACATCGTTTCGCAAATCGCGTCGAGCGGTAAATCATTCGGGTCGCGCCCAAAGGGATTTTCGATCTCAATTCCAATTGCCTCAATTCCAAACAGCGTAAAACTAATTAGCACCACAACCGGAGGAGTCCACCAACCCAGATTTCCCACCATTTGAAATGGCAAAGAGAGACAGTACAGCAGAATTAATTGTTTTAAGTGAATCGCGTAAGCGATCGGCATCGGTGTCTTTAAAATTCGCTCACATGCACCCAAGCTATCCACTAACCCATCTAATAAACGCTGCATTTCGGTGAGCTGATGAATCTTGACGCGATCGCGCTGATACTGAAGCTGCAAGTAATCTGCAATCCAGAATGCAACCCTCAATGGTGAATTTTGAATCCCCTTTAATCGCGCTACGCGATCAAGCGAAATTACAACTTCAATCTCAGATCCCAACGGCTCTTGTCTCAAGTGAGATTTGACTGCCACAGAGAACGCCACCAGCAAATACAGCGCTTCAATTTTTCCGGCTCTGTCGCCTTCTGTGACTTCCGCCACCGCAACCCAAATCTGCCGCGCCAGATTGCGCGTATCGTTCACCAGTTTTCCCCAAGCCTTCCGCCCTTCCCAAAATCGGTCATAAGCCGTGTTCGTGCGAAACACCAGCAGCAATCCCAGCACAATATTCGGGATCAAACTCGCTAATGCCGGCAGCGAAACAGGTTGTCCCTTTACGAACGCGATCGTAATCAGCAACGCAAACCCACCGCAAAAGAGAGATCGGGGCAGCACTTGCAGCAACACCGATCCTTTAATTTGCAGTGCGGTTCTCAACCAGTGTTTTTTCTCAAAACTCATCGAACTTGATCGGCTTGCAACCGTTTCATCATATTGCACTCACTGACAATGATTAAGAATCTTGTCGTAATCTATCTATGGAGACGCTTACAAACTTCCATCGAACTCGATACACCTGTGCAACATAATAGAAACTGAAAGACTCGTGAGGTAGGTTATGCCCGTCAAAAAAGGCGACATGGTTCGTGTCATCCGCGAAAAGCTCGAAAACAGCCTCGAAGCCAAAGCCAGTGATCCGCGTTTCCCCAACTACATTTTTGAAACAAAAGGCGAAATTGTTGACCTCAAGGGCGACTATGCTTACGTCAAGTTTGGCACCGTTCCCACACCGAATATTTGGTTGAGACAAGATCAGCTTGAACCCTTCAAATAAATTCTCTAGAAAACAACACACGGCTAGTGGTTGCGATCGCTCTGATGGTGACGATCGCAACCACCAGCGGCTCATCCCACAAAAATTGATCGCGCACCCGCATTGAGCAGCTAGAGTATCAGCAATTCTAAAACTCCCCCCTAGAAAGAGAAGATTTTTCGAGAAAGCAGGCAAACTAAGGTGGAGCTTGACATTTGGGTTGCTTTAGGGAACTGACCATGAATCGACGCTGGCTGGGTGGTTTGGTGGGAGTGGTCTGTGTTGCAACAGTTGGCTACACGGTTTCGATCGTGGCTGCGACACCTGAAGAAGTGATCCGCCGTCCTTTCACCTGTCCAGGGCAATCAGAAGCCGAAGCAAAAAATTTTCAGGTACTTACGGTACGAAAATGGTCGCAAGGATTAGTCGCCCTGTACCGTGGCCATTGCAACAGCGATCGCTCAACCTTCCAAACTAAGTCTCAATCGATGTTGAGCTACCGAGTCGTAAAGCGCAGCGGCATGGAATGGAACTTGATTGATACCGGGAGCTATGTCAGTCAGCAGAGCAAATCTGCTTCTTCCAAGTCTAAAAAACTGATTGAGTACAGCGTCGGGCGCACGACCACCAAGGGTAAAGAGCGACAAGCAGTTTTCTATGGAGAAGTGCTATCGCCAACCGTTGCAGCCGTAGAAGTCACCTTCAACAATGGAAAAGTTTTACGCGACAACAGCCTGGATGGAATGCTGTTACTCGTTGCCCCTGGAGCAACAGCGATTTGCGATGTCAGAGCCTTGGGCGTAGACAATCAAATCTTGCAGCGCGACGAACTCATCCCGATTAATACAACTGCCGTGAGCAAAACCTGTCAGCCCATTTCAGGGCAACTGTAGCGATTAGACTTTTCCAACTAACCCCGCACGATCGATAAGCAGAATCGCAGAAGCAGGGTTGATTGCAATTTACGATCGTCTTAATCAAAAATGGGCTGCTCTTGATTTTGAGCAACCCATCAAAGGCATCGTTATGAAGATGCGGAACCCGGGACTTGAACCCGGAAGTCCTTGCGAACACTAGAACCTGAATCTAGCGCGTCTACCAATTCCGCCAGTCCCGCAGGGCGAAGCATTTAAGCATCGCGATCTCTGATTGTTACGCACCTGCCTCAAAATGTCAATCTTTTGGGTAATCTGATTTTGCCCAGCGCGATCGCGCTTCTCCTCACCCGCTTCGACGGACGGTTTAGCATAATGCTGGACAATTTTCGACTTTCCGGTAGAATCTAAACCAACTTTAAAGTAATTGTAACGATTGCAGTCCAGGAGGATAAAGCCATTACTCTCGCTCCCAACTTGTCTAACTCCCATTCTTCACCCGAAGAACGCCACTCTGTCCTGCACATCCGGGGTCGCCAGTCCCTGAGTGGACACGTCACCATTAGCGGTGCCAAAAACTCTGCACTCGTCCTGATGGCAGGCTCAATCTTATGCTCAGGCACTTGTCGATTACGCAATGTTCCTTCTCTGTTGGACATCACCCGCATCGGTGAAATCTTGTCCGCATTGGGCGTGAAAGTTTCTCACAGTCAAGGAATTTTAGATCTCGATGCGTCCGAAATTACGCAGTCGAAAGCACCCTATGATTTGGTGAGCCAGCTTAGAGCCAGCTTTTTCGTTGCAGGCCCGCTACTAGCGCGGCTCGGAGTGGCACAGGTTCCCTTACCCGGCGGTTGCTCGATCGGCGATCGACCCGTTGATCTGCACGTCAAAGGATTGCAAGCCCTGGGCGCAGAAGTGATCATCGAACACGGAGTCGTCCATGCTCGTCTTCGTGGCAATCGCAAACGATTAACTGGGGCGCGGATTTATCTCGACTTTCCCAGCGTTGGTGCAACCGAGAACATCATGATGGCGGCAACTCTAGCCGAAGGGGAAACCATCATCGAGAATGCAGCTCAAGAGCCTGAAGTCGTAGATCTAGCAAATTTCTGCCGGGCAATGGGCGCACAAATTCGCGGTGCGGGCACAAATCGCATTGTAATCAATGGGGTGCCGCAACTGCACGAAACCGAGTATTCTGTCGTTCCCGATCGTATCGAAGCTGGAACCTTTTTGCTGGCAGGTGCAATTACACGATCGGAGATTAGCTTATCTCCGATCGTGCCCGATCATCTGAGTGCTACGATCGCGAAACTGAGTGAAATTGGGGTGAAAGTTGCGATCGATGCACCCGATCGAATTCGGGTACTTCCGACTGAAAAATTCCGAGGAACCGACATCGAAACCCTCCCCTTTCCAGGATTTCCAACGGATCTGCAAGCTCCGTTCATGTCGCTTCTAACCTTAGCGGAAGGCGACAGCATGGTTACGGAGAAGCTGTTTGAGAATCGGCTCCAGCACGTCGCAGAGCTAAATCGTATGGGAGCCGACATCCGCTTGAAAGGCAATATTGCGATCGTGCGGGGTGTTCCCCAATTGTCGGGTGCGCCCGTCCAAGGAACCGACTTACGCGCATCTGCTGCCTTAGTGATTGCAGGCTTAGCAGCAAACGGAATGACCACGGTGCGCGGACTAAATCACCTCGATCGTGGGTATGACAACATCGAGGCAAAGCTGCGCGGTTTGGGTGCGAAAATTCAACGTGCTCAAGAAGCTGAAATTCCGGCGGCTCCGGTCGAATCAAAGCGCAGTTAATTCAGCCAACTTAGGAAGATGTTTTTTAGGGAGATGTCTTTCTGTCTCCCTAAAGCTTCGATTAAACATTGCAGAACCTTAATCGTTTCGGTGCTGAGATAGGGTGAACAGATTAAGATAAAGTCTACTGCGTGTGCAGCATTCCCCCGTTGTTTCATGGCGCGTTATGACTGGTCTCAATCCTTCTACTCATCGTCGGCTGCTAGAACTCCCCCAAATTTCCTCGGTCTGGGAAGGCGATCGACGAATCCTCACTTCTGGTGCGCCGATCGATCCGGCTTGGTCTGAGTCTTCTTCAACCGAAGGAGAATGTATCCTCTGGGTGGATGGCTCTCAGGGCGTAGTGCGGGCGATGGATGTCGTACCCGTTGAGACGGGGCATGAAGCGATCGTGAGAACGCTCCTGCGGGCGATGGAGCATCCCCACAATCCCGCGAAACCGGCTCGACCGCAGAAGATTGTGGTGCGCGATCGAGAAACGCTCTTCTACCTTAGAGGCGTACTTCAAGATTTAGAGATTGTGCTGGATTATGTCCCGGAACTGCCGCTGATCGATGAGATCTTTCGGGGATTTCAAGAGACGACGAATACTCGTCCGCCTGCAATACCACCGCAGTTTGCAGAAGAGTTACTGGCAAAAGCAAGTTCACTCTGGGAGGATGCCCCTTGGTCACTATTGCCAGATCACAAGATTCTAGAGATCGAGCTAAATCGCTGGGATTTGGGCTGTGTCTACGCCTCGGTCATGGGAATGCTGGGGATGGAGTACGGCATTTTGTTGTACCGATCGCTCGATTCACTCAGGCAGTTTCGGCAGCGAGTGCTTTCTAACGAATCAATGGAACGCATGGAAGAGGCGTTCTTGGCGCAGGATTGCTTGTTTCTGACTTACGAAACCGATAACGACGATGAGGAGTTCGACGGCGATTTAGAGGGAATGCCCGACGCTCTGCTCAATCCTGTTTTTGGAAATTTGCATCCGCTGGAAGGGATTCGATCGTTTCTTTACGAAGAAGAAGCGACGGCGTTGATCGTTGTTTTAGAGGCGTTCCATCGGTTTCTCAAATCGCATCGCCGCAAGTTAATGAATGATGAATTCCCTGCAATTAGTAGCCGATTTAAGATTCCTTCTCCTGAAGGGGATACGATTTCGGTCAAAGTTTCAACGCTACCGGAAGTCGCAGAAGAACTGTATGCAATGGTCGAGGACGATGAGGCTGACCTGAGCCAGATGCCAATGATTCGCGATGATCTGGTGCCCGAAAATTCTTTCTTGAGTTTGGGAGTCGTGCCCTGGGAAGTCGTGGAAGGGCTACGATCGGGTGCAACTCATGTTCAACTCGATTCTCCAACGCAAGCAGGCGACGGATTGCCGATTATTTTGATTCAGACCTCACGCCCCAAAGCGAAGCAGATGATTGAAGAAATCGAAGCAGCGGGGGGATTGGGTGGAATTTGCTTTAATCCGGGGGCTGATCCGTTTATGGGCGATCGCTACGATATCGGCTTGCTGCAAACGCAGAATGGGGATTTGCATCTATTCGGGGAGTTTGAAGAAGATGATCCAACTCATGCCCAAGCGCGAAAAAAGTGGGATCAGCGCTGCAAGAAAACCAAAGGAATTTGTGGGTTGTTGATTGCAAAAGGATTGACGGGGGCGAGCCGGGGCAATCCGAGCTTGAAAGATATGATGGCGCTGTATGAGGTGAGATCGCTGACTTCCGACGATTTAGGTTTGGGCTTGCTAGAACGGAAATTTGCAGTCGATTGGATGTAGCTTATGGTTGCTGAAATCAAATCGGACATTATTTACCCGGACAGCGATGGTAAGCCGATGGCGGATAATACCAAGCAGTTTGAATGGATTGTGTTGATCAAGAAGAATCTGGATTTGTTGTTTCAACATCATCCGAACATTTTTGTTGCTGGCGATTTGCTATGGTATCCCGTCGAAGGCAAGCCTGGTATTTGTACTGCTCCGGATGCAATGGTCGTGTTTGGCAGACCGAAAGGCGATCCCCTCGGAGTGAGTGGTGCGGTGCGGGGTTCTTATCTTCAACATCGAGAGGAAAATATTCCGCCTCATGTTGTGTTTGAGATTTTGTCTCCGAGCAATACGCGGCGGGAAATGGAGCAGAAATTGTTGTTTTACGATCGTTACGGGGTTGAGGAGTATTATCTCTACGATCCGGATACAAACCAGTTGCGCGGTTGGCTCCGAACCGATGTCTTTCTCGAAGAAATTGAGGATTTTTCGAGCTATGTCAGCCCTCGTTTGGGCATTTGGTTTGATGTCACGCTGAATCCGATGCAAATTTATCGCCCAAATGGTGAGAAGTTTTTGAGCTATAGCGAACTAAACCAACAATTCCAGCAGGAACGAGCTAGAGCAGAGCACGAACGAGCCAGAGCGGAGCAGGAACGAGCCAGAGCAGAACGATTGGCAGCGCGGCTACGGGAATTAGGAATCGACCCAGATGAGGTTTGAATTGGGGCGATCGACACTTTTAGCTCCCTCTCCTGTGGGAGAGATTTTGGGTGAGAGCGGCTCGGTGGTCTGATGTTTAATTAGGCTTGTCTACCTACTTTAGATACTTTAGATTCGTCGCATTTTATTTTTCTCGATTCTCTCTTCTGTCTTAAATGAGACTGAGTTAGTAAGGCGATCGCCCTCTTCCCGATCGTCTCTCGATCGCTGATGAATATTGCCAAATCGTTAGATTCTGTCTCAATTCGATCAGGAAAACTAATTTTTTGAGTACAAATGCTTACTCAAAACCGGAAAAATCAAAAAATAATTCTCAAATCCATATAACTTAAAGGTTTCAGGCGTTCAGATTTTGGAAACAGCCTATAGAATGAGCAATTGAAATTTCGAGAGAATCGGAGTTTCAGGCGATCTGAACTCTCCAACCTCGGAGTTAGCCAATCCGTCTCATTTGAGACAAAACGCCCTTTCTTTAACTCATGGGAGATTTTTATGAACAAAGGTGAACTCGTTGATGCAGTGGCAGAAAAAGCTAGTGTCACAAAGAAGCAAGCCGATGCAGTCTTGTCAGCCGCGATCGAAACGATCGTCGAAGCAGTATCATCTGGCGATAAAGTAACGTTGGTTGGGTTTGGCTCGTTTGAATCACGCGAACGTCAAGCACGGGAAGGACGTAACCCCAAAACTGGGGATAAGATGGAAATTCCTGCAACTCGCGTTCCGGCATTCTCGGCGGGCAAATTGTTCAAAGAGAAAGTCGCGCCTCAGTCAGAAGATTAATTCGCTCATCGTTAACAACAGGCAGGAAACAATTTTGGTTCGTCCAGCGCACGGGGGAAATTTATCTTGGGCAGCAGGTCTGGTTGGCTGTTCCCCCGCTGCAATTCTTGATTTTTCTGCCAGTATCAATCCTCTGGGAACACCTCGATCGGCAATTGATGCGATTCAAGCGCATTTGCCGCTTCTACGGGACTATCCTGATCCGAATTATCAGCAGGTGCGATCGATGCTAGCTCAGATCCACCAGCTTTCTCCGGATTGGATTTTGCCCGGAAATGGGTCGGCAGAGTTGCTGACTTGGGCGTGTTGGGATTTAGCGGAGTTTGATCAGACTGTCCTATTTACGCCTGCATTTGGGGATTACTTTCGGGCGCTGGATGCCTTTAGCGCGAAGGTTCAGCGTGTGTCGATCGGTTCAAATCTGCAAGGCTCAAAATCGACTGGATTGCTGTTAAACAATCCGCACAATCCGACTGGGAAACTGTTCGATCGGGCTTGGATTCTCGAACAGCTCAATCAGTTTGGATTGGTCGTCGTGGATGAAGCGTTCATGGACTTCTTGCCGCCCGATCAAGAACAGAGTTTAATCTCGGAGGTGCAGAACTATCCGAATTTGGTGATTTTGCGATCGTTGACTAAGTTCTATGCGTTGCCAGGATTGCGATTTGGATACGCGATCGCGCATCCAAATCGCCTGAAACTTTGGCAGCAACGGCGCGATCCTTGGTCGGTGAATACTTTAGCTGCGGCTGCGGCTGAAGCCGTTTTACAGGATCACGAATTTCAAAAACAGACGTTCGCTTGGCTCAATTTAGCCCGTCCACAGCTTTTTGAGGGCTTGAAGGCGATTCCAGGACTGTCGCCGCTCCCCGGTGCTGCAAACTATTTCTTAGTCCAGTCTGAATGTTCCGTCCCACAGCTACAAAAACAATTGCTGGAACACGATAAGATTCTTATTCGAGATTGTCTCAGTTTCGCGGAACTGGGTGATCGCTATTTCCGAGTGGCAGTTCGCTTAACTTCGGAAAATCAACGTTTGATTGATGGGCTGACTTCATGCCTGCTGACTACGATTTCGTAATCATCGGATATTCTGAGACTGGAATTTATGCGGCAATCCAAGCGGCTCGAAAACGAGCAAGAGTCGCACTGATTACGCAAAATTGTCAGCCGAAAATTCCACGCGCTCGCGTTCTCGCTCATTTTGCCAAAACGATTCATCAAGTTTCTCGATCACGTCTATTTCTCGATTTCGATGTGCGATCGCTCCGGCTTGATCCGGTGAATCGCTATGTTGATGCGATCGCTCAATCTCATCAGGAGTTCTACGACCCTGCAAAACTGGAGGGATTAGGGATTGAGTTGATTTCGGGTTCAGGTGAGTTTTGCTGCAAGCCACAGACCGGATTTGCCGTCAATGGGCGCATTCTTAGATCGCGTTCTTACCTGATTGCCACAGACTACACATCGACGATTCCAGCCTTTCTAGAGCCGTCTGCTATTCCGTTTCTCACACCAGACTCGATCGTGACGGAAATTCCTAAATCGATCGTGATTATCGGCGATGATCCGATCGGTGTTGAGTTGGCGCAGTTGTATTCACGATTGGGCGCACAGGTAACGATGCTGATTCGGCAGGCGCATCTCCTCGCGATCGCTGATCTTGAAGCAGCATTTCTCGTCCAAGCCGCACTCGAAGCGGAGGGAATTCGAGTGATTAATACGTTGCACATTCGAGGAATTCAGCAGAACGGAAATCAGAAAATTATTGAGATTGAGAACACAACGATCGAGACGGATGAAGTTCTCATCGCTGTGGGTTGGCAGCCTATCCTAGCGAACCTAAATCTACCCGCAATGGGGATTCAGGAACCGATTCAACTCAACGATCGCTTACAAACTGTTCATCGGCGCGTGTATTGGGTCGCTCATCCGCTGCAATCGATCGCCCGTTATCAATCAGATGTCGTGATTAAGAATCTCTCGTCGCTGCCGATTTTCAAAGTTGATTACGATCGTGTAGTTCAATCTGTTGCAACTGATCCTGAGTTCGCATGGATCGGACTAACTGAAACTCAAGCAATTCGTCGGTATCGCCGCGATGTCATCGTATTGCGGCAGCCCTTTCACTCGTTGATGCAGGCTCAAATCACTGGAGCAACAACGGGGCTATGTAAATTGATTGTGCGGCGTGATGGTCGAATTGTCGGCGCTCATATTGTTGGCGACGGTGCGATCGAACTCATTCACTTAATCTCGCTTGCAATGTCTGAGAATCTCAGGCTTCAACGCTTCGATCGTTTTTCTTATGCGTCTCCAGCATTGGCGGAAGTCTTCAAAAATGCGGTTCATGAATGGCGCACTTTAAAGCGAAATAACTTCCTTCAGGATTTACAGGAGAGCTATTTTGCTTGGCAGCGCAGACGCATCAAATAGCTCATCCCACTGCAAATTCTGTCAACTTCCGAACTGAAGGCGGGTGAAACCCCAAAACAATGTCTTCCTTTGAAACGCCCTGTTCTACAAGCTCTTGAGCAATTCCGCCTTCAGTTCCATCGTATTGAATCCAGATTTTGCCCCCTTTTAGATCAAGATGAATTAAGCATCCATAATCCCGATCGCCGTTCCGTCTCCAACCTACATACACAAGCTGATAATGGTCGCGCTCAGTATCAAAAATTGTCTAAGCTTCAACTTGAGAATTAGAACGTTGCGATCGGGCTGCCCGATCGCCTAATAACTTTTGAATAATTTTTCGATATCGCTCTACAGATTCCACTGCACAATCACCTCCTGATCTGGATCATAGATCAAGAGATCGATTTGACTGCGCTCAATTACAGCTCAATTACAGCTTGAATAAACCGTAACGAGAAAAAGGCTCGATATGCTTTTACCGGAATTGCTAGATAAAGGTGACGATCAGGCTCCTCTTCTTCCAGCGCATAGCGGTAATCAAGAAACTGTCCATGTGCAGCGTGAAACTCTGAAATTGCAGAAGTTCCGATAAAGCTTTTGATTTCGATCGCAATCTTCGTTTGATCTCGTTCGGCTGCAATTAGCTGCTCGGCTCCCAAATCAATGTGCATTTCCACACCACCCACATGCAGTTCGTAAGGATCGTGAGTAATTGTCCATCCATCTTCTTGCAATGCACGTTTTACAGCTTCGTGAAATATATCTTTAGCCATTGCTGTGTGAAATTACAGCGATCGCACTTCACAAGCACGATCGCATCTTTTCTTAAACTCTTGCCAGCGTAACCCGTTCGACTTGATCTTGATATTTGCCGCGTCGATCGTTGTAACTCACGGCACAAGGCGCGCCCTCAAGGAACAATAACTGCACAATCCCTTCATTGGCATAAATCCGGCAATCTGCACTCGATGAATTCGAGAACTCCAGCGTCAAATGTCCTCTCCAACCTGCTTCCGCCGGAGTCAAGTTTGCAATCAGTCCAATCCGCGCATAAGTGGATTTTCCAATACAAATCACCGTCACGTTATCTGGCACTTCCAATCGTTCCAATGCAACGCCTAATCCATAGGAATGAGCAGGCAGAATAAAGAAGCTACCATTATCATCTTGATGTAACGGTGCAGGCTCTAAGTTCGCATCGCTAAAATTCTTCGGATCAACAACCGTGCCAGGAATATGTCTAAAAATCCGAAACTCAGACGGAGACAGGCGCAAATCATAGCCGTAGCTGCTTAACCCATACGAAATCACAGGCAGTCCATGAATTCGTCGTACAAGCTGAGGTTCAAACGGCGCAATCATGCCTTCCTGCGCCATTTGCGTAATCCAGGTATCGTTCTTGATCATGATGCTAATGTTTTAGGGTTGATGAGTGCGACGCAGTTCCGTAATTTGATCCGCTACATCTAAAAGCGCGTCGGGCATCTCAGGCCCCGTCAAAATCACATCGACATGACGCGGACGAGTTCGCAAGAAATCTAGCACTTCCGCCTCCGGAATAAACCCGAAGCGAAGCGCCAAACTCAACTCATCCAGCACCACAAGATCGTAGCGATTTTGCTCGACGACCCGCCGCGTATGTTGCCAGAGTTCTAACAACGATCGTGCTTCTTCCTCGCTAATCTGCGGTGAATCAATGCAGCGTGGCATATTGCATCGAATCCAATCGAGATTTTGGCTAAGCTGCATCGGTCGATCGTAGCCCTGCCCGATGCCCCCTTTGAGAAACTGCACCACTAGAACTGGGGTTCCCTGTCCTGCAATCCGCATCGCCTGCGCCATCACACCTGTAAAAAAATTGCGATGAAACGAAGTAAACACCTGCACCAATCCTTCCACGCTCAGATTGCGCGCCAGATTTCTTGAGTGTGGAGCATCAAACACAGGTGTTTCAACTTGCGAAACCATAGGACTGTCTCAACTGGGGCAATTTACTGTTTTAGATTTAGATGTAGCGTCTCTGTTCGAGCCGCTTCACTATAAAACACCAGATATAGCAAAGCGTCAAGATCATTTTGGTGAATCGATAGCACCGCCGCCTCTGACCAGCACATGACTTTTCCCTGATGCCAATACCATACAGAAAAATCAATTAGAAGTACAGACGTTCTGAAAAGAAAATTACAGCCCTTGATTGAGAGCGCTTCCCGTCCCTCGAAACATCAGCCACGACAAAAAGAAATTCACAATAAAAATTGCTAAGAGTGAAGTGACAACCGCCGTTGTCGTCGATTGTCCAACCCCTTTCGCACCGCCTGTGGTCGTTAGTCCCCAACTCGACCCAATGATCGCAATCATCGACCCAAACACCAATCCCTTGATCGGTGAGCTACAAATATCCCAAACGCTGAGGAAATTCTTGGCTGAATTGAGAAAGATCGTATTCGAGATGCCATACAGTGAATTCGCCACTACCATTCCGCCTGCCATGCCCGTCACCAGCGAGAGTAGCGTCAAAATCGGCAACATCACGCAGCAAGCAATCACGCGGGGGATAACGAGATAGTCGATCGGGTCAGTCCTGAGCATATAGAGCGCATCAATCTGCTCCGTCACTTTCATCGTCCCAATCTCAGCCGCAAATGCCGACCCAACCCGACCCGCTAGAACGACTGCTGTCAGCACTGGGGCGAGTTCCCGCGACAGCGAAATTGCTAACACCCCCCCGACTGCCGTTCCCGCGCCAAGATTGATGAACTCACGCGCTACCTGAATCGTGAATACGGCTCCCACAAATGCGGCTGTGATCAAGGCAATGAGCAGGGATTCGGGTCCAACGTTTGCCATCTGATCAACCGTATTGCGGCGATTAATCTTACCGGATAGTAGATGTACGATGACTTGCCCTCCCAGTAAGATGGCGGCAATCAAACGACGACTCCAAGATCCGAGTGCAGAAGATGTCTGGGGCGATTCAGTCAAAGGGCACTACCTGTTTCAAACTCGGCATTAAGCATATCAAATTCGTTTATAACTGAGTTTGGCTGGCTTATGTAAATATCTTCAGTTAATTGTAAGAGGACTCTGCATGGTCGGAAAACGCCTTCAACCTACAAGTCTCATCGATCCACCGGATGACGATCGCTCGATCGACTATCACTACCACGTTCCCGGCACGATTCCGGGCACGTTGACCATTCCCAAAAATGCGGAGCCTCCCGTTATTGTCTTGATCGATTACAGCGACGACGAAACCGTCCGGCTCCAAATCGAAGAGCCAGAACAATGTGCGCCTTATCTCGATACAGAGTCGGTTTCCTGGGTGGATGTGAAGGGATTAGGCAGCGAGGATATTCTACTGAGATTGGGGCGCGTTTTTAGTCTACATCCGCTGGTTTTAGAAGATGTGGTGAATGTGCCACAGCGCCCGAAGGTTGAGGAGTACGAGGATCAGATTTTGATCGTCACTCGAATGGTTGTTTTAAAGGAATCAGGTTCAGGGTTTCACTCAGAGCAAGTGAGCTTTATTTTAGGCAAACACTACTTGCTGACGGTGCAGGAAGAACCGGAGCATGATTGTTTTGGGATGGTGCGCGATCGTATTCAGGCAGCAAAAGGCACGATTTGTAAGCGCAAGGCTGACTATCTCGCCTATGCGCTCCTCGATGCTATTATCGATAGCTTTTTTCCAATTCTTGAAGTTTATGGCGAAGAAATCGAAGCACTCGAAGATGAGGTGGTTTCCAGCCCAACGCGACCGACTTTAGAAAAGATTCATGGCGTTAAGCGTGAATTGCTGACGTTGCGGCGATCGATTTGGCCCCTACGAGATGCCATTAATTCTCTGATTCGTGATGGCAGTTCTGAGTTGGTCAGCGATGACGTGAAGATTTATTTGCGCGATTGCTACGACCACACGGTTCAAGTCCTCGATATGGTGGAGACTTATCGAGAGTTAGCGTCTAGTTTGATGGATGTCTATCTTTCTTCGGTCAGTAACCGCATGAATGAAATTATGAAGGTGCTAACGGTGATTTCAACGATTTTTATTCCGCTCACCTTTATTGCGGGGATTTATGGAATGAATTTCAACACCGAAAAATCGCCGTTCAATATGCCAGAGCTGAATTGGTATTGGGGGTATGCGCTGTGCTGGGGAGTGATGATTGCGATTGCGCTTGGCTTGGTCTATTTTTTCAAGAGCAAAGGCTGGTTTGAGGACTTCTCCACAACCGTTAAAAAATAAGAAGGGCAGAGCGCTACCCTTCTTGTGATGATTAGTTCTTTTTCAACCGCCGCAGTTCTTCTTGCAGATCTGCCACTTGTTGACGCATATCATCTACTGCAGTTTGCGTCGGTGCTGGCTCTTCATCGTCTAAAATCTCAATCTTGCGCGGCTCCGTGGGACGCTGTTCGGGTACGGAGGTAGTCGGAGCCGATTGCTGTGCCCGCTTGACCATTTCATCGACAAATCGCCGCGCTTCGTCTGCGTTCATCTCACCGCGATCGACCATTTCATCTGCGACTTTCTGCACCTGTACTCGCAACTCGGAAAGCTTCTCGCCTGCCTTTTCCCCGGCATAAGAGGCAACTCCGATGCCCAGATACATTGCTTTTTGAACTAAATCTCCCAAACCCATAAAACTTGCGCTCCTGGTACTCATTTCCTCCAAGATACGCAGAATTCTAATCGGTTGCCTAGTGCGATACTTCCCGCCTGCGGTGTAGAAAACCGACCCTTTGAACTCTAAAACGCTTTAAAACAAAGGAGACCCGGAGACTACGCCTATCATAAGCATCCCGTATTGCTGCTGCCTTCCGGCCCTGACAAGATTTGGGCGTTACGATCGCGTAGATCCGAGTCGCTTTCTAGCATAGCACTCTCTACGATCGTCTGCTGACAATTTCTTGGTTTATTCGACGACAACTTTCCACTCGTAGAGCTTGTAATCGACGCACTGATTGCGAATCAGCGGATCTTCTTTGACGATTTTTTCGGCTTCGTCCATCGAGTTCGCCTTAAACATCAACATTCCACCCCCAAAACAGCTCCAGTATCCGCTTTTCGCTTCGTACCCCTTGGCGATCAAATCTTTGACAAATGCTTTGTGGGCTGGAACATACTGATCGAAGGTTGCTTTGTCTACAATTCCTTTTTCAATTTTGACGAACCACGGCATTGACCCATTTCCTCTTTATCAACGGAGACTTATGCTGTAGCGTAAATGGATTATTACAGCACCTGAGTAAAGTTTGACAGGATTTAAGGGGCGTGAGTCAGATTTTTAACATTGTATGAACACAGAGTCACTTTTCTTTATCGCGCTACTTCCCACATTAGAGATTCAACAGTATGCCAATGAAGTTAAATCGTATTTTGATCAGCATTATGCGAGTCGCCACGCATTCAAATCACCGTCGCACATTACGCTACAACCTCCGTTTCGATGGCAGCACGATCGCTTCCCAATCCTAAATGAATCGATCGCAACCTTTGCCCGATCTCACGCTGCCATCCCAATCACCCTCAATGGATTTGAAGCTTTTCCGCCGCGCGTCATTTACATCAACGTCGAGCGAACCGAGGCACTCCGGACACTTCATCGGAAATTCATTGAGCATCTAGAAACGTCGATCGCGCTGGTTGATCCGAAAGAAAAATCTCGCCCGTATGCCCCTCATATGACAGTTGCATTTCGGGATTTAACCAAGCAGAATTTTAAGCTGGCGTGGCAAGAATTTAAGGAGCGATCTCTCCATTTCGAGTTCACAGCATCCCATCTCACGCTGCTAAAACATGACGGGCGACGCTGGCAAATTCATGCCGAGTACCCTTTGAAAGAGGAGGAATAATCATGCAGCAATTAAACAAAACACAGTTTTATCAATGGAATCAGTTTCGGTGTGCGTATGATTTTCACGAAGGTCAGGGCGTTCCGTTGCTATTGATTCACCCGATTGGAGTTGGACTTTCACGGCAGTTTTGGAACCGATTCATTCAAGCTTGGCAACCGAACCCGATCTACAATCCGGATCTACTCGGATGCGGTGAATCTGATATGCCGCGAATTGCTTATGCGCCGATCGATTGGGCACGTCAACTGCAATTCTTTTTGCAAACGGTGATCAAAACGCCTGCGATCGTTGTTGCTCAAGGCGCATTATCTCCGGTTGCGATCGACCTTGCCGCGATTGAGTCGGATTTAGTGAAAGCGATCGTTCTAAGCGGTTCTCCTGCAATGTCGCTGTTGAGTCGAGACACTTCAGAGCGCTCGCATCGAATTGCCTGGAATGTGTTCGATTCTTCGTTTGGAAATGGGTTTTATCGCTATGCTCGTCGAACCGAATTTCTCAAGCGATTTTCGATTCGCCAACTGTTTGTCGATGAAGCTCAGGTTGATTCTGAATGGTTATCAATGTTGAAAAAAGGTGCGGAAGATTTAGAAAGTCGTCATGCGGTGTTCGCCTTCTTATCGAGCTTTTGGCGGCAAGATTACACAGAAAGAATTGCGAAAATTCATCAGCCTGTTTTAGCAGTATTTGGGGATCAAGCTTCGAGTATTAGTCGTGAAGGGAAAGGGGAAAAGGCAAGCGATCGACTAGATGATTATTTAGAAAAATTTCCCAATGCCAAGGGAGTAATCATTCCTGGTCGAAATGTTTTGCCTTACGAATCAACAAAGGAATTTGTGGAGAGTATTGAGGGGTTTGTGCGCTCGATTAGTTAATTATTTAGAGATTGATACAGTCCTGCAATTACACTGTCGGCGGGTTGCGATCGAAATTTACCCGCACGGAATTCAGCCAAACTTTGCTGAGCGTCTGTAGCAATCCCTGCTCGACGGCTTTCATGATAGCGATTTTGTAGAATCTTGACGAGGATTTCTTGTTGCTCGTAGGGTAGCTGCAAAGCACTTTCCAGCCCTTGGTCAAGGGTACTCATAGTCGAATCTACTCAGTCCTATGAGTAGATTGTAACGCTTTCCTTAAGAGACGCATTTTCTGAGCAACAATAAGGCAAAGGTCAAGATACAGGAGACAAAATCATGTCAACTGAACTGAAAGCCAGCCAAACAAGTCTTTATGAAACCGATTTTGTCAAATGGGCTGAGACAACCGCAGAACAATTGCGGACTTAAAACTATGCTTGTGTCGATTGGCAAAACCTAATCGAAGAAATCGAAGATATGTCCAGACGGGAGCGGAAAAGCCTGAAAAGTAATCTCATCGTGATCCTGCTTCATCTCCTGAAATGGCAATATCAACCAGAGTCTCGGAGCGGAAGTTGGCGAAGAAGTACTCGCGAACATCGTCGGCGTGTCAACGATGACTTGAAAGATTAGATATCCTGCATGAATCCTGAGCAGCGATTTGAACCCTGAAAAAGAGGGTAGAAGCTGCTCAGGATAGGGGTGACCGTATTCAACACTTGCCGCCAAAATCATTCAAACGCAAGTGCGGGGTGAAGCGCGAGACTTTCGAGAAAATGGTCGAAGTCCTAAGACCCAAGCTGATGCGCAAAGGGAAACGCGGCGGACAAGGCAAGTTTGGAGTCGAAGACCAACTGCTGATAGCAATGGAATACTGGCGCGAATATCGCACCGTCTTACTCAATTCCCTACGGAGGGAAACCCTCCTACAGGATTGAGCACCAGTTCCACATCGGACAAAGCTGGGGATTCATGAGACGACCGTGGGACGCATTGTTCGCAAAATTGAGAACATCCTGATCCAGTCGGGTGAATTCCGCCTGCCGGGTAAAAAAGCACTGCACTCGACCGAGACCGAATGGAACGTCCTGTTAATCGATGTGAGTGAAAGTCCCATTGAACGCCCGAAAAAAACCAAAGACGCTACTACAGTGGCAAGCAACGCTGGCACACGCTAAAAGTACAAGTGGTCGTGGACTATCTGAGCGGGCAAATTGTCTGCACTGCGTTTGGTAAGGGACGACAGCATGATTTCCGCCTGTTCAAAGCCTCAAGACTTCCCACACAAGTCGAACAATTATGGGTGGCAGACCGAGGATACCAAGGATTAACCAAGTTCCACGCTCACAGTTGCACCCCGCACAAAAAGTCCCGCCACTGCTCACTCTCGCAGCAGGAGCGTCAGTTTAATCGGCAGTTGGCACAAGTGCCGATTACGGTGGAGCACACCATCCGCAAGCTGAAGGTTTTTCGCATCTTATCCGAGCGCTATCGTAACCCCCGCAAACGGTTTGGGTTACGCTTCAACTTGATTGCAGGGTTGCTCAACTACGAACTTGCAGGGTCAAAGTGATTCGTGCAGGAGGTCTATAATGACGATTTCGGTATGCGGCATTGCTGAATAAGAAGATGAACTAGCGTGAGATCGGCACATCCCGGAATTTGAGATAATGCAGAAGTAACCGAATCGAGTATTTCAGCATCTTGATCGACGTTGAGTAGCACAATGTTTTACGATGCAGTCGAGCCAGATAGTGTTGCAAGCGGGTGTTTTCCAAGAGTCAGCAAACATAGCGCGAGTCCCATAGACAGTAGCATCTGAGATCGCGCCATAATTTTGTGAGAGGATTGCGTCTTCTCCCCGAGTCGTGAAGATGGTTCTACCACGTCCTTCATCTCCTCAAGGAGTTTGTAAGAATTGACAGCGATCACGAGGAGCGACAAGTCTGATGACAAAATCAAACACGGGTTGAGTAAGCTGAAAAGTTTTCTCAATAAGATTAAATGGTTAGCTGTCATCTTGTAAGTAGAGCTGCAAGAAATTTCGATTAGCTGAATTTAGACCCATTGATTAGCGCTCAGAAAGTGGATTGAAACGAGATGAGGCAGGGCTAGTTCCCAAAAAGGCTGTTAAGAGCTATTAGCTGATTTACCGATTAATCAAGAAGTGAACTTCCTGATCAGAACACAGTTGACAAGTGCGCTAATTAGCTGCTTAATGATAATTTATGTCATTTGCTTGATACGACTAGCATAATTTTTCAAGCAGTTAATAGTATTTTTAGCGTTTGTGAAGAGCGGTTCTTCTGGGGCTGTGCTCTGCGCTGATTGTAGTTTCGCCTCTAGTGTTCATCCCGGAGAGGCTGTTTCATCATGACAAATTGTTATCCCGTTCCTATGATTTCGTGTGAGGAGAGATGTTGAAAGCGCAGTCATTTACTTGTTTGGGTGTTGCAGGTCTAGCATCGGTTTTGATGGCTCAGTCGGTTTGGGCTGAGGCTACACAAATTACAGCCGTGCAAGTCAAACCAACATCTAACGGGATTGAACTCTTTTTAGAGAGCACAAGCAGCCAACCACTCCAAGTGTTTACAACCCGCGATCGTCAAACATTGATCGCAGACATTGCTAACGCGCAATTGTCGAAGAGTAAAGCGTTTCGCCAAGATAACCCAGCCGATGGAATCGCTAGTATCGCCGTAACACCTTTCGGTGCCAACACGGTGCGAGTCACGATCGTCGGCAAAGCAGGGCTGCCTTCCGCCCAAGTTGTTCAAAATACGCAAAGACTCGTTCTCAGTGTCACTGCTTCTTCCACGGCTGCCACAACACCCCTCTCTCCCTCTGAACTAACCCTCAACTCAGCGCAGACAAACTCTAACTCAGCCACTCAACCCGCTCAGCCAGAGCAATCTGCCGATGGTGAGGAAAAGGTAAGTCAGTCTACTTCATCTGCGCCTGCTGGATCAGTCACTCAATCAGAGGAAGAATCTGCTGATGAAGAAGAGGTTGTGGTCACTGGGGATCAAGAGTCAGGATATCGTGCTCCCAGTGCTGCGACGGCAACCAGAACAGATACTCCCCTACGAGACATTCCTCAGTCAATTCAAGTCATACCCCGGCAGGTGATTCAGGATCAGCAGGTCACTCGTATTGGGGACGCAGTACGCAATGTCAGTGGTGTGACTGTGCTGCAAGGATATGGTGGCTCGACCGATAGATACACAATTCGGGGTTTAGAGGCTTCGAGTAACTTAAGAAACGGGTTTAGAGATGACGGGTTTCTCGCTTTTACTGATCCTGCCAACATCGAACGGATCGAAGTGCTCAAAGGGCCAGCCTCAGTTCTGTATGGACAGTTTGAGCCAGGCGGCGTGGTGAACTATGTCACGAAAAAACCATTGAGTAATCCCTATTATTCCGGTGAGTTAAGGATTGGTAGCTACAACTTCTACCGTCCGTCGATCGATGTTTCGGGTCCCCTAACTCCAGATAAATCGGTTTTATATCGCTTAAATCTTGCCTACGAAAACGCAGGTAGTTTTCGCGACTTTGTCAACAATGAAGTTTTTGTCGCAGCTCCAGTCTTGACGTTCAAGCTCGGTAATGCCACAAATTTGGCTTTAGAGTACGAATATATCAAGATAGATCGAACCTTTGATCGCGGCTTTCCTTCCGAACCAGAGATTTTTAGGCTTCCGATTCGTCGATTTTTGGGAGAACCGAGCGACAGGTATCGCTTGACAGCGAACAAGCCCAGCTTGACTTTAGAGCATCAGTTTAGCCCAAACCTACGATTAAGAAGTGCATTCACGGCTCAAATCTTTGATGCCGATCGTTCTAATGCCCAAGCTCGCACGTTTCGACTGCAACCCGATCGTGAAACCTTGCGACGCAGATACACAGTTTCTGAAGAGAAAGCCGAAGATTTTGGGCTGCAAACCGATTTGATTAGCAACTTCAATACTGGCTCTGTTAGACATGAGTTGCTAGCAGGAATTGAATTGAGCCGCAACACCTATGATGCTGTGTTGCGGCGTACCGAGTTTACTCCGATTAACATCTTCAATCCGGTTTACGGTTCTCCGATTCCGACTGATCTCGACACTGTATTTGATAACGATCGACGTAGCGACACACTTGGGATTTATTTACAGGATCAAATCGCGCTACGTCCCAATCTCAAACTGCTTGTTGGTGGTCGCCTCGATCTGATTGATTTCGAGAATGAAGACCGATTGATCGATACGACTTCTAGCCGTAACTACACCGCATTCTCGCCTCGCGTTGGAATTGTATATCAGCCGATCGAGCCCGTGTCGCTGTACGCCAGTTTTAGCCAATCGTTTAAACCGAATGCTCTGGCAGTAACAAGCAATGGAGGGTTGCTTGAACCCGAACGAGGAACGCAGTACGAAGTTGGGGTGAAAAGTGAGCTATTAGGCGGTAGGCTTTCTGCTACTCTTGCGGCTTACAGTATTACGAAAACCAATGTCGCCACGACGGATCCCAATGATATTGATTTCTCGATCGCAGCGGGTGAAATTAAAAGTCGAGGCATCGAGCTAGATGTGGTCGGAAGACTCGCTCCGGGTTGGAATGTGATTGCTTCCTATGCCTATAATGATGCGTTTGTCAGCAAAGATAATAGTTTGCCTGTAGGGAGCAGATTGGTCAACGCGCCCCAACATAGTGCAAGCTTGTGGACAACCTATGAAATTCAAAGCGGCAGCCTGAAGGGATTAGGGTTCGGTGGCGGCATCTTTTTCGTGGGTGATCGCGAAGCCGAATTGCCGAACACGATCGAGCTGCCTTCGTTTGTGCGAGGCGATGCCACTATATTTTACCGACGGAATAACTACCGCGCGGCAATCAACTTCAAAAATCTCTTCGGCACTCGATACTATGAAGCTCAAGGCTCTTTAGTGTATCCGGGCTCGCCTTTTACCGTAGTCGGTTCTCTCTCCGTCGAATTCTAAGGATGGGTTCTCATGATGAACAGCTTCTTTTGTGCCGAGGAGTCCCAGGGCGCGGGTGAGGATTTAATTGGCTCTGCTGTAGCTGCTGAAATCTACGTTCTTATAGAGTGTCCTCCGCCTTGGTCAGCGAATGCTTTTGATTCCAAACAAGTTCCCACCAATTTGCGAACTTTGGTTCAAGAACTGAAGCAAGATCAACGGTTGATTAGACCGTTGCTGATTTACCGCGATCGATCAAAGCAAGAACACCGCACCAGCGTCCTGATTTTTCGTCAGCAAGCAGGGCTTTCAGAAGGGTATAGCAAGCAAGAGTTCCAGGTTTCTAGCCTTGACGCAGTAGCGCCGCTGGTAACAGAAGTTTTGTCTAACGGAGACGTGCACGATGAACCTGTAGCAATCCAAACTAAGGACATTCTCGTTTGCACACATGGCAGTTACGATAAATGCTGTGCGAAGTATGGTCAGTCGTTTTATCGCCAAGCGATCTCGACTGTTGCTGGTTTGGCACTCAATTCGGAAGTGCGACTTTGGCAAGCGAGTCATATCGGCGGACATCGCTTTGCGCCCACCGCGATCGCGTTTCCGGATGGCAGATACTACGGCAGGCTCAATCAAGAAACGCTGACGGCAATTCTGACGCGGAGTGGTGATATCCAATACTTCAACCAAGTTTACCGAGGTTGGGGCGTACTTCCTTGGGCCGCGCAAGTGGTAGAGCGGGAATTGCTGCTGAAACACGGGTGGGAGTGGTTTGACTATCAAGTAACGGGTCGAGTCATTGATCACAACGAAGACGAAAGCCATAATCGGGTTGAACTAACGTTTGCAAGACTCGATGGCCCCGAAGGGGGAACTGCTTCGCAGCACAGCTTAGAAACGTATCAAGCGGATGTGATTGAAAATGCGAGTCAAGCATTGCAGTTGCGGGGTAGCTGTGGCAGCACAGACACCTACAAGATGTCGCAATATACGGTTCAAAATCTCGTCAGGCTTTCCTACTCAAACATCGGTTGAAGGAATCAAATTAGATGCGAACAATGCTGCGATCGTGGTCAAATGCCTCTCTGTTAAAGAAGCAACAATACTTAATTCCCCCAATTCTTCTAAACAAGAAATGTTCGGAGATCACGGGGCGCTTAAGTCTAGCCACACGATCGCTGCTTCTTCCTTTGATCGTTTTGCTGTTGTTAGCCTGCAATTCAGCGAATAGCAATAAGCCTAATGCTCCCACTGCCTCAACGCCCTGTCGAACTGTAGAACACGGCATGGGCCAAACTTGCGTTCCACTCAATCCAAAACGGGTGGTTGTTCTCACCAACCTGGATAATGTTTTAGCGTTGGGAGTCAAACCCGTCGGAGCATCCACGCTTGGTAATGGTAAGTTTATCAACTATCTTGCTGATCAAACCCAAGGCATCGAGAGTGTCGGAACTTATAGCCAACCTAACTTAGAAAAAATTCTTCTGCTGAAGCCGGATCTGATTTTGGGAACCACTTGGGATAGTAAAGAGACCTACGATAAACTCTCTCGAATTGCACCGACGGTTTTTGTGCAAACCGATGACAACCGCTTGTGGAAAACCTGGCTGAAAAAAGAAGCAGAAGCGCTAGGAAAAACGCTAGAAGCAGAAAAGCTTTTGCAGAACTACGAACAACGAGTGCAAACCTTAAAGCGATCAATGGGCGATCGCTCGCCTAACCCCCAAATCTCTGTCGTCAATTTCTGGCAAAACAACGTTCGCATCTACATGAAGCAGTCTTTCAGCGGACTGATTTTGCAAGAAGTGGGGTTGCCCCGTCCTCCAGATCAGAATAAAGACAAACTATGGGAACGCGTGTCGTTAGAGTTGATTCCTCAAATGAACGGAGATGTCATATTCTTGCTCCTGGGCGATCACAATGAGTCAAACCTAACGCAGTTTAAACAGCATCCGCTGTGGTCGCGGTTGAAGCCTGTCAAACAGAACAAAGTGTATGAGGTTGATAGCTACATCTGGATTGCTGGATGGGGAGTTATTGCGGCAAATCGGGTGTTAGATGATCTGTTTCAACATTTAGTCGAGCAAAAAAATGCAATAGCGCTGGAGAGCAAGTAGTGATCCCTGCTATTCTTCAATCGCTGCCTGCCGGTCAAACTCAACAAGTTCACTTTGTTGATTGCCAACTTTGGAGCCGTATCGAAGGATCGATCGCTGCTGAACTCATTCTGAAGCAAGTGATCGAGCTTCTGCTCCCTGCTCGATCACTGCTGCCTACCGCACAAACTGAATCCTAGCCGTTACATCACGATGCGTACTTTTCTTATCATCTGGCTGGGTCAGCTTGTGTCTACGTTTGGTAGCCGCATGACCAGTTTTGCCATTCAGATTTGGGCATGGGAACTGACGGGACAAGCAACCGCCCTAGCATTAGTGGGATTCTTTTCTACTCTGCCCAGTATCTTGGTCATGTTTTTTGCAGGAATGATCATCGATCGCTGGAATCGCAAATGGCTATTAATTATTGGAGATGCTGTAGCGGCACTTTCGACGCTGACCATTCTGTGTCTGTTTCTCACCCACCAGTTGCAACTTTGGCAGATCTACATATTGGGCGCAATTGAAGGAATTTTTGTCGAAATTCAAACGCTGGCTCACTCGGCTTCGATCTCGTTATTGGTTCCCAAATCCCAGTATGGACGTGCCAGCAGTCTCAACGCTTCAATTCACTATGGAGCCATTATTCTCGCGCCTGCTTTGGCAGGTGCACTCTACGCCAAGATTGGTCTTGCAGGCATTGCGATGATTGATCTCATTGCTTTCGTCGTCGCGCTGGTGACAGTCCTGCCAGTGCAGATTCCTCAACTGGCACTCAGCCAAAACGATCATGAAACGGCAGCGACAATCTGGCATCGACTTGTGTTTGGCTTTCGCTACATTGTCGCTCGTCCTGGCTTACGGGCGATCGTTGTCTTAATGTCCCTGTTTTGGTTAGCTCACGATTTAGGAGGCGCTGTTTATGCCCCGCTGATTCTGGCGCGCACCGGAAATGATGCTCAGATCCTTGGCACGATTGCGTCTGCGGCAGGCTTGGGCGGGATGACTAGCGCGTTAATTTTAAGCACTTGGGGAGGACCAAAAAGCCACATTCATGGAGTACTTTTGGGAATGGTCGGGGCAGGCTTGAGCAAAACAATTTTTGGTCTAGCTCGCATGCCGTTGGTCTGGTACCCTGCTCAATTCTGTTCTTCGCTAAATTTTCCGCTGCTCACCAGTTCTGAACAAGCCATTTGGCTTGCAAAAGTGAACCCCGATGTTCAAGGGCGGGTTCTCGCAACCCGATCTCTGATTTTGCAGATCATTTCCGCAAGCGCGATGCTGATAGCTGGGCCGTTGGTTGATCGTATATTTGAGCCGATAATGATGTCTAACAATGGTCTAACCTTTATTTTTGGGAACATCGTCGGCACTGGGCGGGGCGCAGGAGTGACGCTTTTCTATGGCATTACCTCGCTAGGACTCATTCTGGTCGGCTTAGGTGGGTATGCTTTTTCCACGCTGCGTCACGTTGAGCGCATGCTACCCCATCATGATGCAACTCCAAGCGAGTGAAACTAAAGACCTGCACTGAGCAGGCTACGTTGCACACTGAACTAGAGTAATCAGAACTGATAGCAGAAGCTATGGATTAGACGGCTCTGCTGACGGAGGATCCGCAGGCGGTGCCATCTCTGCAGGAGCAGGCTCAGGCGGTGGGGCCTCAATGGGCGGAGTTGTGACTGGCGCGGATTCGGGCGAGGGCGCGACAGGGGGTGCCTCTGTTGGGGCAGGTTCAGGGGGTGTAGCGGGGACAGGTTCGGGCGAGGGCGCGATAGGGACAGGTGGCACACTTAGCGAGGGTTGCTTCGGCTGCGTTGCAGATGCAGGAGGTTGCTTGCGCTTCGCGTTGGATGCGCTCTTGATCCAAACGTTCCTATGCAGCGCGTTCTGCTTCTCGTGCGGCGCGGTCTTGTTCTTCTTGACTACGGCGATCGGCATTTTGACGCTGGAAATCGGAGCCTTCCTGTTCCGAAGTGACTCGAATACGTTGACTCTGGAAGCCACTTTCTGAGGCTTCGTATCTGCGCCGACGGATTGCTTCTTCAGCTTTGCGATCAATCTCTGGATTGCCGCTGGATTGTCTCAAGCGCACGTTGAACACATTGCCATCTTTATCGACATCGAAATCAAATCGTGCTGATCCTTCTGCACCGAGATATTCATCTAAGCTGCAGTTGTCTTCACAGCAGGGGCGATTACGACGCGATCGTCCGGGCTGATCTGAAGATTCTCGCGGTGGGGCTTGGCGCACTGTTCAGGATTCGTGCAGGAGACATCATGACCGCTTTCGCGCTCACCCTCCCGGAATGAAAATGGTAACGTCACCATAGCTGGTGAAGAGGTCGCATTGAAATTAGTGTCCTGAACCTGAGCAGGAAACTGACTGCGCCCGTTTTTGGTATCCCCCACTGTGCATTTCGCCGCCCGCGAAACAGCACGCAAAGCAGGATCTATCGTCGCAACCACGGGTGAATCAGCAAACTCTCACGCAATGGAGGAAAAGTCATGCAAGTCACCCATGTTCGATGTGCTGGAATCGATGCTCACAAAAAGACCATGATGGTGTGTTGCCTGAGTGTCGACGCAACGGGCAATCCCTGTCACGAAATTCGGACTTACACGACGACCACAAGCGATCTATTACGCCTGTGTGATTGGATGGCAAGTTTTGAGATTACGCATGTAGCGATGGAAAGCACGGGGGAATATTGGAAGCCCGTGTATAACTTGTTAGAGAGCAGCTTTGAGGTAATGGTGGTCAACTCCCAGCACTTTAAGCAAGTGCCCGGACGCAAAACCGATGTCAAAGATGCGGAATGGTTAGCCGAACTCCTGAGTTATGAACTAGTCAAAGGTAGTTTCATTCCACCGTTACCACAACGCGATCTACGCGACTTAACCCGACAACGGACCAACTGATTCGCGAACGTGCCAGCGTGATCAATCGCTTACAGAAAGTGCTGGAATGGGCAAATCTGAAGCTTGCCTCAGTGGTCAGTGATATTGGCGGAGTCTCAGTTCCCGCCATGCTCAAAGCAATCGTGGCGGGAACTGAAGACCCGCAAGCGTTAGCTGACCTTGCCAAAGAGCGAATGCGCTCAAAGCAAGCGGAGTTAGTCGAATCGCTGTCGGGTCGAGTCAGAGATCATCATCGTTTCTTGATCCAAACGCATCTCGCGCATCTAGGGTTTCTCGATGCTCAACTCAATCCGTTTGATACCCGAATTGAACAATTGATTGAGCAACACATGGTGGCAGGCAACGCTGCGGTTGCAACCTCAGAGACGGCAAGCCAGACCGAGACCCCCGATCTTCCCTTGGCATGGCAGCAAGCACTCCCGCTACTCGACTCGATTCCAGGCATTGCACGCCAAAGTGCCGAACTGCTGGCAGAAACTGGCAGTGATATGCGACGCTTTCCCAGTGCCGCACATCTATGTAAGTGGGCGGGCGTCTGTCCGGGCAATCATGAAAATGCGAGCAAACAAGCCTCTGGCAAAATTCCACCTGCCAATCGCTGGTTACGAAGCATCTTGGTGCAAATGGCAAATGCGGCGGTGTGCTGCAAATCCCCCCACTTTGCGGGAGTCTACCGCCGACTTGCCCCGCGCCATGGACATAAACGGGCTATCGTTGCGGTCGCCCATCGCCTGTTGATTGCGGTCTATCACATTCTCAAGCGCCACGAACCTTATCGCGATTGTCGGGCGACTACAACTGGGGCAACCTGCCCAATCACATCAGGTTCAAACCTTACAGGCTCAAATTGAGCGGTTGGGTTATCAAGTGCAGCTGACTTCCATTGATACCGCTCAACCATCAACTTAGTTCTCTATTTTCAAAGCAGGTCTAATGTAGTAACGGTGGTTAAAATACTGCTAACTCCGACATTGCCTCTGCAATCGATTTCTGTATGTATGCTCAGAAAAGGGCAATTAAGTGCGCCAAAGATCTGCAGTCACAAGGCACCTTAGAAAAGCTGGAAATTGAGCGGTGCTATTGGCAGCGGCAAGATGTTGGCTGGGCAATTGCCATATCCTAAGCACGATATAGGCTTCCTAAGAAGGTTGTAGTTGAGGATTTGCCAAACTGTTTCCTACAAAGGGCTTCAGGAATTGTTTAACTTCTTTATTGCAAAAGCCCATGTTTCCTATTTCAAAACCCAGCTTTTGGCAAAAAATTGTTTAACTTTATTTTTTAATAGGTCTGTGACTAAACGAAAAATCAGTGCTTTCAGTCGGCAAAACTATTTAACTTTTTTATTGTTCTACAGTTATGTTGACATAAGGGGGAGTGGGGTATTGTTCTTTTTAACTCCTACTCCCCACTCCTTCACAACTCAAACAGGATAGTTAAGTTACACTTGTACCTTGAACATCGATCGCTAAACTTTTCACTTGCACCCCAACTCCTAATCCCATCCAAGCCTTCTCCATCGCTGCATTGACCGCTTCAGCTTTTTCCTGATGCGCCAACGCCAACACCGTCGATCCCGCTCCACTGATCACCATGCCATAAGCGCCAACACTGATCGCCGCTGTTCTCACTGCGTCGTATCCTTTAATCAGCTTTTCCCGGTAAGGTTGGTGAATTTTATCCCGCAATGCTGCTTTCAACCAATCTGCATTTCCGGTTTCTAAGCCCCGAATCAATAGCCCCAAGTGAGACGCATTAAAAATCGCATCAGCGCGGCTATAAGTTGCAGGTAAAACACTACGAGCTTCGGCAGTTGATAGTTCAAAATCGGGAATGGCTACGATCGGTACAATGCTCGAATGCCAAGCTAAGTCACAAATTTCCCAGGCGCGATCGATGCCTGATGCCGCTAATCGACAGCCCCCAATTAACGCAGGCACGACGTTATCGGGATGTCCCTCGATCTCGGTCGCGAACTCTGCAAGTTCAAGCTGTGATAACGGTGATCCTGCGAGTTCGTTTGCTCCGACTAATCCGCCGACGATCGCAGTTGCCGAACTGCCCAATCCCCGCGCTAACGGTACCTCCATTTTGATATCGAGCTGGACGGCTGGAACGGGTTGATTGATACGATCGTAAAGCTTTGCAAATGCCTGATACACCAAATTACTCGAACCCAGCGAAACCCGCTTCGCTTCTGCTCCCGTTGCGGTAATTCTCAGTACAGAATCGGTGCGGGAAAACTGGAATTCGTTGTAGAGCGTTAACGCCGCTCCAAGACAATCGAACCCAGCACCGAGATTGGCAGTAGTCGCAGGAACACGGACAGTAACATTAGACATGAGCAGCGATCGCACTAAGAATTCAGTCCTTTATTGTAGGGGTAAGCGATCACAATGATTTAATAGAGAAGCATTTTGAATCTTGGCTATGACCCATTCGGAACCGATCGACAAAATAGAAGCGTTGCTGCAATCCTACGAGCGCTCCGGGGTGCATCTTGGCTTAGAGGCGAGTCTAAAGCTGTTAACAGACTTGGGAAACCCTCAAGCGCAAGTTCCTGTCGTTCATGTGGCAGGCAGCAATGGAAAAGGTTCGGTCTGTGCTTATCTCTCAACCATTCTGACCGAAGCAGGCTATAAAACGGGTCGCTACACTTCGCCGCACTTAATCGATTGGACAGAGCGAATTTGTATTAACAATCAACCGATCGATCCCACAGCACTCTATCAAACGTTGCTGAAGGTGCAGTCGAAAATTGATCCGGCTTGTTCTCCGACTCAGTTTGAAGTGATCACGGCGGCAATGTGGCTCTATTTTGCTGAACAAAAGGTAGACATTGCGATCATCGAAGTCGGCTTAGGCGGACGATTAGATGCCACCAATGTGATTGAGCATCCCTTAGTCAGCGTGATTGTTTCGATTAGTCGAGAACACTGGCAACGATTGGGATTTACGTTATCGAGCATTGCAGGTGAAAAAGCTGGAATTCTTAAACCTGAATGTCCTGCCGTGATCGGACAGCTACCCGATGAAGCGGCATTGGTGATCGATCGTCGAATTGCTGATCTCAATTGTCCCGCAGTTTATCCCGAACCCGCAAAGCTGATCGACGGCTGGGCGCATCAAGGCACACTCAAATATCAATTGCCGCTCCAAGGTGACATTCAATTGCACAATTCAGCCTTAGCGATCGCTGCGATTCAATTGCTCCGGCAGCAAAACTGGAATATTTCTGATAGTGCGATCGTCAATGGAATTAGCAACACAAAATGGGCAGGGCGGTTACAGTGGTATGAGTGGAAAGGGCATAAAATCCTGATTGATGGCGCACATAATCCAGCGAGTGCCGAAGCATTGAGACAATATGTTGATCAACTTAAACAAAGCTCAAACCACTCTCCAACCCACTGGGTCATGGGAATGTTATCCACAAAAGATCATGCTGATATCTTCAAAGCACTCTTACGATCGCAAGACTCCCTCTTTCTAGTTCCCGTTCCGGGTCATAGTTCGGCTGATCCCACGGAACTCGCCAATCTTGCCCAAGAAATTTGCCCCGGTTTGGAACATTGTCAAATTTATCCAGATGTCGCTACTGCCCTAGACAGCGCGATCGCCCACGCTGAGTTAGTCGTATTCTGTGGCTCACTCTATTTAATTGGTGACTTTTTCAAACAACAAAGAAATATCGCCTCCATCTTTGGATAGAAGTTTCTAGAGATCCGCAGTGTTAGGTTAATCAAAATGCCCCCATGCGGGTATTTTCTCCATTCTTGGTCTGCTCATGATGGACGATTCTTGCTCTCAAACCGATGATTTCTATGAAACGCGCCCTAATTCCGAGGGTGAGAGCCGTGCAGAAGCTTCTAAAGTAAAGCCAACTAATTCCCAAATCCTAGAGCGCCTTCACCAAACAGAAGCTGCTCTACAGGAAAGTGAAGCGCGATTTAAGCGATTTGTTCAAGGCAGTCAGGACGGATTTTGGGACTGGGATGTTGTACGTGATCGCTGGTACGTCTCCGATCGCTGGAAGCAACTGCGCGGAATTGCCCCCGATGCCACCATCGCAGATACTGTTACTACTTGGTACGAATCTACACATCCAGACGAGCGCGATCGCGTTTTAGACGGATTTCGGCACTATGTTGCTCAGGGATCAGGACAGTACAGCGAAGAATATCGGATCGTACAGCCAGACGGAACGATCGTTTGGGTGCTCGATCGGGGTCAGGCGACTTGGGATGAAACTGGACGTGCAATTCGAGTCACCGGATCACAAACGGATATCACAAAACTAAAACGCACAGAAGAAGCGTTAGAAGAAAGTCAGTTGATCTATAAAACGCTGGCGGACACAATGCCGCAAATGTTTTGGATCACACAAGGCAATGGCTATCACGATTACTTTAATCAACGCTGGTATGATTACACCGGAACAAAGCCGGGAGAAACTGACGGCGAGGGCTGGCAAACCTGCCTTCATCCGGAAGATGCTAAGAAAGCGGCTGTAACCTGGCAAGAATGCCTCAAAACGGGACAGCCTTATAACGTCGAGTATCGCCTCCGATGCGCCAAAACTGGAGAATATCGCTGGCATCTCGGCCAGGCGCTCCCCCTGCACGATTCAGACGGCGACATCGTCAGATGGTTTGGCTCTTGCACGGATATTCACGATCAGAAATTACTCATTGAAGAGCGAGACAACGCCTTAGAACGAGAACGCGCCGCCCGACTTGAACAAGAAAAAGCCAACCGTACCAAAGACGAATTTCTCGCCGTCGTCTCACACGAACTGCGATCGCCCCTCAATCCGATCTTGGGCTGGATCAGACTGCTCAGAACCCGAAAAATGGGAGAAGCTCAAACTCAGCAAGCCCTTGAAACGATCGAGCGCAACGCCAAGCTGCAATCCCAGCTGATCGAAGATCTGCTTGATGTGTCCAGAATTCTGCGTGGGAAATTGGCGCTGAAAATCACACCTGTCAATTTAGCCACGGTGATCGAATCGGCGATCGAAACCGTTCGCCTTTCTGCTCAAGCCAAAAATATTCAGATTCAAACCCGCGTCAACGCCAACCTCACTTATGTTTCCGGCGACTTTAATCGACTTCAACAAGTCGTCTGGAACCTGCTCTCGAATGCCGTAAAATTCACCCCCGACCACGGCACCATTACGATCGAGCTATGCGCCACCGACTCTACGATCGACATTAGGGTTCAGGACACCGGAAAAGGCATCGCACCCGAATTTTTACCGCACGTCTTCGAGCAATTTCGCCAAGCCGATAGCAGCATCACTCGGCAATTTGGCGGTTTAGGATTGGGTCTTGCGATCGTGCGTCATATTGTCGAGCGTCATCAGGGTCAAATCCGCGTCGAAAGTAGGGGCGAAAATCAAGGCGCAACCTTCATTGTGGAGCTACCGTTATTGAATACTCCTGTAAACTCTGCGATTGCCCCCCTGGATCACACCCCCGATGAGCAGTTAACCGGGCTATCGCTGCTGATTGTCGATGATGAAGCCGATGCCCGCGAACTGCTTGCCTTTTTGCTAGAGCAACAAGGTGCGATCGTCACGGCTACCAGTTCCGCCAAAGAAGCACAAGCGAAGCTAGCAAAGTTTCAGCCCGATCTTTTAATTAGCGACCTGGGAATGCCCGATGTCGATGGATTTCAACTGATTCGGCAACTCCGGGCAGAAGGTCGATCGATTCGAGCGATCGCCGTGACTGCCTATGCGCGGGAAGAAGATCGTCAAGCGGCCCTCGCGGCTGGATTTCAGGCGCACGTCACTAAGCCGATCGAACCTGCGGAACTGTTCAAGGCAATCCGGGCAGCCGTGCAGAAATAGCGGTGTCCCGACCAATCTTCGGTACAATCTGATCTGCACTGCTTGTGATTAGACCTATCCCTGATTAACCGCCATGATCCACGAAATTTTCATGCCCGCTCTCAGTTCCACGATGACCGAAGGAAAAATCGTGTCCTGGGTCAAATCTCCGGGCGACAAAGTTGAAAAAGGCGAAACCGTCGTGGTGGTGGAATCGGACAAAGCCGACATGGATGTCGAGTCGTTTTACGAAGGCTATCTCGCCACGATCGTCACCCAAGCAGGTGAATCCGCGCCCGTTGGCAGCGCGATCGCGCTGCTTGCTGAAACCGAAGCCGAAATCGAACTTGCCAAACAGCAAGCCGCCTCAGTTTCCGCTCCGGCTGCTGAGCCTGCGCCTGCGCCCGCACCTGTTGCTGTTGCCGCTTCGACCAACGGCAGCAGCACCGCCGCCAAAAACGGTAGAACGATCGCCTCTCCCCGCGCCCGCAAACTTGCCAAAGATCTCAAAGTTGATCTAGCGACGATCGCAGGTTCTGGGCCTCACGGTCGCATTGTCGCGGAAGATGTCGAATCTGCTGCTGGAAAAACTCCAACACCCGCAGCAACCGTTGCAAAACCCGCTGCTCCAGCTCCTACGATTTCTGCTCCTGCTCCGGTTGCCGCAGTCGCTCCTGCACCTCGTCCCGCACCCGCTCCAACACCTGCACAGCCCGGACAAATCCAGCCGATGACGACGCTGCAAGGTGCCGTTGTGCGAAGCATGATGGCAAGTCTGGAAGTTCCAGTTTTCCGCGTCGGCTACACCATTACGACAGATGCACTTGACAAGCTTTACAAGCAAGTGAAATCGAAAGGCGTAACGATGACTGCTCTATTGGCGAAAGCGGTTGCTGTAACGTTGCAAAAACATCCGCTGCTATATGCAAGCTACGTTGAAAATGGTATTCACTTTAATGGTTCGATTAATATTGCTGTTGCTGTTGCCATGGAAGATGGCGGATTAATCACACCGGTATTGAAGAATGCAAATCAGCAGGATCTCTACTCGCTGTCTCGCAGTTGGAAAGATTTGGTCGATCGTGCCCGCGCCAAACAACTCCAACCCGACGAATATAGCTCTGGAACCTTCACCATCTCAAACTTAGGGATGTTTGGAGTCGATACGTTCGATGCAATTTTGCCGCCGGGGCAGGGATCAATTCTGGCGATCGGAGCTTCCCGCGCCAATGTCGTCGCCACCGATGATGGAATGCTGGGCGTTCGTCGGCAAATGCAAGTCAACATTACTTGCGATCACCGAATTATTTACGGTGCTGATGCCGCAGCATTTCTGCGCGATTTAGCAAAACTGATTGAAACCGATGCTCAATCCTTGACGTTGTAGAACCCTTGATCGTTGGTCAAACCTCCAGGCTCTTTGAGAGCCTGGAGGTTTTTGCTTGGGACAAAACCGGAGCGATTGCAGCCGATACCCAATCAATTTGTTAATGCTACAGATCTTGCAAGCCCCCTAAATCCCCCACTCGTGGGGGATTTAGGGGGCTTGCAAGATCTGTAGGGATTAAAGATCAATTTGGTACGAGACAATTAGTCCGTGAACAACGCAGGTTAATTTTGCAGCTTACAGAATTATTCAAAAAATTCGCGGTAGACAAACTCCATTGAGTTGTTTTCCATGCAGCAATACAGAGAAAAATGAAGTTTTTGTAAGGCAACCGTAATAAAACGGAAAAGATTCAAACAGGTTTACAGGAAATTACGGGGGTAATGAAGATTTTTTGTGATTAAATTACCCTTGGCTGGCTCCATCGCCAAAGCGCAACGCTCTGCGGTGTGATGTCTGTTGGTTCGCATCTGCCCGCGCTCTTCACACACAAGGAGAAATGAATGAGGCAAGTATGGAGGTCATTAATCACCCGATCGCGGTTCACGCTGAAACGGTTTTGCATCGTCATCAGTCTCGGATTTTTAGCAGCGATCGCTTTATCTTGGGGCCAACAAGGACTCTTAGCATCCGAGACCAATTTAATCGCAACTGGAAGTAGCTGGCAGGGCGCATCTTTCCCTGTAGAAAACTTTCAAGGCTACACCTCACCTTTTGGCTATCGGCTGTCGCCGGACGGCTCCTACAACCGCGAGTTTCATCGTGGTTTAGACATGGCAGCTCCGGAAGGCAGCTACATTCGCAACTGGTGGACAGGAAAAGTCGTTGAAGTTTCAGACGGTAGCGCCTGTGGTACATCGGTTGTAATCCGATCGGGTGACTGGGAGCATATTTACTGCCATATGCAAGGATCAGCAGGGCGTAACGGTCAAGGCAAGTTTATTCGATCGGGCGATGTCCAAATCTATGAAGGTCAGACGGTGACAGCAGGGCAGCGCATTGGACGAATCGGTATGACCGGACGCACGACAGGCCCACACCTGCACTGGGGACTGAAATACTCAAGCCAATGGGTTGACCCCGCGCTTGTTCTCCGGGCAATGTATGCTGAGCAAAGAACTGGACAGCCCGTATCGAGCCGCCCAGAGTAGTTGATCTTTTGTAGCTGATTTTTTGCTGAATTTAGTTTGCTTCTTTTAACTCATCGATCAACTGTTCTAGTTGGTCGATGTTTGCTTTATAGACTTCGCCGCAGAAATGACAGGTTGCTTCTGCACCTTGATCGGTTTCAATCATGTCACGCAGTTCGGCTTCGCCCAGCAGTTTGAGCGCTCCCAGGACGCGATCGACCGAACAGCCGCAATGAAATCGTACCAATTGCGTGTCGGAAAAGAGCTGCAAGCCCATATCCCCTAGCAATTCCTCGAATATCATCGGCAGAGTTTTACCCGCTTGCAGCAAAGGCGTAAATCCTTGCAGCGTGGCCAATCTCGACTCTAGCAGGGCGACAAGTTCAGGATTTTCTGCGGCTTTCGGGAGAAT
This sequence comes from Leptolyngbya sp. AS-A5, assembly GCF_039962495.1. NCBI lineage: Bacteria > Bacillati > Cyanobacteriota > Cyanophyceae > Leptolyngbyales > Leptolyngbyaceae > Leptolyngbya > Leptolyngbya sp. AS-A5. The sequence continues at coordinate 191,489 of NZ_JAMPLL010000001.1, read as the reverse complement.
TTGAATTAATAATCCCCCTGCCGCCTGCACACCACTCGGATCAACGAAAACTCCCAGAAACAAGGCAGAAGGGGTTTGCTCTGATGATGCCAGATAGTGAGTAATATCGTCGCCAATTTCGCCTGAAACGAGTTCTACGGTGCTGGAGTAGGGATAACCATAGCCGACATCTCGTACAACATACACATATCCATCGTTACCGACTGCACCGCCGACATCTAATTTTCCCTTCGCGTTGGCTGGCAATTCGACCTCTGGATTGTCCACATACCCGCGAACTGTTCCATCTGTGCCTGCATCGACCATCAATCCGCCCATGGGACCATTGCCGCGAATGCGGATATTCACTCGTGACTCCGATCGCTTCATGCTCGATGCCAGCAACAATCCTGCCGACATTGCTCTGCCGAGTGCAGCGGTCGCAACATATGATAATTTGTGGCGCTGTCTTGCTTCTTCGCTGAGGCGGGTGGTAATCACCCCGACTGCCCGGATTCCACCCTCTGCGGCAGTTGCTCGAATTAACTGGTCAGCCATGAAAAACCTTTTCGTTTCAATCTAGAGACTTTCTTTGATTGTAACGATTTCTTATTAATAACGGGATGAAGCGGGGAGGAACTCTCCCCACTCCCCACCTAGAGATTGTCTAACTGCTTTTTGAGATCCTCTAACTCAGAATCAATCGCTGTATCTTTCGGGGCTTGCGTGGTCTGAGGGGCTGCCGTTCCGGGTAGCGATTGCTGCGCTGGCTGTGAACCTGCTAGCATTTGCTGCTTCATTGCTTCGAGTTCAAGGTCAACATCACCAGATTCGAGCGCCCGGAATTGCGCTTCAAGGTCGGCTCCAGCCAGTTCACCTGCGGCTTGCGATCGTGCCTCGAGTTGCAGCACCTTGTCTTCCATCCGCTCGAATGCTGCCATTGCGGTGCTGGTTCCCATGTTGTTAACCATCCCTTGCAGTTGCTCTTGAGCCTTGGCTGCGCTGGCGCGGGCTTTGAGCATATCTTTTTTGGTCTTGGCTTCTGAGATCTTGCCTTCGAGGGCGATGAGGCTGCGCTTGAGGGTATCAACCTGACTAGATTGGGTATCGAGTTGAGTTTTGAGCGCGGTCGCAGTTTCAGTATGAGTTTTTCTGCGGGTGAGGGCTTCGCGGGCAAGATTTTCGTCGCCTTTTTGCAGGGCGAGTTGTGCCCGTTGTTGCCAATTGTTCGATTCCGTTTGAGCTTGATTATATTGTTGCTGGGTGCGTTTTTGCGAAGCGATCGCCTGCGCAACGGCTTGACGAAGCTGCACCAAATCTTCCTGCATATCTTGGACAGCTTGCTCCAGAATCTTCTCTGGATCTTCTGCCTTGCTCACCATGTCATTCACGTTGGAGCGGACAACGCGGCTGATGCGGTCAAATAATCCCATAGTTCTTTCCTTCTGGCGTTTCTTAGAGTTGAAGTTGCCGTTGCTTTATACGTTAGCTCACACCGCTGATGTTGCAGCACTTGCGTAGGGTTTAGCTCAATGATCCCGTAAAGTAGGGTCGGAGCCTCGTCAGATATGCAAATCGGACAGCCTCCTTTAGTTTAAAAACTTCAGGCGAAAATCGGTAGATTTCGCAGAATTTTTTTGGAGTCGTCGATCGTATGTTTCCCGCTATTTTTCTTGACAAAGACGGAACGCTGATTCCGGATATTCCTTACAATGTGGAACCAAGTAAGATTCAGTTAGCTGAGTTTGCACGATCGGCGTTGAGGCTTTTGCGCGATCTTGGATTCAAATTGATTGTGGTCTCGAATCAATCGGGAGTGGCGCGGGGTTATTTTCCTGAGTCTGCCTTGATCGGCGTTGAGCAGCGATTACAGGAATTACTGAACCCGATTGAGTTAGATGGATTTTATTACTGTCCACATCATCCGCAGGGCACGATCGCCGAATATCGCCTTGAGTGTGAGTGTCGTAAACCCCGTGCTGGAATGTTGCTCAAGGCGGCACAGGAACATCAGATTGATTTAGCGCGATCATGGATGATTGGCGATATTTTGAATGATGTGGAAGCCGGTCGAGGTGCGGGATGTCGGACGATTTTGATCGACAACGGCAATGAGACGGAGTGGATTCTGAATGAAGCGCGAACTCCTCATTTTAAGATTGCCAACTTAGCCGAAGCCGCAGAAGTGATTGTTCAATCAATCTAGTTTGCTCCGCATTTGTGCGTACTCCATGCGCTCAACTCGGCGGTTTAAATCTTTAAATTGTCGATTGATGTCTCGCTCGCCGGGTGTGTTCGATTGCGTCATTACTGAATTTCCGGCTGATTTTGCTAGATTAGCATTTCTTCATCTTGCGCGGAGAAGCTTTTATCATAAAAGAGTTCTGCTCAATGGTTTTATGAATATCGTCTGGCTTTTGTTGATGGTGTCGATCGTATTGGCGCTGATCTATCTACTTAATCCGCGTCGGTATCAATCGGGTGATTCGGTTGCGACCGCTTATGATGAATGGACTCAAGACGGCATTCTAGAGTTCTACTGGGGAGAACATATCCACCTCGGTCATTACGGCTCTCCGCCTCGGTCTAAAAACTTTCTCACAGCAAAATCAGACTTTGTGCATGAAATGGTGCGCTGGGGTGGATTAGACAAGCTTCCCGCTGGGACAACCGTTTTAGATGTAGGCTGTGGAATTGGGGGAAGTAGCCGGATTTTGGCAAGAGACTATGCCTTTGATGTGACGGGAATTACGATCAGTCCTGGACAAGTCAAACGAGCACAGGAACTCACGCCATCGGAACTTTCGGCAAAATTCCAGCAGGATGATGCAATGAATCTGTCGTTCCCGGATGCCAGTTTTGAGGTGGTGTGGTGCATTGAAGCAGGCCCACATATGCCAGATAAAGCGGTATTTGCAAAAGAACTCATGCGAGTGCTTAAACCCGGTGGAATTCTGGTAGTTGCGGACTGGAATCAGCGAGACGCGAGAAAGCAGCCGCTTGTTTTGTGGGAGCGTTGGGTGATGCGCCAACTGCTGGATCAGTGGGCACATCCAGAGTTTGCCAGTATTGGAGGATTTGCAGAACAATTAGAGGCAACACATTCGACGGATGGCACGGTTCAGACGGCAGATTGGACAAGGGAAACGCTACCGTCTTGGCTAGATTCGATTTGGCAAGGAGTTGCACGTCCTCAAGGGTTAATCCGCTTCGGAGTTCCTGGCTTGATCAAGTCTTTGCGAGAAGTGCCAACACTGCTATTGATGCGATTAGCGTTTGGGGCGGGATTGTGTCGCTTTGGTATGTTCCGCGCTGTGAGAAAGTGAGCGATCGTTACAGATAAGTATTCGCTGCAATGCTGTATCCGGGGTGCCCCCTAAATCCCCCAGAATGGGGGACTTTGAAGGTTAAAACACTGCTCAAATTTTGGGAGTTACCTCGGTTCAGAATTTTGCGGCTTCACTTCCTGAGCAAAATTCTCAAATCGCCGCATCAAATAAGCTACACCAAAATCCCCGTTTGGATGGTTCTTCAGCACTTCCGCTAACTCAAACACTTGACTTGCTAACTCGACTCCTAAGCGATCGATCGTCGCCTGCTTCTCAATGGCTAGATGTTCGCGCTCTCTCGATAAAGTTTGCCACTCACTGGAAAACAACTGCTCGATCGCAAGGTGCAATCCCATTGTTTCGAGTGCATCCCATTCACCACGATCGCACCAAATTCCCCCACAGCTTAAACAGCGTTCCACATAGAAGGGCGTTTTCATGCCGACTTTGACTCGCGCAAGATAGCTCCCGCACTCAGGACACAGCGCTGCCTTAGCATCAAGCGGCGACTGCACGAACTCCACATCTAATGTTTTGGGAATTAGATCTGCAACAGTTTTAGGATGGGGTCTTTCTGCCTGCCATGCCTTGTAATTCTCAGACGGAATCCAAGTTCCTTTACAGTCAGGACACTGTTTCACCGCTAATGCCTCGGTTAATGTGCCATCAATTAGCGTGATTTTTCTCTCTTTTGGGCACTGCATGGCGCAATCCTCAATCCGACGTTTCTTATTTAATCAGGCTCAGTCCCTAGAATCGCACTGCAATAGGTTGTCAAGAATTTAATGCGATCGCGAACCTGCCCAAGCCGCATTTCGACGGTTCCAGCCTGCCGCGCAGTCTGCAAAAACATTCCATCCATCCCAAGCAACCGCATTTGTTTATTGATTTCCACTAAGACAGAATGCGTTTGATAGTGCTCGGATTGAATCGGCTGAATCTCCTCCTGGAAAATCTGCTGGAGCGATCGTATCTTTTGATGAAGCGCAGGTCGATCCAGTTCGACCGTGTTGAGAGTTTGATCGAGTGCAACGATCGCGCTTTGGAATCGTTGGAAAACGCGGACTTGGTTCTCTGTTAACATGCTTGAACTTTAGTGAAAGAGCGGGGATCGCTGAAAAGCATAATTGATGTAGAACGGTGTTTCAGTAGATTGTTGAAGCTTTCGGTATAAATTCGCTCGAAATTGTCCACATCGTGGGGAGTAGGTATGCAGGACCCTGAGTTTTGCTTGAGTTGAGGACGATCGCAAAATTTCTCAACAATCCAAAATTTCCGCCAAGAAACAGATCACCATTCGATAGAATGAGCGTTACGATTGTTTTAACAAGCTTAAGATATACCCTCTATTTTCACTTGAATCGACCTGAGTGCGAGACGATTTCAAGGGCGCTATCTCTGTGAAATTTTTGTTCCGCTGTTTGTCGATTCTGAAGTTCAAATCTTAGTGTCTAGCCGTTAGGAAAGCTCCTTATGCTAGACTCATTTTCTATTCATTGATTCTTTTGTATAGCGCTATACATTAATTTAGGATTTGAATTTCCTCCACGATTTCTTTATTGTCTAGATCTGATTGTCTGAACCTGCACTCTAGTCACGCAAATCAGCATGAATGTAGCGGCATCCATCCCCACCATTGACTTTGCTTTACCCGATTGGTTGCGTGAGTGTTTCCTCAAACCCTCCGACGAAAACCAACGCGATCAAGATTTGATCTGTCGTGCGTTTGAATTTGCTTATCAACTGCACGCAGGGCAGAAGCGTGCCTCCGGTGAACCGTACATCGCTCATCCTGTAGCGGTAGCAGGCATTTTGAGGGATCTCGGTGGGAGCGGTGTCATGATTGCCGCCGGATTTTTGCATGATGTCGTCGAAGATACCGATGTCACACCCGAAGAAATCGAAGAGCGCTTTGGGTCTGAAGTTCGATGTCTGGTTGATGGCGTGACCAAGCTTTCTAAATTTAACTTCTCTAGCAAGACCGAGCGACAGGCAGAAAACTTCCGCCGCATGTTTCTGGCGATGGCGCAGGACATCCGCGTGATTGTAGTGAAACTCGCCGATCGACTCCACAATATGCGAACGCTGGAGCATCTGCCATCCGAGAAGCAGCAGCGAATCTCGCTCGAAACCCGCGAAATTTTTGCGCCACTGGCGAACCGCTTGGGGATCGGTAATATCAAGTGGGAACTCGAAGACCTCGCATTCAAGTATCTCGAAACCGATGCTTATCGAGAAATTCAGAAATTAGTTTCAGAAAAACGGGGTGATCGCGAAGCCAGACTCAGTGAAGTTGCAGCGACATTCAAACGTCGTCTTGATCAAGTAGGAGTCCATTGCGTCGAAGTCAGCGGTAGACCCAAGCATCTTTACGGCATTTACCAAAAGATGCAGCGTCAGCAAAAAGACTATGAGCAAATTTACGATGTCGCGGCTGTCCGAATCATTGTAGAAAACAACGATGAATGTTATCGCGCTCTCGCAATCGTGCATGACACCTTCCGTCCGATCCCCGGACGCTTCAAAGACTACATCGGCTTACCTAAACCGAACCGTTATCAATCGCTGCATACGGTTGTGATTGGAGATTCTGGTCGTCCCTTAGAAGTCCAGATTCGGACGCTCGGAATGCACCATGTCGCAGAATACGGGATTGCAGCGCACTGGAAATACAAAGAATCCGGCGGCTCAACCTCGAAGCTCACTAGCGACGACGAGAAATTTACCTGGCTGCGTCAACTGCTTGACTGGCAAAACGATCTTAAAGACGCGCAAGAATACCTTGAAAGCATTAAAGACAACCTCTTCGATGGCGATGTGTATGTGTTCACGCCGAAAGGAGAAGTCGTTGCTCTCAGTCCGCGATCGACTCCGGTAGATTTTGCGTACCGGATTCATACCGAAGTTGGCAACCACTGTGCAGGCGCGAAAGTGAACGGTCGCATGGTTCAGCTCGATACGCAATTGAGAATGGGCGATATCGTTGAAATCATTACTCAAAAGAACGCCCGCCCCAGTTTGGACTGGCTAAATTTTGTCGTCACCACAGGTGCAAGAAACCGGATTCGACAAGCGTACAAGCGATCGCATCATGACGAGAACGTGCTGCGCGGTCGTGAAATGCTGGAGAAAGAACTCGGCAAAAATGGCTTTGAAGCGTTGATGAAATCCGCTCCGATGCTAACGGCAGCTGAACGATGCAACTATCACAGCGTTGAAGATTTCGTTGGGGCAGTCGGATACGGCGAAATCACTTTGAATCTAGCACTCAACCGCATTCGAGATGCCGTTAAAGCACAGCAATCGCTGTCTCACCCTCAACCTTCACCGTCAAGCTTGGCAAACGATGCGGCTCTCATTCCCTTGCTTCCTGCAGCACCGAGAGCCGTACCTGCACCAACGACGAAATGCCCGATCTCGGGAGTTGAAGGCTTGTTGCATTACATGGCAGGCTGTTGTCATCCCTTGCCCGGAGAATCGATTATTGGAGTCATTACCCGCAGCAATCGCGGCATTTCAATTCATCGTCAAGGCTGTCCCAACGTCGATTCTGTTCCGGGCGATCGTTTAGTACCCCTGAGCTGGAATCCTACCCAACAGATCACTGGACGCGCTCAAACTTATCCGATCGACATTCAAATCGAAGTCATCGATCGCGTGGGAGTGCTCAAAGACATTCTTTCCCGCCTTACCGACAACAATATCAACGTCCGCAATGCCCAAGTCAAAACCTTTCCGGATCAAACGGCGGTGATTGACCTGGGCATTGATATTTGCGACCACGCTCAGCTAGAACGCACCTTTGCTCAGATTAAAAAGATGACAGACGTGCTGAATATGCGACGAGTCAGCCAGATCGATGACAACTAAGGTTTCAAGCCTTATAGAAATTTCACGCAATCTAGATATTTCTTAAAGAAGCTAGAAAACCCTGACAGATTCAGGCTTTTTTGTGATCGATTTTAATAATTCAATGCCATACTGATTGGACAGCTTTGTGATGCAAAAAATCACTCCTTAGATAGGTGCATCCGAACTTGTTCTACTCCTAGCACAGATTACTCGACCCCCTTGCATGAACTATTCCTCCGATCGTTTCCCGTGGTGGGACTATCTGAATCAACACTTGTTTGACCGTGAGCGTCCGTTTGTTTGGAAATTAGAGAAGTTTTGGCATACCCATCGTGTTCAGAAGCTAGAGCGCTGTTGGGAGCGATCGGAAGTTTACCTTCTGGAGCATTGCTGGCGACAGGAAACCGACGAGAAAAACACCTAATTTATAGTTCTCAACTTGTATCAGAAGTCCGGTTCTTTTGCGAAATCGGACTTCTTTTGTGTCTATGGCTGTCTCCAGCGCTTCGCGAAGTCATCCAGAACCGATCGAGGAATCTGGCTTTGCAGCCATTTCAGGGCAGCATCTTGATGGGCTGCACCCCGGTAGGACTTCGCGACGTTGATGAGGTCGATCGGGGGCGGAGAGGCGGGAGTTGGAGTTGGAATCGGAGTCGGAGTCGGAGTCGGTACTGCGGTTTTACCTGCTAGTAGCGCTGCCCAAGTTGCCGCTCCAACAATGCCATCTGCCACTAGATTTTTTGCTCTTTGAAACGCAGCGACTTGCGCCTTGGTTTTTGGTCCAAAATCCCCATCGGGCGTTCCGACATCGAATCCCTGCGCTTCCAACAAATTCTGCATTTCTTGCACGACATCTCCTTCTGAGCCTTGTCTAAGGGGAATGCGACCTTTTAACAGCTTTTGTAGTCCATCTAAATTGCCATTGAATTGGTTTAAATCGACATTGCCTACAATTCCGCGCAGTGTCCCGGATTCAGAGTATTGATGGAATGTCCAACGGCTCCAGGTGGCAGGAACAAAGGGCGATCGGGTGCCGAAGTTCGCAATCCAAAGCGGGTAGGCTGCAAACTGTTTAGGATTTTTAAGTTTTTCTTCCCAATAACTTGGAAATGTATAGAGAATGGGTTTGCGTCCGGTTCTGGTTTCGATAATGTCAAGCCATTGCAGCGCTCGATCGATCACTGTTGCCGCGCTTAATCCGTCGTCGATTTCTAAATCAAGCACAGCAGGCAAATCGAATGCCTCGATCGATTGCACAGTTTGCAGGAAGTTATTCGCTTGAGTAGCAGGATCTCGACCGGGGCGGAAAAAATGGTACGCACCTCGGACAATGCCGACCGATCGCATTCCTGCCCAGTTGCGCGTAAATTTATCGTCTCGGCTAGTTGCGCCCTCGGTGGCTTTGGCAAATCCATAAAACACACCCTGGCTGGCGACGGTTGCCCAATCAATATCGCCCTGGTAGGTCGAGACATCTATCCCTAATAAAGCCATAATTCAAACCTCTAAACCTTGCTACTGGGTACATTCACGATTGAAGGATTTAATTCCCCAAGTTTGCCTGAGATTAGTTGAAGATGCGATTAAATTGATTTACAAATCCAATGGCTCAGCAGTTGATTCCCACGTAAGCTGAGGTGGATGGAATCCCGGTAGAGTTCTTGTGGGCTGGTCGATTCGCCTTGAAAAATAGTGAGAAAATCAAGGTACTGAATTTGCTCTAATTGCGCCATTTCTGTTAGTCGTTGGCGTGCGGTGATTTCGTAATCGCGTGATCCAGGTGGCGTTAGCTCTCGTAATAGTGGGGTCATGACTAAAACAAATTTCGCTTTGTTTTGAATCGCAAGATCTCGAATTTGTCGAATCGCGTCTAGATTAATGCCGACTCGATCGCCCGGTTCCGCCTGAATTTTTCTCAATTCATCCGGTAATTTCGGTGCAGGTAGAAGATAGCGATCGATCACCTCGACGATCGCGCTCATTGGTTTTCGATCCGGGTAATTGCGATCGCGCCCGACTCCGAGGGCTGTCGGCGGTGTTCCAAATAAGTCATCGGTATTAATGACTAACACAATTGCATCAGCATTAAACGTTCCAAAGCGTTTGAGATAGGCGAGTTCATTCCGAGGCGACCAAGAATTCGCTGAGGCGTTGAGGACTTCGATCTGGTGATCCGACGATCGCATCATCAACTCTGAAATCAGGTCGTTTTGATCTGTCCACCATCCCCCATTAATAATCGAATCGCCCAGCATCAAAACGCGCTTTGTGCCAGTGGAGGGTTTTGGGGCAAAGGGGCGCGATCGCATTGAATATGAATTGATTTCGATCCGGTTGCCAAATCGCCGCACCGATTGATTGGGAGCAAGCAGATAGCCGATTTCCGCATCTGGAATGTAAAGCGGTGGCTCACCGAAGCCAAACAAAGTTCTAAGGGCGAGTTCAAGAAGAATGAGCGCGATCGTGATCAGGGCGATCGCTAGGACGATCCAATTCATCCGGGGCCTATATAATTTGCCTTACTATCTTGGCTGCTCTTAGAGAGATTGATGCAGAAATCCTGCTCATTACTTGGACTTATGAAAATGAGAAGATAAAATAATGCTTGAGAAAGAAGGAACAACGCAATTTCTTGAATAGCCTTGAGTTAGTCACCGAGTTGTCATGTTGGAGTGTTGAGCTATGTCAGATCTGAATCGCGGCATTATGAAATTTGACGGTGCAGATAGTCCGATCGTGGTTGGCGTTTCTGCAACTTTACTTTTGGGAAGCATTGCAGTGCTGATTTTGTGGGCACTTAAATCTGCGTATTTACTGGGTTAGAGAAATTGGTTTACTCAAAGATTAGAGAGCTTACAGCTTGTAGGCTCTTTTTTGGTACCTTTACCCCAGAAGCGCAGCCAGTCGATCGAGCGTTCGCTGGTTTTCGGCAGGAGTCCCGATTGTGATTCGCAAGCCGCCGCCTGTATGCCGAATAATCGTGCCTTGCTGCCTTAAGCGATCGCACAGTTCAGTTAGGTCTTGGGGCGATCGTGCATAAATGAAATTCGCTGCACTATCCCAGGTTTGTAGATTTGGAAGTTGTTTTAATTGCTGTTGTAGCTTTGAGCGTTCATTTAACAATTCTGTGACGACTGCTAAAAGGGAATGGCGTTCGGAGACGGCAAAGCGGGCGGCTGCGATCGAAAAGCTTGGTAAGTTGAACGGGAGCCGCATTTTTTCTAGCGCTTCGATTAGTTCAGGATGCGCGATCGCATATCCAACTCGATGCGCCGCTAACCGAAATGCCTTAGAGAAGGTTCGCAAAATGACCCAGTTTGGATGCTGCGGTAATTCCCCTGCTAAAGTAGTCTGACTAAACTCGAAATACGCTTCGTCGATCACCACCAAGATGTTTTGCGGCAAGCTTCGTAACCATTGAATTTCTGACTCTGTGAGAGCGTTTCCAGTCGGTGAATTAGGATGCACGACAAAAACTACGCGGATCGGATGAGTGGCAATCGCGCTTCGTGCAGCAGTCAAATCGATCTCGAAACTTTGCTCAGACCGATCGACACTAATAGTCGGAATTCCTAACGTTCGCGCCAAGATTCCGTACATCGAGAACGTGGGATTCGCAACCAGAATCGAGCCTTCTCCATTCAAACAGGTTGCCATCAGCAACGATCGAATTAATTCATCCGAGCCGTTTCCCACTGAAATATTTGTGTTTGTAAATTCTGAATGTGCCGTTTCGTTGACATATTGGGCGATCGCGTCTTTTAGCGACAAATATCCGCCATCGGGATATCGATTTGATTCGATCGCAGTTTGCCAACTCCAGGCAAGTTTTTGCTTGAGTTCTTCGGGCAGGTCATACGGATTTTCGTTCACGTCTAAGCGATCGGGGCGATCAAGATGTGAATTGTCCGTGTGCTGCGTGTTGTATGCCGCAAATTGAGCCAGATCCGAGCGAATGAACTCAAGCATGATCAAGAAAACTAGAAGTTTGGCAGATATTGAGTCTACCAAACTCCCAGTTCTAAGCGGGATAAATCCGCAAGCGTCGATTCGGTTCCTCACCAAAACTCCGCGACTTCAAGCGGTAATGCTCGACTAATTCATGCTGCATCTTTCGCACCGTCGCCGATCGCGGCAGCAATTCCACAGGCTGACCCTTCGGAATTACAATCTGCTCGACGGCGAGCCGTGCTTCTTCGAGCGCTTCGATTTCATCCTCGTTATCGCCCCGCACAATCAAGCTTAGCTCTGCTTCGCCGGGTACACCCGAATCATCCATATTCAGCAATCGTCTCAGCGCGATCGCAATCTGCGGCACACTGTTTGATTTGACGGTGTGAATCGGAATTTGGCGCGTTTTAGCGAGATGGCGCAGCTTCGCATGGTTTTTGACGTGCGATCGCAACGCCAACACCGCATCAGCCCCATCCATGTCCTTCGTCAACAGCACAGGTAAATTCAGCGTTTGAATCACTTGGTCGAGTTGCTGCCGACTTACTCCATAGGGATAGATGTGCAACGGCAATTCCTCACCGTTTGGCCCTGGAAACGATGTGGACTCAACGGGATCAAAGCTCCGTCCCAAGGACTCATCCAGCATCCGCTCAAACGATTGCTGCTCTGGAGTCAACGATCGCACATTCGTCGGACTTGCCACCGCTTTCATCCGTCCCGACGATCGCCAGCCCCGCGCTTGCCCCGAAAAGTAGTTACCGATTTCGGGAACCGCTTGCGGACGACTCCGGGGTTCGGGTGCAGACGGCGTTTCGTGCGTGATCGTCACATTGCCGTCTTCGTCGGTCGTGCGGGTTTGCGGATTCGGCTGTCTGCCGCGTAGGAGGATATCGATCGTATCCGACACTTCCTCATGCACTACCCACTTTTGCCGCTCCATCATTTCGACAGCGATATCAAAAGTCGGCGGGGCTTTACGTTCAAGCACACTCTTTTGTGTGCCACGTCTGCGGGCTTCTTCGTCACCCAGCGTCACCGACTGAATCCCACCAACGAGATCCGAGAGAGTTGGGTTTTTAATCAGGTTTTCCAGCTTGTTACCGTGAGCCGTTCCCACAAGTTGCACGCCACGCTCTGCGATCGTTCGGGCTGCCAGCGCTTCCAATTCAGTGCCGATTTCATCGATCACGATGACTTCGGGCATATGGTTTTCCACCGCTTCGATCATCACCTGATGTTGCAGTTCCGGACGAGCCACTTGCATTCGACGAGCGCGACCGATCGCCGGATGTGGGACATCACCATCTCCAGCAATTTCGTTCGATGTATCGATGATGACTACTCGCTTATCGAGTTCGTCTGCTAGCACCCGCGCAATTTCCCGCAGTGCCGTAGTCTTACCCACACCCGGACGACCAAGCATCAGAATTGATCGACCACTTTCGACCAAATCGCGAATCATCCCGATCGTGCCAAAAATCGCTCGACCCACGCGGCAAGTTAACCCAATCACTTCACCGCGACGGTTACGAATCGCGCTAATCCGGTGCAGCGTTTTCTCAATCCCAGCACGGTTATCGCCGCCAAAATCTCCGACTTTTTTCGTGCTTTCTGCCAAATCTGCTTTTGTGATTGGCGTATCGGACAAATATTCAGCCCTGCCAGGGAAACGAGCTTCGGGGAAGCGTCCTAAGTCCATCACGACTTCGACTAAGCGATCGCGTTCGGGGTGCTGCATTAAGCGATCGCGTAAATGCGTCGGCAGGATATCTAGAAGTTTCGTTAAATCGTCAGTAATTTGCATCCGGTTTTTGTCTGTAGCGGTCAGTTCACGGTCAGAGGAAAACTGAGAATCGGGTTGAGCGGAAGGAACTGAGCTGTATTCTGCCATGTGTTCTGAGTCTGGGAGGAAAAGACAGGAAAAACTGTCTTGTGATTAGGGTAGGAGGTTTTGGTTCCTGCTGATGTCTGTCAAATCACTTGCCGGATACGATCGGGAGATTTGATTTGAGTCACTAGCGAGGCGGCAAGATCAACGGCTTGCCACAGAAGTTCAGGAACGGTTTCAATCGCACAATGGCTTGCATTCTGCGACACGATCGATTGACGGCTCAAGGGTATCATCTCCATTGCTTCTAGCTGATTAAGGACAGGTAAAAGTAAGCGCCGAGCGTAACTACCGTAAGCAATTCCAGAAACGCACCTCGAAACGAATGTTCTATCTCTATTGTGCAACATTCCCAATGCTTCTAACTTAGGGACAGTGTACGGGTTCGTTCCTCCTGCTAGCTGTATATGACCGGGTATACCTGCGGTGAGAACTTTTTCGCCCAATTTCACACAAGCACGGGTTGTTCCATCACCAATATCTCCACTCATTGGTCTGCCGTCGGTTTGCCAGAGCAATTCGTTAGGAAGCGGACGGATCAAGTTGTAAATTGACCAAAGATATTCGATTAAGCCGTCTCCGTCCGGGCAGCTAATCGCAATGAGTTTGAGCCGATCGACCCAGGGTGCGATCGCGCTCCAAAGCCTCTGAAAGTCCTCGAATCGTCCCACTTGCGTATGAATCTCGATCGCGTCAATTCCGGCATCAAGCAACATCAGCGAAATTGCTTCGGGTGTGTAGACATACGACCGCGTGGTGATTTGTCCGATCGGACAAATCGGAATGCAGCGACCGCAGCCGTAACACCGATCGTCGATCACGCCAGAATGCACGATCGCTCGAGCGGGACAAATCGATTCACAGGGTCTTGAGCAATCGGGTGGACAAACGGCTGGATCAAATTCTGCTTTGCGAAAGTGCGGGTCTTCGCCATCGTTGAGGCTCACCATCAGCCAAGGAATTGAGGGACGATAGCCACGATCGCGGGCTTCCTCGGCAAATTGATTAGCAACGGCTAACGCTTCTCGTGCGGTGGAGACGATCGCCGGATCAGCAGCGACATCAATACAATCTGCCCCGGCAAGCGCATACACGAGTGCAAGGGTGCGAATGGCAGGGAGATGTTGGAAACTGGCTCCGCAAATGAGTTTGAACCAGTGACCTTGTTGTAGCGATCGTCGGGGCGAATAAAAATCCATCACTCTTTCATGCTAATGCGACGAGGGGGATTTTTGGCAATTTTTTTGTAGGCGGGGCGACGCAACGAGCAAAATCCAACATCTAGTCAATGAATTCTGTCATCTTGTTTCAAAATTGCAGTATCGAGTTTCAGAATTGTGTTTCTTAATTTTGGTATTACGTAATTTGATAAACGAATTGCATTTTAAGAAAGTAGATATTGTCATTTCGTTTCAGAATTCCTTTATTGAGTAAACGAATTAGATCATTGAGTTTTGCAATTACGATATCGAGTGCAGGAATTGTGTTACTCAATTCCGCATTTCAATTTCTGAATTTCAAATATGGATTTACAAGCCCGATCAATCTTTGCCCGATCGGGAAAAATTCTATCTATGCTAGTACCGATGCATTCAAAACACCACACGATCGCGCAATTGTTCCATTAGCTTTTTACCAACACCGGGAACTCGATCGAGGTCTTCTATTGAGTTAAATGGTCTTGCTTGAATCATCCGTTTTGCTAATGCAGAACCAACACCCGGTAATGCTTCTAGTTCAGCTTGTGTTGCAGTGTTTAGATTAACTTTGCCATCGCTTCTAGCAGTCGGAGGAGAGCATTGTTTTTGTTGAGCCTCAACTTTGCGCTGGATTGCAGGCGAAACTCCCAAAATTGGGTTTGCATAAAGTCGATCGAACTCTCGCTGGAAGTGTGCTGCAACAATTGGACTGCGAATGATCAGTAGGGTTTCATCATTGTTTCGATTGGCGGCAATTGTCCAATTATGTGAACCTGTGATGACAGTGTGGCGATCGACAACACCAAACTTATGATGCAACAGATCACCAGGCGGTAGTTGTGGGATACCTACTGTTGTAATCGGATTTTGCCAAGGGCGATTGTTTACTTCCCACTTGCAATCCTCACTTAAAGCAACACCTAGCATATCTAAGCCTTCGCTATAGGATCGATAGATAAAGCCAGGATCAATCAATGCCCGAATAGATACGCCCTGACTATGACGAGGTTCGATCGCATTGACCAACTCTTGATCCGAGAACACAAATAAGGCGAGGTCGATCGACTGGGTTGATTGTTCCAGCGTCTTTGCAATTAAGCCATTCGAGGTCTGTTCCCAGGGAACTTTATTAGAATGCGGTGAAAAGTGTAAATCAATCTGCGTTTCACCAATATTGAACTGTTGCACAGGTCGAACAGGCTTTTTCACGCCAAACTTACGATCGCGCCACATCAATTCAAATTCTTGAGTAAATGCTTGTGCAAGTTCAGGACTGTTAATTTTCAAAAGCGTGTTTGCATTACCGCGACTGCTCGGACGGGACAGATCGCCGTGAACATCGGACATTGTCCAATTGGCTGAAGTGGCGATCGTCGTCTTACCATCTACAACCATAAACTTATGGTGCATCAAGCCACTACCGCGACTGTTATCAGCACGATCGTCAATTCGAGCAACCTTCGCAGTGTCTAGAACTACTAAAGCGTCACGCTCTCGAATCTCAGCTTCACTCAATTGTCCATCGTTGTTCTCGTCAATCAGCGATCGTGATTCTTGATATCTTGCTTTCTCGCGCTCTGGTAGCTTCTCAACTTCCGCAGTCGTGTACGCGCTGTAGGGACGAGCATACTCATGCTCCAAAATGACTCGAACTTTTACCCCAGATGCAGCACGATCGCGCAAGACTTTCGCTACATTCGGCAATCGAAATTCTTGCACCGCAATATCAATACTTGAGGTTGCAGTCGCGATCGCGTCAATTAAAACTTGTTCTAGATTGTTGCCCGATCGCGTAATTTTCCGGTATGGCTCGGTGTATTCAGACGACGGATCATGATTGGTAAAAACTTGAATATTGGGGTCTTGTGGGAGCAGCTTTGGGCGATCGCTCACGGAAGACGCAACTTGACAACCTGTAAACAGTGCCACACAGAGACTAAACTGAAGAAGGTGATTGAGTCTACCCATAAGCTAGATTGCCCCGCAAGATGAGCTTGCTACTGTTAAAGCAGCAGTTCTACAGCATCCGTAGCGTACCCATTCTTCTCTTGTCAACACCGCTCATGCAAATCTACCTTGATTACAGTGCAACGACTCCCACGCGACCCGAAGCGATCGCGCAAATGCAGCAAGTCTTAGCGGAACAATGGGGCAATCCGTCGAGTTTGCACACCTGGGGAAACCGCGCCGCTACGATTTTGGAGCGATCGCGGATGCAGATTGCGATGCTGATTAATGCTTCTGCTGAATCGATCGTCTTTACCTCTGGCGGTACAGAGTCAAATAATCTTGCCGTGATGGGAATCGCGCATCAGTACAGCACCCCCCAACACATGATCATTTCGAGCGTCGAACATTCGGCAATCTCCGAACCTGCTCGACTTCTAGAGCAGTGGGGCTGGGAAATTACGCGCTTGCCGGTGAATGTGTTGGGACAGGTAAATCCGGCTGATTTGCAGGCAGCATTGCGATCAAATACGGTATTAGTCTCGATCATCTATGGTCAAAGCGAGGTCGGAACCGTTCAGCCGATCGCGCAACTTGGTCAAATCGTGCGGAATCATGGCGCAATCTTTCACACCGATGCGGTTCAAGTCGCAGGAAGATTGCCGCTTGATGTGCAACAGTTGCCGATCGATTTATTATCTCTTTCAAGCCATAAGCTTTATGGTTCTCAGGGAGCCGGAGCGTTGTATGTTCGTCCGGGTGTGGAATTGGTTCCGATCCTGGGGGGCGGTGGGCAGGAAGGAAAGTTACGATCGGGCACTCAAGCTTTACCTGCGATCGCCAGTTTTGGAACTGCCGCCGAGTTAAGCGCTCAAGAATTGCCAACCGAAACGCCGCGATTGATTCGATTGCGCGATCGTTTGTTCGATCAGCTTTCTGATGTTCCTGAATTAGTGACGACGGGCGATCGCATTCATCGCTTGCCGCATCATGTCAGTTTTTGTTTGCCGGATGCAGATGGCGAAACATTGAATGGAAAAGTCTTAGTCCGTCAGATGAATTTAGCAGGCATTGGAATTAGTGCGGGGGCTGCTTGTAGTAGTGGCACTCTGAAGCCAAGTCCGATTTTGTTAGCAATGGGATATAGCGAGCGTGCGGCAAAATCGGGAATCCGCTTAACGTTGGGGCGGTATACGACTGAGGAAGATATTGATTGGAGTGCGATCGTGCTGAAGCAAATTCTGGCGCGACTGCAACCGCAAAAACAGCCTTGTGAGTGTTTCTAACAATAATACGATCGCACTCCTCACCCTCTTCAATCAGTACAACAAGTCGTACAGTTTCTCCATGTACGATGACACCTGCCGCTTTCTTGCTGAACAGTTCTCCACCGACTTTGCCAGTTGGCTGCTTGGAAGGTCTGTTACCCTGACCGAACTCAAACCCTCCGAACTCTCGCTTGATCCCATTCGGGCGGATGCTTTGATTCTGCTTCAGTCCGACGATACTGTTTTGCATTTGGAATTTCAGACCCGCCCTGATAAAGCCATTCCCTTCCGAATGTTGGATTACCGGGTGCGAGTTTACCGAAAGTATCCAGACAAAGCGATGCAGCAAGTCGTGATTTATCTCCAGCCCACCGGAGCAGAGCTTGTTCGCCGAACTCGCTTTGTCATGCAACGGACTCAACATGAATTCGATGTGATTCGTCTGTGGGAGCAACCAACGGATTTATTTTTGCAATATCCCGGACTAATTCCGTTTGCGGCTCTTGGTCGAACAGATTCAGAAATGGCATTGCGCCAAGCTTCTCAGGTAATTGGCGGAATCACAGATCCAACAATTCGAGCAAATTTATCAGCAGCTTCAGCAATTTTGGCTGGGATAAGATTAGAAGATGAGATCATTTATCGAATTTTGCGGAGGGATATCATGCAGGAATCATCTGTGTACCGTTCAATTTTTGCGGAGGGAGCAGCAGAAAAACAGCGTGAAATTGCCCTTAACTTACTGAGAGATGGACTTCCAGCCACCACGATCGCACGTGCCACAGGACTGACGATCGAACAAGTTCAACAGCTTCAACAGCAACTTAACGAATCGGCTTCATCTTGATTTCAGCTTTGCCGCCGTTCTCAAAATCTGACCTGCTAACATTGCTGCGCCGAAGCCATTATCAATATTGACCACTCCGATTCCGGTTGCACAAGAATTCAGCATCGTCAACAATGCCGACAATCCGTTAAAGCTTGCACCGTAACCAATGCTTGTGGGAACAGCAACGATCGCACAGTCCGACAATCCCGCGACCACACTCGGCAACGCTCCTTCCATTCCCGCAACAACAATCAACACATCCGCTTCAGACAATACCTGAACATTGCTGAGTAAACGGTGAATACCCGCAACTCCCACATCCCAAAGGCGTTGCACTCGAAAACCACACAGTTCAGCCGTAATTGCTGCTTCTTCGGCAACAGGTAAGTCAGCCGTACCTGCCGAAAGAATGCCGATCGTGCCTAGATGCGTTGGGGCTTGAACTGAATTTAACGCACAGATTCGAGCCATCGGGTAGTAAATTGCATCAGGAACCATTTCTTTGACCCAAGCATAGACTTCCGCTTCCATGCGAGTTGCCATCACAACCGGAGCGTTACCGCGCAGGGATTCCATGATCTGGGCAATCTGTTCGGGTGTTTTGCCGGGACTCCAAATTACTTCAGGAAATCCGGTTCTAAGCGATCGATGATGATCAATATTGGCGAATCCACCGACAGGCTCATACGACAGATACTTCAGCTTATTGAGAGCATCGGCTGAACTAATTTTGCCTTGAGAAACTTCATCAAGTAAGGCTTTGAGCGCTTCGGGTTGACTCATTATTAAGGAGACATAGTTTACTCTTTAATTCTAAGTTCTTGAATATTCCACAGTCCCCAACTCGGTAAACCAGAGTATTTCAATCCTTGCACTCGATTTCGCACTGCCATGAGTGCAGAATCATTCACCAGATGAATCACCGGAAGTTGCTCTTGCACTAATTTTTGGAATTCATCGTAGATTTTTTTACGTTTTTCTGGGTCGAGTTCTCGCGCTCCTTCAATGAATAAGCGATCGATCTCTTTCTCCCAATCATTTGCCACATACCCTTGCATCTTGGGTTGCCCTGGCTGTTGGGTCAAATTAAACGAATGCGATCCACCACTGGTCATCCAGAGATTAGCAAGTCCCTGTGGTTCGATGCCACCCGTAAAACCAATCATGTGAGCATCCCACTCTCTCGATCCATTGATCCGGTCGATCAAAACATTAAAATTAATCGGATTGTAATCAACTTCAATTCCAATTTTTGATAGGTCTTGTCGAACTTGAGCGCCGATCGCAACTCGCGTCAGATTGTTCGCATTAGTCATCAAGGTAAACCGAACACGATTCCCTTCGGAGTCAAACAACTGTCCGCGATCGTTATACTTAAATCCCGCCTTTTTCAGTAGCTCCCTCGATTTTTGTGGATTATAGTTATAAACTCTTAAGCCTTCTTTAAGCGAGAAAGGACTTTGCACAGAAATCGGAGAGTTTTGTACAACTCCTAGTCCTCGAAATAGGTTTGTATTGATGCGGTCTCTGTCGATCGCGTATGCCACCGCTTGCCGAAATTCTAGTGTATTAAACCATTTCGATTTAATCGGATCAACGAACGGCTTTCCATTTTGATCTTTTGCTTTACTGAGATTGAACGTTAGATACAATACTCCCGACCAAGGCCCGCCGTTTAGAACTTGGAAGTTTCCACGTTTGTCTTCTCGCTTCAGCAATGAGAAATACTCCGGTCGAAGCGGTCTAGTATCTCCCATCACATCTAAATCGCCGGAGCGAAATCTCACCAATTGGGTATCTTGATTCTCAATAAACTGCCAAATGATTCGATCAATATAAGGCAATTGTTTTCCGCTCTGATCTTTGCGCCAATAATACGGGTTTCGCTTTAAAACTAATCTTTGACCCGCGCTGTAGCTATCAATTACATAGGCACCATTGGTAATAATTTTCTTCGGCTCAGTATCCGTTCCCCAAGTTGAAATAAAGGCTGAATTTCCGTCAGGCAGCTTATTTTTAACCGCTTCAGCAAGTGCGTGTTTTGGGAGAATCATCACGCCCTCTGGAGCGGCAGTCGCAGCAAGCAACGGAGCGAATGGCTCAGGCAAAATAAATTCGACTTGTCGATCATTAATTTTACGAACCTTTGGAAAAACCTTCTGCGTTCCAATCTGAATAGTTTCCTTTTGGTCGGTTGGAATTTTCGGATTGAAAACAATATCCTCATAAGTAAAAACAACGTCATCTGATGTTAAAGGGGTTCCATCTGACCATTTTAGATTCGGGCGAAGCGTAAAAACGATTCGTTTATTATCAGGTGAAAATTTCCACGATTCTGCTAATGCAGGCTCATAGTTTCCAGTAACACCATTCTCTCTCGTTAATCCTTCATAAATAAACGGAAAGACACTTGGAAATGTTTGGTTATTTGCATAGTTAAACGTTTTAGGATCAGTTGGACTAACTAATACTAATTGTGGAGCTTGTGCAGCTTCAGTTCGATAATTCCGTGGGCTACAGCCAGATAGAAAGAGTGAAGCGATCGCAAGGATTAAAACAACGTTCCAACGCATCGATCGGATAAATTGAAATGACATATTTCTCATCCTTCAAGATCACTCACTTCGATTTTCTGCATTCGTTTAATTAATTGCTGATCGAGCGTGAGCAGTTCTAGCTTGAGGCATTTGGCGGTTGCAGCAATAATGGCATCCGGTGTTTTTAAGCAATATTGACGGCGAACAACGATCGTACAATCTTCTATCTCTCTAGTTAGTGCAGCATAGTACATTGGAGCTAAGATGCGCTCAATCCCTTCCACCTCTTGCGGTGTGATATCTGGAAATCCGAGCAGTTCAATTCGCGTGATAGCACTATAAGCGCAAGCCTGAACCACGATCGCACGATCGATTATTTCCTGGGTCACTGCTGCTTGCTGCTTTACCAAACCGATGATGTAATTAGTATCTAGGAGAAATCTAATCCCACTCATCGCGCAGCTTTCTTTGTAGTGCTACTGGATCTTGATTAAAGTTGGGTGAGTCTTTCAGAATTCCGACGAAATCAGAAAGAGGTGTTTCTGACTGTCGCGCCATTGTTTGACCCTCTACTTGTACTCTAGTAGCTTGCTGCAAAGACTCAACAAACATAAGCACCTGGCTGGCTTGCTCCTCTGGCAGCGTCTTCACCAATTCGTAAATCTTATCTGCCACTTTCATCATCCATTAATCCTCAACTCTAAGTTCGTGGAGGTTCCACAATGCGCCGCCGCTCTCAGGATACTGTACACCCTCAATGCTGTTGCGAACCACTGCCATCACTCTTGCATTCACCAACGGAATCCAAGGCAAATACTCCTGAGAAATTTTCTGGATCTGACCGTAAATCTGTTTACGCTTCGCTTCGTCTAACTCTCTTGCACCTTCAATGTAGAGCCGTCCGATTTCTGCTTCCCAATCTGCCACAACCCGACCTTCGAGCGGGGGTTTTCCAGGAGACGCAGACTGATTAAAACTATGCGATCGACTATCCGGCAACCACACATTCGCCCCACTGTTTGGCTCTTTACTGCCACCCATTGCAAGCAAATACGCTTCCCAGTCTTGAGTGTTATCTAGCTTATCGATTAACACTCCAAAGTTAATCGGATTGATATCAACCTGAATTCCTAACTGACTCAAATCCTGCTTAATCTGAGCCACCATTGCTTCTCGAACCGTATTTCCAGCATTCGTGATCAAGGTAAATCGCACCGCATTTCCTTCTGCATCAGTCAATTGACCGCGAGAATTGAGTTTAAATCCGGCTTCTTTTAGCAGGTGCTTCGATTTTGTTTGATCAAAGTTGTAAGATTTTAATCCTTCTTCGGGTTTGAGATAGTACGGACTCGTTTCTAGAATTTGAGAATTGATTAACACACCCAAACCGCGATAGATGTTGGTGTTCATGCGCTCGCGATCGATACCATACGCGATTGCCTGCCGAAACTTCGGATTGTTAAACCACTTCGACTTCACCGGATCAACCACAGGACGACCGTTTCTGCGTCCTTGATTCAGGTTAAACGCCATAAACGTGGTAATCGGTCGAGTGCCACCAATGTAAGCTGTAAAGCTACCGCGCTTTTCCTCTTTTTTCAGAATTGGATAATCTTCTGCCCGAATCGGTTCAGAGATATCTAACCCACCCGATCGAAACTGTAAAAGCTCGGTATTCTGGTTTTCGACCACGCTCCAAACAATCCGCTCAATATACGGTTGTTGATTGGCTTGAGCATCTTTGCGCCAGTAGTAAGGATTGCGCTTAAAGATGATTCGCTGAGTGGCGACATATTGATCGATCGTATACTGACCGTTCGTAACAATCTTTTTCGGATCGGTATCCGTTCCCCAAGTCGAGAGAAACAACGGATTGCCGTCTCTACCCGTTTTCGCGATCGTTTCCGCTAAGATGTGTTTTGGCAAAATTCCGAGTCCACCCGTCACCCGTAGAAATGGAGCAAACGGTTCTGGGGTCGTGAATTCGACTCTGCGATCGTCGATCTTCCGCACGGTGGGCAATTGCCGCTCTTTACCAATCCGTAGCACATCTTGAATATCAGTCGGAACTTTGGGATTCAAGAAAATATCGCGAAACGTAAACACGACATCATCCGCCGTTAAAGGTGCGCCATCCGACCACTTCAAGCCCTCTCGCAGCGTAAAGGTCACTTTCTTTTTATCCGGGGAAAGCTCCCATTTCTCGGCTAATTCTGGCTCTAGCTTGTCGGTTAAAGCATTTTCGGTCACTAATCCGACATACATCAGACCCGCAACGTTTGGATCTTCGTTAATCAGCGCATAGTTGAACGACTTGGGATCGCTCAGAATGCTATCGACCATTTGTGGAACTCGCGCTGCTTGTGTCTTATATCCTTGAGGATTGCAAGCCGTGACAGTCAACACAAGGCAGAACGCCGCCATTGCGAATGTCCAGAATCGCCAGAAACCTGTCGGAGCGGAAAATTTCATACGTCGATCGCGCATCTTTCAGAGAGTGATTCTATCCTTTCTACACCTTTTGCGCGATTTCTGGGAGATTTCTGGGAGATTATCAACCTGAATATCAATCTGGCAGCAATGCTCTATCCCAATTTGGAGTAGAAACGTGCGATCGCTAATACCAGATTGATTTGTGGATGCGACAGACTCTCGCCCCCTAAATCCCCCATTCTGGGGGACTTTGAGTATGATCTGTCGCATTCTATGTTTAATTCGGTATAAGAATCGCTAAGAATTGTGGACTCTTCACCGCAGAACGTCAGCCCACCCCGGATGTCAAAACTGATAGCGAATTCGGGCTTGAACAAAATGATCGCTGACATCCCGCTTGCCTAAAATTGTTTCGTATCCAACTCCGATCGACAAATTATTCGCAAACTGAGTTTGGACTCCTGCGCTCAATCGAATAAAATCTCGATCGGGTTCACCCGTTCTGGTGCGATTGGGGATTCCGGGTTGACCGACAAGCTCGGTGACAATTTCGCGACTTCCGTTGGCAAATTCATGCTCATAGTTTGCCGCAATAAACGGCGTTACCGTTGCAGCAGGAGAACGGAAATCATACGAAAGCTGTGCTCCAACATTCAAAATTACAGAATCTGCTGTTTGATCAGCCACATTCAAATTCAGAATACTGCCGTTTCGCTCTGTGTAGCCATCAATGTTAACTCTGGTATATCGAACACCAATCATCGGCCCGACAGAGAGCTGATCTCTTCCAAAGTTATACCCTGTGTTCAAACGAACCGAGAATTGATTACCGTTAGTCTTTGCAGTTGCAGAGCGGAAACCTGTCGCATTAATTTTCCGATCGATTTCAAAGTCATTCCAGCCATAGTTAATCACTGCATCTGCATAAAACCGATCGCGCTCATAACTTCCATAGGCAGATAGCGAATAACTATCAATCTCAACTCTGCCACGATTGTTGTTTAAGTCACTATTGCTGCTTGCATAATTGAATGCTAATCCCAGTGCTAGATCATCTGTGACGCGATAATCTGCTCCGACTGTAACGCCTTTGGTATCAAAATCAAACCCTGTACTGCGATCGTTTGCATCCTGATTCCCAAAGTTAAAATCTCCGTTCACAAATACACCCAGTCTTTGGGTTGGATTTTGAGTTGGATTTCGCAGCGTCAATAATCGACCATCCAGATCGCGAGTGGGACGACGCGCCACACCCAGCGCAATCTCGGCTTGAGGCACGATCGTTTGCGGAGCCGTCAAGATGTCCAGCGCATACTCTGAAACAATTCGATGCGCGGCGGTTGTTGGATGAATATCATCCCAAAATAGAAACTGATCGCAATTTGCGCCCGATAGAATACAGGGCTGAGTCACGTTGGTAAAGCCAAATCGAGCCGGATCATTGAACACTTCATTGAGTAATGCGCCAATATCAAGCGGAATGATATTCACATCTGGCTGACTTTGCGCTAAGGCTTGTAATGAGGTTCTTAAGCCTTGATTGTGCGCGATCGACAGTTGGGTGAGTCCCGCACGTCGCTCTGGAGTCCTCGCTCCCGGAGTTCTGCCTAAATCCGGCAGATTTGGCACGATCAAAGTTCTTGTGCCTGCTGCCGTCAGGCGTTGCAGAATGTTAGAAATATTTCCCAGTGGAATTGCGGGATCAGTAACACGACCACCAAGATAATCATTTGCGCCTGCCCAAACGACAAACACACGATCGGGGCTAATACTCGGTGAATTCTGCAAAAAGCCATTCACCTGAGTCGTCACGCCAGGTAAAAATGGAACCGTGGTGTTTATCGTTCCGCTCGAAGCTCCACCGAATGCAAAATTCGTGGTTGTGGTTGTTAGGTTGAGTGTTTCAGCAAGGCTTTCAATCCAAACAGGCCCATTACTCAACCGACCGTTGAAATAAGGTGGACTTGGCGGAAATAATCCGTTTGTGGCTCTGAACGCATTGCCATTATCTGAAAGGCTATCTCCAAAAACTGTAAATCCTTCAATCGCTTGAGCCGAGACGCGAACAGGTAGTAAAGAAACCGCGATCGCCAACGAAAGTGTAAAAATCTTGCATTTCATAATACTTTCTGATGCTTCATCACACTTACCCTAGAGTGTAGAACAGAGAAGCTGAAATTTTGTAATTAGTAATTACTGTTTGAAAATCACGTCAGAATGAAGAGAGCGATCGAGGACAATCTCATGACTCAAGCAAAAGTCAAATTTTCGAGTTTTGAAGAATATTTGTCCTATGATGACGGGACAGATCAGCTTTACGAGTTATGGAATGGGAAGCTAGTCGCATTGCCACCGGAATCAGGACTAAATTTTGAAATTGCCAACTTTCTATTTGCACAGCTATTACCGCTCATCGGGTATCGGAGAATTCGAGGACATGGACTAGAGCTACAAGTCCGTGGTGAACCCCAGAACCGCTTTCCTGATCTGACGGTGCTTCGCGAAGAACACATCGAGCAGTTAAAACGCCGCAATACGATCCTTTTATCGATGGCTCCTCCCCTGCTGGTGGTGGAAATTGTCGGTCCGGGGGAAACCAATCGATCGCGGGACTACACCAAAAAGCGTGAACAGTACGAAGATCGAGGGATTCCTGAATATTGGATTGTTGATCCTCAAACTCAGAGTGTCACGGTGCTGCAATTAGAAGCAGGAGCCTATCAAGAAATCGGAGCGTTTCAAGGCGATCGAGTCATTTCTTCCTCAACTTTCCCAATGCTCAACCTAACGCCAGCACAAATTTTTTCGGCTTAAGAACGCTGTCGCAAAATGAATTCTGCGATCGCCAAATCCACAGGTGTTGTGACTTTCAAATTCGTTTCTTCACCTTCCACAATCCGCACCAACAATCCACATTGTTCAAATAGTGCCGCATCATCCGTCACTTCCCAGCCATTCTGCCGCCCTTGTTCATGGCACTTTTTCAGCAGTGAAACTGAGAATCCTTGAGGAGTTTGGGCTGCCCAAAGTCGCGATCGATCCGGTGTACTTTCAATCGCCCCGGTTGCATCCACAACTTTGATCGTATCTTTGACCGGAATTGCAGCAATTAATCCATCACAAGATTGCAATGCTTCAGAACAACGATCAAACAGTTCTGGCGTGGCTAAACAGCGTGCGCCGTCGTGAATCAAAACGGATTCAGCTCCAATCGGGAGTGCTTGAAGTCCGTTGTAGACCGATTCTTGACGAGTTGCACCCCCTTGAATAAACTGAACAGGCTTCGTCAGATTCAGCGACTCAACGATCGATTTGAAGTCTTCCCAATCGATCAATTGCCCGATGATGCCGATCCATTTGATTGTTTGTGAGGCTTCTGCGGCAAGCAATGTCCAAGCAATTAAAGGCTTTTCCAGTAGTTCGAGCAGCAGTTTATTGCGCTCACTGCCCATTCTTCGTCCGGAACCCGCCGCAGGAATTAATAAATACACGATTCATTCCAATAACACTCCGAGTTCATAGTCTATCAGCGACAGCCGAGACTTTGACGAGTTGAGACATTGGTAATCGTGTTTGTTCCATTCGCAAGCTGACACAGTTGCGGCACGATCGCCGGATCAAGCTGCGCGCCTGTGAAATCGACATTGCTGATCGAAGTGCTAACGAAAGTTGCTCCCCGCAAATCCGCATTTTTCAATACAGCATTGGTCAAATCAGAGAAACTGAACTGTGCGCCTGCAAGCTGAGCATTGTCCAGTCTGGCATTTCTCAGGTACACACTGACAAGCTGCTGATTGCTTAGATTTGCGCCATTTAAGTCTGCACCCCCAAAAAATGCAGACCCAAGCGTCGCACCTTGAAAATTTGCACCCGTGAGCCGAGCCGAACCGAAATCAGTGTTTAGTAAGTAAGCATTAGTGAAATTCGCACGATCGAGAATCGCACGATTGAGCGAAGCCCGACTGACATCAGCGTTGGTGAAATTTGCTCCAGTAAAGTTGCTCGTTCGCCGATCGCTCGATCGTGCATTCACGACTAATTCACCTGCCTGAATTCCACTAAGGTTTGCTCCAGTCAGATTAGCACCGCTGAAATTACTGCCGAACAGCGAAGAATTGATCAAGCGTGCATTGCTCAGATCGGTATTTGCCAAATTCACGTTGGTCAAATCGCACCCACGACACTCTTTAGTCGATTGCAACTGTTGAAGCTGCTGTGAGTTTTGAGCTTGGGCAGACGCGGAGATTAAAACTCCTGTGAGCGTGAGAAGCGCGATCGAAATCTTCTGCATAAGGTTCAACAGAGTTAGAAGTGCCTTTCTAATATTAGATTAAGGCCAAGACGATTCTTGCATCGGGATTACCATCACTTCTGGAATCACAGTTTCCGGTGGTTGGGTGAGAATGTAGCGAATGGTATCCGCAACGTTTTTGGGGTCTTGGAGCTTGTCAAGCGGCGTATCGGGGAAGCGATCGAGAATAAATGGAGTCTGCATTCCGCCTGCAATCACAGCCGTAACTTTGACCCGCTCTGGACGTGCTTCAACGTGCAGCGCATGGCTAAACCCAACTAAGCCCCACTTGCTTGCATGATACGCAGTTGCATTCGCCCACGTGCGCTTTGATGCAGTCGAAGCAATGTTGACGATATGCCCAGACTTGCGCTGTTTCATGTGCGTAATCACCGCTTTCGACAGAATGAAGGGTGCGCGGAGGTTCACAGCAAGAACCCGATCCCAGTCTTTGACATCGAGTTCTTCGATCGACACCGTAACATCAATTCCCGCATTGTTAATCAGAATATCTAAGTGATCATATTCTGCAATCACTTTGTCAATGCTGGAGAGAATTTGATTCTCATCGGTAACATCTA
This sequence comes from Leptolyngbya sp. AS-A5, assembly GCF_039962495.1. Lineage (NCBI taxonomy): Bacteria > Bacillati > Cyanobacteriota > Cyanophyceae > Leptolyngbyales > Leptolyngbyaceae > Leptolyngbya > Leptolyngbya sp. AS-A5. The sequence continues at coordinate 163,402 of NZ_JAMPLL010000001.1, read as the reverse complement.
AGCGCAAGGCTGCCGCTTTTCCACCTTCTGAGCTAATTTCGGAGACAACTTTCTCAGCGAGATCTTCTCGAATATCTGCGACGATGACAGTAACACCAGAAGCAGCCAGAACTCGACAAATTGCTTCGCCTAATCCTTGTGCGCCACCTGTCACGAGAGCTACTTTTCCAGTTAAATCACTCATTGTTTTCTCCTACATCAATTGTTTGTTCTTTGCGTTAACGGTGTTGCCCTCATCCCCAACCCTTCTCCCTGAGGGAGAAGGGGAACTGGGCTGCTGACTTCCCTCTCCTTGCGGACTACCGTGTACACACAAGTTCTTTCCGCTTCGTTTCGGTCGGCTTCAGCCCCCTAAATCCCCCATTGATGGGGGACTTTGGATTTGGAAGCTTTGGAACGAAGTCCCCCATTGACGGAGAATTTAGGGGGCGAAGAACTTGGGCGATAGCAGATCCAATCAACTTGTGTGTACACAGTAGCTTCTTACAGGAGAGGGTTAGGGTGAGGGCGATAGGCATATCGCAGTCCTAATAATTTACAGTTAACGGAAGTCCCGAAGCTTGTTTACGATTTTGTACCCTTAATCGTTGTCGCTTCGGTTTCTGTTCGTGATTCACCACCCATGCTTCAACTAATTCGCAGAGCAGATGAATTACAACAATTTGCACTTCCTGAATGTGTTGTGGATCAGTCGCAGGAACAACGATCGACAAGTCACAAAGCGATCGAGCGTATCCTCCATCGCCGCCTAAAATCCCAATGCTCGGAATTCCCAGACGTTGCGCTGTTTCAAACGCGGCAAGAATGTTTTTCGATCGACCGCTCGTGCTAATTCCAATGACTAAATCATTCGGTTGTGCAAATGCCTCAATCTGACGAGAAAACACCTGATCGTATCCCACATCATTTGCCCAAGCGGTCAACAATGCACTATCAGCCGATAGCGCGATCGCAGGCAGCGCCCGCCGATTTGGAATCTTGAATCGTCCGACAAATTCTGCTGCACAGTGTTGAGCATCTGAAGCACTACCGCCATTGCCACAGATTAACACTTTGCCATTCTGAGTAAAGCAATTTGTGATCAAGGTTGCCGCTTGAGTAATTTCAGTTTGCAAGCAGGAGTGAGCCGCTTGAATGGCTGCAATCACTGAATTGAATCCCCGATCGATCACTGCCGCAGAATCTAACACGGTTGACTGATCAATCAGCACAGACTGATATAAATTCGCCATCGAGTCTGCCACACTTTGCCAAGTAAACAGATCATTGGCGCGCCGAATTGCTTGGCGGCTGAACTTTTCCATTAAACTTGGATGAGCATACAAATGAGACAGACGATCGGCGATCGCATCGGGCTGATTCGGTGGCACAAGATAGCCTGTTTCACCATCTGCAACTGAGAATTTCACCCCGCCGACATTCGAGCCAATTACTGGAGTTCCGCAAGCCATTGCTTCAAGCGGTGTAATTCCAAAAGGCTCATACCAGGGGGTCGTGATGAACACATCTGCTGCACTGTAGTAGTACCGCAACACTTCCCGCCCTTTACGACCAACGAAATGCACTCGATCGACGACTCCTAGCTCCGTTGCAATTGCATTCAGTCGATCGACCTCTTTCGCAATGCGCGGATCACTATCATTCAGTTCACCCCCCACAATGATCAACTGTGCAGGAGTCTTCTCAGAGAACTTTGCAAATCCCCGAATTGCGGTATCAACCCCTTTACGCGGAACCATGCGACCGAGTTGCAAAACAATGCGATCGTCAGGATTCCACCCTAAAGCAACTCTCGCCAATGCTTTATCTAAACACCAAAACTCAGACGAATCAAAGCCACAAGGCACGATCGTAATTTTGCGTGGATCAGCATTATAGAGTTCAATCAAATCCGTTTCATCTTGAGGACATTCGGCAACAATGCGATCGGCTTCCTGCACCAATCGATCCTCAATTTCAAACCGCTCATCCGGAAATTCATCGTTTCCGCCTTGATGAAATCGACGCACCCGCCCCAACGCATGAAACGTAATCACAAACGGAATTTGCAGGACTCGCTTCAACTCTGCGGCAACCAGTCCAGACATCCAGAAGTTAGCATGAACGAGATCATAGTGCGTATGCTGACAGAATTGCCGCATATACGCTGTGAATTCCTGCATATGCGGCAATAGATCTTCTTTGCGAATCTCAACCGGATCACCTGCGGGAACATGAATTAAACGCACTCCCTCGCTCCAGCTGGCAATCTCCGGCAACAACGCCCGATCGCGCCTCGTGAAAATATCCACCTGATAACCGCGCTTGGCTAAATGCTTCGCTAACTGTCCGACATACACATTTTGTCCGCCACTATCCACACCGCCCAGAATCCCAAACGGCGAAGCGTGTTCACTAATTAATGCAATCCGTTTCATACGAGGGTCATAGTAGGTTTACGATCGACAACTTGTGCAAATGCCCGATTCCAATCGCGCTTAAACCGCTCGATATTGAATCGCTCTTCGGCAACTTTCCGCGCCCCCTGACTCAATCGCTGAGCTTCTTCGGGTGATTTCTGCAACTGCTGCATCACCTCAATTAAGCGATCAACATTCGTATCCACATAACCAGACACTCCGTTTTCAATCACCGTTGCCATTTCCGTGGTCGCAAGCCCAATGATTGGCATTCCGATCATCATGGCTTCACAGACCGATAAGCCCAAACTGGTGTAGCGAATCGGATTGAAAAAGAATCGATAGTGTGACGTGAACTCAGCCAATTGTTGGTGCGGAATCTCGCCCCGTCCACCGAGCTTTTCCGCCTGCATTCCGACTAAATCTAACGGCACTTGCGATCGCACTCGTTCAAAAATATCAGCTCCGAGTCTTCGTCCCCTTGCTTGTAATCCGTTCACTACGACAATGCCGCGATCGATCTGCCCTTGATAGCGCACATTTTCAGGAACCATAACACCGTGTTCAATCACACAGGTCGGTGTCACACCACTGTTCCACATCAGATCATTAAAGTGCGTCACATGAACTAATAGGACATTTGGATCATTCACAACATGCGGTGTATCTGTTGGATGTTCGCGGGGTGGATCATGTTCCAGATAGAGCCGAGGCAAGGAGCGCTGTTGCTCCGACAGAATCTCGTACTGATCTTCGAGATAGTTTTTGCGTGATTGGAACAAGATGCAATCGAACTCCAAGTTCCGTACTTCTTCAGCCGGAACATTATGCACATTGTCACCCCAAACAAATCCACCTAACTTACCGCCGTATCCTTCTGGAAACCCAGGTTTCACAGGCAGAAAGAATTGATGCGGCGACTGGACAAGGTAATACAAATAGCTCCCATGGACGTGCCAAGTAAGAATCCGAAGAGGTTTCATAACTAAAATTCCAAATAAGTGCGCGTTCCTGGAGCAGAACAATCAACGCAAAACAAACATACTGAATGATTGTTTTATATCATGCAAAATTTAACGAGAGAATACATTGGGCATTTGCACAAGATGTAATGAGTTTGTACGCTCATAGATTGTGCAAGTGCCCAACTTACGATCGCGAACCGCTAAACTTTCCGAATGCGAATCAACAAAAGAGCGCAACAGTAGCGCTAATCGAATCTGGATCGCATCATCAAATAGGCGGGGATTTAGTCCCGTTAATGAAGTAATTTTATCAAGACGATAACTTAAAGTATTCCTGTGGATAGATAACTTCCCGGCTGTAGAAGACGGATAGCAATTTTCTGCAAAGAAAACTTCTAGCGTATCAATTAGCTCTGGCTCTTGATCTAACGGGCTGAGAAGATGTTTTGCTAAATCAATTTTTGTGCTTTCGTCTGAAATGCCAACGAACGCAGCGACACCCAAATCGTCTAAACAATAAACTTGGTTTTCACCAGAAAAGTGATGTCCTAAAGACAATGCCGCCTGTGCATCTTGATACGATCGCGCCAACCCTTGAATGCCTGGATGATAGCGCCCAATTCCGATGCTGAGATTGGTTCCGGTTTGCGATCGCAATTGATTCAGCAATGCGGTACTGGCTCGTTTTAAGGCGGCTAAATTTGCCCACGATGGATTTCCGGCGGGGTCTTTCTGGTCTGCCCAAGCCTTAAGATCTTGAGTGCTACTGGCTTTTAATACTGCAATCTCACTCCCGCCAATGTAAGCACAAATTGTATCGTTAGGGAGATGAAAGAACTTAACAATGCTTTCAATAATTACCTGAATTCTGCGTTGAGTTTGAGCATCCAACATTTCAAACGGCTTAGTCGGACAAGAGAGCAAATATTCAGCCGCGTCAATCAAAATCACAGCCCGCGGACGAGTAAAATCTAAGCCCAAAATCTGCGCTTCTCGTAGCACTTCAGATTCGTTCCGGCTCGCAGAACGCAGCAGATCATGAATAAACTTGTTTTTCAGTTCTGGCTGAAAAGGCTGATCTGAGATCGACATTGCCTGAGCAATCACTAACTCTACTAAAACTTGCATTAGCCGCAGCGAAATCTCATCAGACTCTAAATGGCTGAGAATCAATTCGCCTCGTTGGTATCCGACCTGTAAAGGCAGTCTCAAATTCGACGGTGCATCAAAACAGTGTCCAACTGCCTCATTCTCGGTACTTACGACCACAATCGCTCGATCGTCCACTACAAACACTCGTGCATTCAGCACCTCTTGGATCTGCTGAACAATCACTTGAGCAACTCGCTTAAACCGAATTAGCGCAGCTCCTTCTCGTGTCACGCTGCCTCCCGAAGAGTATTTAGCATCTCCTCAATACTCGCTTTACACGCCGATAACACTCCGCCTCCAAACTCACAAGACACTCCGCCTCGCACCGGAATTCCTGCAAGATAACAAGCATAAGCAGCCGGATAAGGAGATCGATTCCCATCGGGTAAGACGATCGCAGCATCAAATTGCTCAACTTTCAGCAGTTCAATCAAATTCAGTAATCGCTCTGGAACATCAGACAAGCTTGTTTCAGAGATAGCAGAATGTACTAAGACCTGATTCACTTGAGCAATTGAGAGTGCCACTTGACTCAGCCGAGCCGCACACAGCACAACAATCTGCGAACTTGGAAACTGCGATCGCACCTGCTTAATTCCCGATCGCAATCCATCTGGATGATTGCCAGTCTGAATCACCAATACCTTCTCAGGCAACATAGAGTGCCTCCTGCTGTAATAGAGCTTCAACCTGCTCCAAGACCGTGCTAACCGAAGCAGGAGGCACAATCGATCGATGGCGCTGGCGATCCAAAGGCGACCATCGCTGCGGATCAGACCCACTAAAGATCACCACGCTTGGAACCTTGAGCGCCGCCGCAAGATGTGAAACTCCCGTATCATTGCACACCAACAATCGACAGTTTTCTAGCACTGCCGCCAACGTCCCCAAGCTGGTTCGTCCTGCTAGATTGATCGTCGGAGCCTTGATCAATTGTGCGATCGCCTCAGTTAATTCCCGTTCCGCATCGCTTCCGGTCAATACTACCTGCCATCCCTTCTGGGCGAGATGCTCTGCGATCGCTGCGAACCGATCTCCTGACCAACAGCGCGAAGAAACACTTGCCCCGGCATGAATACAGACATAGCGCTGTAGATCATACAGTTGCAATAAAGCTTGTCTCTCTTGGCGATCGTTCTCTCCGATCGGAAATTCCATCTGCGCGTTTGACGCTGGGATTCCTACAAAATCAAGCAAGCGCAAATACCTCAAAATTTCATGCTCCGTTTCGACGAACGGCAAAAACGAGGCGGGATCGGGACAAACTTGACTGGATTGGAAGAATCCGATCGTTCGCCCTGCACCGAGTTCCAGTGTTAGCGGATTCGTCACAACGCCGCTTCCATGCATCTGAATTGCGAGATCAAACTTGCGCGATCGCATTTCTGCAAAAAAAGCTGGCAAAGCGGATAAATCAACAGACTGCTCTGGCAGACCAGGATAACCAGGCAGCACTACAAACTTATCAATGTACTGCTCAAATCGCTCCGCTAATCCCTGTGAACCGGGCAAACCAATCAGCGTCACCTTTGCTTGAGGATAAGCGACTCTCAGAGCGCGTAGGGCTGGCACTGCACACAGGAAGTCCCCCAATCCTGGTAATGCCCGAACGATCGCAATTCTTTCTGCTGTTGAAATCGCCTCACTCACACTGTCTACCTACTATCCGTCTACCTGCTACGTCTTGAAGTAGAGTAGGGGTTCTAGCTAAATTATGTCGTCCCCACATAGATAGAAGACAGTAGAAGATCAGCCCGACCCAAGATAGAGATCATAAAAAAGTGGGTCAAAAGCCCACTTCGTTTAAAGCTGACCTACCAACTTGAAGTGCGATTAGGTAAGCTCCCTGACATCATCCGTGACATCAGTAGGCTGAGGAGCGGCCGCATCTTCCCAGGCATTCAGAATGACTGCATTTGAAACATTGCCAATGATGTTAAGCACTGTTTTGAAGCCATCAGTTAAGCGATCGATTCCCGCCACAATCGCCACTCCTTCCACGGGTAATCCTGATGCAGTTAGAACAGTCGTCATCATGATGATTCCAGAACCAGGAACACCCGGAGTGCTGAACGAAACTAAGAAGGTGCTGAGTACGATCGCAAGCAACAATGAAGGAGTCAAAGAAATATCAAACATTTGAGCAATAAACACCGCATTAAAACCTTGCAAAATCGCTGATCCATCTCGCTTTAATGCTGTTCCTAAGGGGACTGCAAAGCTAGCAATGTCCTCACGCAGTCCATAATCTTCCTGAACATTCTTCAGCACGACAGGCAGTGCAGCATTAGAACTTGCAGTGCCAAACGCTAAGGACAATGCTGGAACAAGACTTTGAAGCAGTTTAATCGGTTTGGCTTTCAGTATCGCAAGAATCAAGACATAGAAAGTAATCATGATCAATGTCGAAACAAAGAGCGAAAAGACATAGGTAAATAACTTCACGATTAGCTGTAGCCCTTCGGTTGCAATAACTGAGCTAACTAAGGCAAAAACACCAATCGGTGCAACATAAAGCACGATCGACAGAATTTTTTCACTAATGACATAGCAACTTTCAACAAAGCTAACAAAGCTTGCTGCCTTTTCACCCACAAGCTGAATTGCAACGCCAATCAACGCAGATGAGAAAATCACTTGTAGTAAATTACCTGTGCTGAGTGCTTCAATTGGGTTCGTTGGAATCAAGCTTACTAACCAATCGATTAGTGATTGTTGTTGAGCGATCGCACTAATTTGCACATCAGTTGAAACCGACACTCCAACTCCAGGCTTAACAACAACCGCTATGATCAATCCCAACGCCACAGCAATCCCACTCGTTAAGCAATAGCTCACAATCAGCTTTACCGCATACCGCCCAACCTGTGCCGCATTCTGAATCCGAGTCAAGCCTAAAATCAGCGATGAAAAAACGATCGGCACGACCACAAACTGAATCAACCGCAAAAATGCCGTTCCAGTTGGACTGAGCAAATAGAGATCGAGCGGCAGGATCACTGTCGGAAAGAAATCATGCAGCACCGCCCCAAACCCGATTCCCACCGCCATTGCCACCAAAATCAGCGTCGATAAGCTCATAGTCTTGACTCTTCAACCGTCAGGACTCACTGTAGCACTGTCGATCGCTTCAGTTCTTCCAATCGCTCCCCTTATTCCCGTCTTTATATTTTTTCAAACGAATTCTTCAACGGGGTCAAAGAATTTGTCGCTCTACAGCTAAAATCCTCTATACTTTCATCTGGCTAGCCCGTAGAGCCTCTAACGCTACAGTCCTCGACCTTAGATAGGTACCTTCACCCTAATAATATGTAACCTTTAATTTTGACAAATTTTTGACAAATTAAGGCTGCTGTTCAGCGATCATGCTTCTGCATAACTGAACTAGGCTTGCTAGACTTTAGGAGTAATGTTCATGGTCGGACCAATTGTTCCACCAAAACAATATCGACAGCAGTTCGCCGAATGGTTGCTAGATACTAATCGCAGCGAAGCAGAAAAGCATCATGTGAGAAAACCTTGGTGGCAAGTGATGTGTCTAACTGGGGTGGATTACTTTTCGACCCTAGGCTATCAGCCAGGAATTGCAGCACTCGCCGCCGGAGCCTTATCTCCGATCGCAACACTGATTCTAGTGCTATTAACGCTTTTTGGAGCGCTTCCTATCTATCGTCGCGTTGCCAGTATCAGTCCGAATGGAGAAGGTTCGATCGCAATGCTCGAAAAGCTTCTACCGGGATGGCAAGGCAAATTGTTTGTGCTATGTTTGCTGGGCTTTGTTGCCACTGATTTTATTATTACGATTACCCTTTCTGCTGCGGATGCCACGGCTCACATTATTGAAAATCCGTTTGTTCCAGAATTTCTGCACGGGCAAAGCGTTACGATTACGTTGATATTAGTTGCTCTGTTGGGAGCTGTTTTTCTTAGGGGTTTCCAAGAAGCGATCGGCATTGCTGTCTTTTTAGTCAGTGTCTATTTGTTTCTGAATTTGATCACCATTGGTGTAGGCGCTTATCAAATATTGAATAACTTATCAGCTGTGGCAAACTGGCAACAAGCACTGTTTGCACAACAATCTAATCCATTGCTAATTGTAGGAGTTGCCGCACTACTGTTTCCTAAGTTAGCACTAGGACTGTCTGGATTTGAAACCGGGGTTGCTGTGATGCCGCTAGTACGAGGACGGCAAACTGATACCGAACAAGCCCCCAAAGGGCGAATTCGCAATACTCATAAGTTGTTGGGAACTGCTGCAATAATTATGAGCTTTTTCCTCATGACCAGTAGTCTTGTTACAACACTATTAATTCCAGCGGCAGAGTTCCAAGCAGGCGGAAAAGCAAACGGACGCGCACTGGCATATCTAGCACACCTATATCTAGGAAATGCGTTTGGAACTGTTTACGACCTAAGCACGATCGCGATTCTCTGGTTTGCGGGTGCTTCTGCAATGGCAGGATTGTTAAACATTGTGCCGCGCTATCTACCTCGCTATGGAATGGCTCCCAGTTGGACATTAATGATTCGTCCTTTAGTGCTGATTTACACCTTTGTTGCCTTTGTCGTAACCATCATTTTCAAGGCGAATGTTGAGGCACAGGGGGGAGCTTATGCTACAGGTGTGTTAGTGCTAATGAGTTCAGCCGCGATCGCGGTCACACTCTCAACGCGCAATCGAGGCAAGCTTTCCAGAACGCTCACATTCGGCATTATTACCTTAGTGTTTATCTACACTACGATCGTCAATATTATCGAGCGACCTGAAGGAATTCGGATTGCCTCGCTGTTTATCGGAGCGATCATTGTCACGTCGATGATTTCGCGAGTTTGGCGATCGACTGAGCTTCGGGCTGAGCACCTTGAGTTTGATGAAGTTGCGCGTCAATTTCTCGCTCAAGAAAATCATCATGCAGTGCGATTGATTGCAAATCGGATCAGTATAGGGGATGAACGAGAGTATTTTCTCAAAGAACAAGAGGTACGCGAAGATACTCACATTCCACCGAATGAAACCATTCTGTTTCTAGAAATCCAGATTTCAGATGCGTCACAATTTGCTCATACCATTCAAGTCCAAGGAGTGCAGGTTGGAAACTATCGCATCTTGAGAGCCAGGAGTGCTGCTGTACCGAATGCGATCGCAGCCATTGCCTTAGCCATTCGAGATGAAACGGGTCGGCTTCCTCATGTTTACTTTGGCTGGGTCGAAGGCAATCCGATTCAATATTTGATGCGGTTTATTCTACTGGGTGAAGGAGATATCGCAGTTTTAACTCGCGAAGTCTTGCGAAAAGCTGAAAGAATTCCGCAGCGCCGTCCCCGTATCCACGTCGGCGGATAGTTCTGCCTGGGGATACAGGTTGCGCTTGTAGCAATCTCGCTATGTTCAAAATGCAGAGTTAGGAGCAGTTCATTGAAACCCTGGATGATCATTGCGATCGTAACGATATTGGTATCGTTTGGAAGCTTTCTGTTTCACCCCAAAGAGGACATTCGCTGGGTGAAACGGCTGAATCTTCCACGCTGGCTAGCGATCGTTGAACCTGTAATTCCAGTGATTTGGACTGTGATTTTTACCTGTGGTGCAATCTCGGCGCTGCTTGTGTGGAGAGCCGATCCAGGCAGCCTCAAAACCTGGTTGATTATGGGCTTCTATCTGCTTGTGGAGGTCGTGACTGTTGCTTATATTCCGCTGACGTTAAGACTTCGCAGCTTAGCGATCGGAACGGTAATCGGAGGCTTTGGTGGGGTTTTGGGTTTTGTCTTAGCGCTCTCGGTGTTGCCGATTTCCCCGCTTGCTGCCCTGTTTCTTGTGCCTTATTTGCTCTGGAGTCCGATCGGAACCTATGCGACCCGTGAGCTAATCGATTTCAATCCCGAAGCGATCTAACAAATTAATTTCGCCCTTCCCACAAGTGCACCTTCGTTGGAGACTTCCGTTAAAACGCTGACGCTCTTAAGCGACTTATATGGGGCATTCTGAAATAGAAGTTGCTCAATCGCAAGTCCATTCTCGTCTACGGTTATGTCTCTTTCTCCGATCGCTCAATATCACATTCGTAAATTTCTCAGGCAAAATCTTGAATACCTCGATCGATCGCTTGTTTCCACTTCAAATTGCTTCAATCTGAGTGACGACAATCTCGATCGCATTGTGCAAAATTTGCCACTCGCTCCTGGGAACCGCAGCTTGAGAATTCAAGAGCTTGAGCTGCTAACAAAGCTTTACCAGCAGCTTGAACAAAACCCAGCCAATGCAACCGCACTCATAGAGATCAAGTAGAGATCAAGCGCCGCATTTTTCAGACTCTTGGCTTTGAGATCAAGGACACTGCACCCAACCAGTACCCTCCTATTCTGCGGGAATCTACGATCGACAAATTTTCCTTCTTTTTCCAAGATCAAATTCGAGAAGGAATGCGGTATGCCAATACTCTCTATGGCGCAGCTTACCAATTTGATCTGAGATACCGTCTTCAGGCGTACCAAATGGCATGGGTACTCGCTGAAGCAAAAATCCCAATCGTAGTCACTCTGCCTGCGACTCGATTTGTGATTTGGATTAACTTACAATCTCCCTCGTATGGCGTTTTGGTTCGACAGGATGTCAGTCTTTTAAAGACCCTATCGTTGGTTAGTCTTGCTTTACGGAAAGGAAAACCGAAACAGCTTGAACCGAATTCATCCAAACAAAAATTATCACTGTATCCGCGGTGACGGTTTCAGGGATGATGAAATCAGACATGATTAAAAGACAGGTCTGAGCGTTCCTTTCTCGATCGAAACAATGCTAAAACTGCAGTTCTTATCGAAGCTAATGATGGGTTGTGCCGTTGGAGTCACATTGCTGACCTCCGGTTGCGCTCGATCGTCTAAACAAGTTGCGCTTTCGAGTGGAACCAGCCAGGGCTATTACAGTCGATTGGCAGAGCAAATTCGCTCCGTAACTCATCACACCGTACAGCTCAAGGTCGAAAACCGCGAATCTCAAGGCTCGATCGAGAACCTGAGGCGTTTACTCGATCGTCAGGTAGACTTCGCCTTAGTGCAGCTTGATGTCGTCAGCGATGCCATGAGCCAAGGGAAAGTTCAAGCCGTGGCAATTTTGGCAAATGAGCCGATTCACATCATCGCCTCCAAAGATGCCAAAATTCGATCGTTCTCCGACTTGAACAACAAGCGGGTCGGAGTTGGCTCTTCAGGCAGCGGCATCCGTTACACCTCGGAATATCTCATTCGAGCCTTCAACCTCAAGCTTCAGAAAGACAGCTCTAGCTTTGATGAAACCTTTCGTAAGCTCAGCATCCGTCAGCTTGATGCTGGATTCTATGTAGGAACGCTGGGTGCAAGCGAACGACTACGACAGGAGTTAATTGCAAATTCCTCGCTGCAACTGGTGTCGATCGAGCCTGAGCGCATCAACTACCTCACCAATCGCGATCCGGGTGCGTATCAGTCCACAACGATCCCGCAGGGTGTGTACAATCCGCGCCCTGTGATTCCCAGCCGCGATATTTCTACTCTCGCCACTGCAACTGTTCTGGTGACTCGCCCCGATGTCAGCACCGAAACGGTTGGCTTACTCACCTGGGCGATTCTATACAATTCCCGCCGGTTTTCGCTCTTTTATCCCGATTTGCAAACCGGGGAAGCGCGATCGCTGTTGCAGAGAAACTTGCTCTACGTCCACCCCGGCGCTCAGAATGTCTATGCTGAAAATGCTGATCCGCGCAATGCGTGGCTGCGATATCTCGAAGCCAATAGTGACCTCCAGGCAGGACTTGTGATTCTATTTGGCACGAGCGGGATTGGATTAATTATTCAGCGATGGAGACGCGATCGCAGCAAAAAGTTCCTCCTGGCTACCATCACTCGCACCAACGAACTGAAGCAGTTTCTTCCGCACAACCCTCAGCAAGCTCTAGAGGGCATTGAGGATCTGAGCCAGGAACACCGCTTGATGTTCATCGACGGTTCGATTACGTCGGATGTCTATGAGCAAGTACAGCACAAAACGCAAACTTTCGCGGTTCAATGCCGCACTATCCTAGAGCAGCAGCGAAAACAGTTTGTTCTGAACACACTACTGGTCTTAGATGACTGGCAAGCCTCGCTGCAAACCGATCCACAAGCCGCCCTACAGAAATTAGGCTATCTCAAGCAGCAATACCGCGAGATGTTGATTACTGACCAAGTTGAAGTTCAGGCATACATCGAGCTAATGGAGCTAACTTTACTGTCTGTGATGACTTTGAGCGGAACTGCTATTCTGCCTGAAATGGCTAGCCCAAGCTTGGAAGAGCGATCGGAGGGTTCATCAACCCCGGTCTAATTCAAACTTAAAGAATCGTAGGAGATCGCCAGTTCGTTACATAATCGTAGCGACGCGATCAGTCATGTCGCTACGATCCTCTAATGGAGAATTGCTTGTGTTCTGAATGTTTAGGTTTCTGAGGTGGACGATCGCGCAAAAGATGGAGCTAGAAATGCAACTAGCGCTCCGATCGCAAATCCTGCCACATTGCGAAACAGAGGGAGCCATTCCGAAGTGCGAGTCACGACTGGGCCAACACCGAACGCCAAAAACAAAATGCCCCACAGCGGCGAGAAAATCAGCGCCCACTGCCAAGCAAAAATCTGCCCTTCTTTACGAGGCTGTGCCGCAAAGCCAAACACCAATCCACCGACTGTAGATGTGATTAACGTCAATAACCACTGCTCACGCGGTAATCCCGGAACCACGCTACAGCCACCCTGCAACAAGCATCCTTTCACCGACTCTAACGCCTGCAAAATTGCCTGATCCCCGCCGTTATCTCTCACAAAAAACTGGTTGCCAAATCGGGTTTGCAGCTCGATCCAGAATGTCCGAGACAGTAGCGGATACAGGTCATCACCAACGCTGAAATTTAATAAATTCCCACCACGGGGATCAGCCACAAGCAAAACGCTTTTATCGTCCAAGCCCCAAAATTGTTTTACCGCAGTTCCGGGAGTGCGATCGCTCTGAGTCAGAACGCGCAGTTTCCAGCCCGTCTTCGCCTCAAAATTGGTTAAATCTTCAGAGAGCGTCTCTTCCTGGATCGTCGTCAATTCGTTCGCGAGATCAATCACATTAGTCGGATGATCGGGCAACAGATCAGGATTGTTATAAGCCTGAGCCGCGGGTGCGATCGTCCATACAGAGAGAACAACCATCAGCGCCATCAGTCCTTGTAACAGACGGCGGACTCGAAGAGTGTGCATGGGCAGTTTCACAGTTTTATGACTAAAGAACATAGAAGCGATCGTAAAATGAGACGTTCAGGGATTAACGTTCATTTTTGTTTACATTTGTTTAACTAATTCTAATATAGGATCGCGATCCCTGAGAAATTAGACTACTCTGGCTTACGCTGCACCGATTATCTTGGAGGTTCAGTGGGCTGCACGTCTGATCGCTCATTCGGTAAATTCTCACTTTGGCGCTTATGATGCGGGTCTGCGCTTAAAGAATCTTCGTAATGATTGCCGTCAAAAGGGTCGCGATAAGCAGTAGGACGAAAAAACGATCGTGGATCTGAACCTGTTGCCAACCGGGACGATCGCCGCGATTTGTTCGGCTGGGTCAAGGTGCGCCATGCCGCTTTCACACCCACAAGCACGCTTCGACTTGTCGTTTGCGCTTTTTGAACCTGCTGTTTTACTCCAGTAATGCTCTGATCGACCTGTTTCACCACTTGGGTTGCACTCTGAACGCCCTGCGTCACGTCATCAGTGAGATCGGTGACTTCCAGACCCGTAATTCGCAGCGCCTCCAGCGTTGGCGGCAGTTCGCGATTCAGCGTATCAAATAGCTTTTCCGCACTACGGGCAGCACGTCCCATCTCGTTAAACGCTGGGATTGCAACCGTCAGCAGTGCGGTCAAACTGATCGCCACCAATAAAATCGATAAACCTAACCAAAAAATAGGATCAGCCACACTTCACTCGCCTATCGCAAACGATCGCGTACCGGAGAATTTGGGTCAGTCCCTGATTCAGTTTCACGATCAAGGAGTTGATGCTCACGCTGAGTCGCTTCGAGACCCGCCGAGATCGCTTCTTTCAATCGAGTCAGGGTACCATCCCAGTTTCGCAAAGCTGTCTCAGAAAATCGATCTGCCTGAAGTTGGACACTGGTGGAAAGATCTTCCGCAAGTTCAGGTAGGGCATTGGCTGATTTTTTGATCAGTTGTCGGGTTTCTCGCCCAGTGCGCGGTGCCATCAGTAAGCCTGCGATCGTTCCCATCGCCGCTCCGATAATCATGCCACCTAAAAATGATCCAGACCGATTAGACATAATGCTCGGCTTTTCCCCTTGCTAGTATTTCGATCACACCGTACCCCCATTTTGCCAGACGAAGAGAGCGATCTAGCGGCTCATTCGTTTTGTAGCAGATTTTCTTAAGCGTTGGGGGAGCCTGGGACTCAAGAACATCGATCGTCCCATGCCGAGAAGTGCCACTGCTTTCTGAGCTTGCTGGAGTTTTGGCTGGAGTTGTCGATAGTTCTGACGAAGCTGGCGAACAGTGAGTTCTCGTCGCTCAATTCCTTCAGGTGCGCCGCTGAGTAGATTGTGTGTATTCTGTTCTGCAAGAATCAGGGCATCTGCGGCTTGAGAAAATGTCCGGCGCAGGTTCCGCATTTGCCAGGTCAGGTAGAACCCGTAAAGTGCCAGTGAAAGATTCAGAGCAATAACGGCGATTAACATGGTGCGATCGAGAATTTATCTTAATAATAGCCATGTCTTTACAAAATTCCGCGTTTTCCGTTGGGTCTGACGGTTAGCCAATTCATTTTTGCGGTGGTTAACTGTTCTTCAGTAATTTTCGCGCCTGTGAGATTCGCGCCACAGAGGTTCGCTCCCCGGAGATTGGCATTGAGCAAATAGGCCTGGGTGAGATCGGCTCCCCGCAAATCTGCCCCTTGTAAATCCGCATTGCTCAGATAAGACTGCGCCATATTGGTATCACGTAAATTTGCGCGGCTTAAGTTGGCTCGCCCAAAATCTGCGTTGAATAAGTTTGCGCCTTGTAAGTTAATTTGCTTGAGATTCGATTGGTGAAAGACTGCACCGGCTAGATTAATTTTTGGAGCGACGACAGCGCACAGATCTACAGAAGCAAAATCGCGTTTTCCTTTGGTATACAAATTAGCGAGAGTGATAGCATCCAGTTTTGTGGCCTGATTGATTCTGCCCTCGGTCATGCCGCTAGTGCGTCCGCCCGAATCACGAGAACGGGCTGCCATCATCCGATTTCGGGCGGCTCCGGTTTGGGTGTGAGTTGAGTCTCGCGTATTCCTAGCACGAATTGCCATTGCTGCGCGAGCGGCGGGAGAGCTTGGCTGGGAATCGGGTTCGCGTTTCGGCAGGGTCGATCGGGCGGTGACGCTATTCATGCTGTTCGCTAAACTGTCAAGATATGGTTCTAAGTCCAGCGCTCGGAGAATTTCGTTAGCCGACTGAAACCGATGTCGCACGGGCACTTCCAGCATTTTCTTTAAGACCCCTGCAAAGTGTTCGCTGACGTGAACTTGCCTTTGCCAAAGGAGTTCGCCTGTTGTGGGATCGTAGTCTAGATCTTTAGGAGATTTCCCAGATAAGAGATAAATGCAGGTGACTCCGAGTGCATACAAGTCACTGGCATACACTGGACGCATCGCCATTTGCTCTGGTGGGGCAAACCCTGGTGTCCCAATGGCGTAAGCGGTTAAAGCAGTTTGATCTGACAAGCTTGTGGAAATCGAGTTAACCTGATTTTTCACGGCTCCAAAGTCAATTAGCACAAGCTTGCAGTCTTGCGATCGGCGAATCAGATTTGCAGGCTTGATGTCCCGGTGAATCACTTGATGGCTATGCACGTACTGCATGATCGGTAGGATTTCACTGAGAAACTGTTTGACTCCAGCTTCACTGAACGCGCCCGATCGTTTGATTTCCTGTTGCAGCGTCGATCCACTAATATACTCTTGAACTAGATAAAATTCCTGGTTTGCCTCAAAATAATCCAGCAAGCGTGGCACTTGTGGATGGTTGCCAATTCGTCCCAGCGTCTGGGCTTCTCGTTCAAACAGATCTCGCGCCATTTGCATGACATGAGGAGCCGTTGCGGTGGGACGGAGTTGTTTAATCACACAATGAGGCTGACCGGGAAGCGATTCATCCCTAGCTAGAAATGTTGCACCAAAGCCACCTTGACCCAGCGCGTGAAACACCCGATACCGATCGCGCAACAGCAGAGAAACACCACAAGCTTGACACCGCTCAACGTTCGCCAGATTTTCGGGATTAGAACAGACTGGATTTAAGCAATAGCTCATGAGGACATCGATCGCGCTACAGAATGTTTGACCCTGAACTGCCCAGAGCTGCAAGAATCTCCAAGGCAATCAGGTAGAGTATTCCCTAAAAGCCTCAATAAAGTTCATGGTTTCTGGGTACCCAAGTGGGATCAATAGCGCTGACTATTCCACGCACTGCGATTGGATGCGGCGAGCGCTCGAATTGGCACAGCAAGCCGGAGATGCGGGAGAAGTTCCGGTTGGTGCTATCGTGGTTCGATCTAGCACGATTATTGCGGAGGCTGAGAACCGCCGAGAACGCGATCGCGATCCGACGGCTCATGCAGAAGTGTTGGCGCTGCGACAAGCGGGGCAAGCTTTACAGTCTTGGCATTTAAACGACTGTACGCTGTACGTAACGCTGGAACCCTGCCCGATGTGTGCGGGTGCGATCGTCTTAGCGCGATTAGGAATGCTTGTTTATGGAGCCGATGATCCGAAAGCTGGCGCGATTCGGACAGTGTTGAATTTGCCGGATAGCGCGGCATCGAATCATCGATTAACAGTATTCGGTGGGATTTTAGAAATGCCTTGCCGGGATCAATTGCAGCAATGGTTTCGACAACGGCGTGAGCGTAAAGATTAATGCGAATCCGACAGACTGCGGTTCGAGACTGATCTCAATCGGCTTGCTTTTGGCTGGTCTGATACCGAATTAAACATAGAATGCGACAGATCATACTCAAAGTCCCCCATTCTGGGGGATTTAGGGGGCGAGAATCTGTCGCATCCACAAATCAATTTGGTCTGACGCAGAGCGTGGGAGAGTTCCACTGCTAGCAGTGGGAGTTTGCCAATTTGGCTAGTTTCGCTTTTGATGGTCGCCTCGGTTCAGTTTTTGCTCAATCTGCTGCCGCAGACTGAGCGCGTCTTGGTAATCGGGTCGAAGCTGAATGGCTTTGTCGATCGATGCGATCGATTCATCAATCCGCCCCAGGCGCCACAATACGGCACCCCGATTGTTCCAAGCCTCTGCTAGATCTGGTTTGAGGGTGGTTGCTTTATCCAGGGCGGCGATCGCTTCAGGGAAACGACCAAACCGGAACAGTAGCGTTCCCTGATTGCTCCACGCCTCAGCAAAATCAGGCTTCAGGGTGATAGCGCGTTGATAAAGCGGCAAGGCTTGCTCGTACTGTTGCTGTTGCTCCAGAGCGTACCCTTTACTCCATAAAGCTTCTGGATAATTCGGGCGCAGCGCTAATGCAGCCTCACACGCCGTGATCGCATCTTTACTGCGCTGTAAATAATTCAAGCTGTAGCACCGTCCCCAATGCGCTTCAGCAGATTTGGCGTCGATCGTGATCATCCGATCGTAGGTGTTCACGGCTTGCTGATACTGCTTTGCTGTCCGCTGCTGTTCTGCTTCGTCGAGAAGTTTTGCAGCTTGAGTCGCCGGATTCGGGGAAGGAGCAGGCGTGGAAATGCTCAGATTTCTTTGAGGGGGACGAGTGGCATTCCAACCGAAAAAAGTAGCGCCTAGTATCGTGAGTCCGATCGCGGGAGGCAGCATCCGACGGCGAGAAATCTTAGCGAGCGGTTCACGCCATCTGACCGTTACGCTTTGCTTAAGTGTTCTGACTCGCATTAGGGATGTTGCCGCTAAGACGGTGGGACGGAACGACGCGAGAAACGGAAAGATTTTTTGCGCCTGCATCGCTGCATTGCCTAAATTGCGTGGAGGATTGACGGCTAAGGCTGCTGTGGGTACCGGAACCGAAGCGGTTCCGGTAGAGTTTGACGCGATCGGTGAATGCGAAGGCAGGGGGATAGGTGCAGCGCCGAGATCTGCGGAAATCGCTTGAATGGCGGTCAAAGCTTGTACAG
Organism: Leptolyngbya sp. AS-A5; assembly: GCF_039962495.1. NCBI lineage: Bacteria > Bacillati > Cyanobacteriota > Cyanophyceae > Leptolyngbyales > Leptolyngbyaceae > Leptolyngbya > Leptolyngbya sp. AS-A5. Next base: position 144,696 of record NZ_JAMPLL010000001.1, on the reverse strand, counting down.
CAGTGGCATAGCGATCGCGAAAGTCAGCACAGATCATCTTCTCTAGCACAGCAGCGATCGCGGGGCTAAGATCGGGTAGATGATCGCGCCACTGAAGCTCTCCGGTATTCGGATTTTGAGTGAGATGGGAAGGCGGAAGCCCGGTGAGAGCTTCGAGCGCAATCACACCAACCGCATAAATATCGCTACTAAAGCGGGGCATTCCTGCCATTTGTTCGATCGCCATATAGCCTGGAGTGCCGATCGGGATCGTATGAGTTGGCGCAGTGTGACTGAATCCGGTACTGACTTGCTTCACGGCTCCGAAATCGATCAGCACAATTTTGCCATCTGAGTGACGACGCATCAGATTTGAGGGCTTGATGTCGCGATGAATCACGTTCTGCTGATGCACAAAGCTCAGTCCGTCAAGCAAGCTGCGAAGCATCCAGAGGACTTGCGCTTCTGACCAGGGTTGCCCAGCAATCAGTTCTTCACCCACGGGGTGTCCGTCGATCCACTCCTGAACCAGGTAGAATTCTGAATTCTCCTGAAAGTGAGCCAGCAGGCGCGGAATTTGATCGTGATGTCCCAAGCGATAAAGCACTTGCGCCTCCGTATCAAACAGGCGGGCAGCGACCTGCAAGCTTTGGGGATGAGTAGACTGGGGTTTCAGTTGTTTCACGACGCAGCGAGGCTGACCGGGAAGGTGCAAATCCGCAGCAAGAAAAGTTTGACCAAATCCACCCGCGCTCAATTCCTGAATAACTTGATAGCGACCCCCCAATGGATGATTGGACGAATTAGACTGAAATCGCTGTAAAACACTCACGAATTGTTCTCACTCTTGGTGCATCGAACTTACGTCTTCTTACCCTACTCTCAGGGATTAGGGCAGGGGTCAGGCAAAGTTTTTAACTTCGGTTCCTGCTCAATTTTTTCAAACAAAGTTCAGGGCTATGACCCCCCAGAGAGAGAAGCCGGCTCTGAGAGTCGATCTCGATCTGCAAAAAAACAAAAAAGGCGGGATTGCTCCCGCCTTTTGATTATTCTGCGTCGTCTTCGAGATCAACCACTTCAGTTTCCTCTGCAGTGGGAGGAACAAGCGCAACGGCTGCGATCGCATCTTCTTCGTCTAATCGCTGCACTCTGACTCCAGTGGCTGCGCGTGACTGCGATGAAATTGCATCCACCGACTGCCGAATAATAATGCCGCGATTGGTGATTAGCATCATTTCATCGCCTTCGTTGACAATGTGCAGCGCAGACAAAGTATCACCCGGTTTGCGGAACTTCGTCACCACAATTCCCATTCCTGCTCGGTTTTGCAGACGGAATTGTTTGACCGGAACTCGCTTACCATAGCCTCCGGTCGTGACGACAAGCGCCCACGGGCCGGACTGCGGCGGCAGTTCTGTGTTCTCGTCCAGGCTTGCCTCATCTTCAACGCCCGCAGGATCTTCGGCTTGCGCTTGGACAACATCTGCCACAATCTGACCTGGCAGGATTGCCATACCGACTAAGCTATCACCTTCTCTGAGAGACATTGCTCTTACACCACGAGTTGCACGACCGAGTGGGCGCAATTGCTCATGGTTGACACGGAAGTGAATCGATCGACCCTGACTTGATCCAATAATGATGCTGTCATCCACTCGCGATAGTCTCACCCATCGCAGTTGGTCGCCTTCTTCGAGCGAGATCGCAATCAAGCCGTTGGTGCGAATGTTGCTAAAGGCTGAAAGGGCTGTTTTCTTGATGTAGCCTTTGTTGGTCAGCATCACCAGGTACTCATCATCGGAGAATTCACTCACAGAGATAACCGAAGTGATTTTTTCTCCGTGCGGCACAGTGAGCAACTGAACGATCGGCGTTCCTCGCGAGGTTCTTGATCCGACTGGAATTTGATAGGCTTTCAGCGCGTAGACAACTCCACGATCGCTAAAGAACAATACGCTGTCATGGTCACAGCAGCTAATGAAGTGTTCAACGGCATCGTCTTCCTTCATTCGCGCTCCAGACTTACCGCGAGTGGCGCGATTTTGGGCTTCAAACGTGCTGATCGGCATTCGCTTGATGTAGCCTTGTTCGGTGACAAGCACGATTGATTTCTCATTTGCAATCAGATCGATATCACCGAGATCGTCTTCAGACTGTTCGATGATGGTTCGACGCGGTGTAGCATGACTCGCTTTAAGCTGCGTGACTTCTTGAGTGATGATGTCTAAGATACGATCGCGTCTTGCCAAGATATCTAACAAGTCTTGAATTTGAGCTTGCAAATCTTGGTGTTCTTGCTCGATCTTTTCGGCTTCAAGTGCTGTTAACCGTCGAAGCTGCATTTGCAGAATTGCATCAGCTTGCTGTTCTGAAAGCGAATAGGTTTCAATCAGTTGTTGTTTCGCCGTTGCGGTATCAGCCGCATGACGAATCAGCGCAATAATGCGATCGAGGTTCGCCAGTGCAATTAACAATCCTTGCAGGAGATGATCGCGTTCTTGAGCTTTGCGGAGTTGGTATCGGGTACGGCGCGTGATTGCTTCGACCCGGAAGTCCAAGAACACGGTCAAGAACTGCTTCAGAGTCAGCAACTGTGGTTCGCCATTTACAAGCGCCAGCATATTTGCGCCAAAGTTCGCTTGAATCGGAGTTTGCTTGTAGAGATTATTCAGCACTACACGTGGGTAAGCATCACGTCGCAGTTCGATGACGACTCGCATCCCATCTCGATCGCTCTCGTCGCGTACATCGGAAATGCCTTCGATCTTGCGATCGTTCACTAAATCTGCAATGCGTTCGATCAATGCCGCTTTATTCGTTTGATACGGCAGAGCGGTGATGATGATTGCTTCTTTATCCGGTCGTCCACGATGTTCGATCGTTTCGATCGAAGCTACGCCTCGCATCGTGATCGAGCCGCGGCCAGTTGTGTACGCTTCTCGAATTCCAGTCCGTCCCAGAATTTGGGCACCGGTTGGAAAGTCAGGGCCCGGAATGTACTGCATCAAATCCAGATCGGTTAAATCTGGATTCTGAATCAATGCCACCAGTCCGTCGATGAGTTCTCCTAAGTTGTGCGGCGGAATGTTGGTTGCCATTCCGACTGCAATTCCTGCTGAACCGTTTAAGAGCAGTTGCGGCACTCTTGACGGCAGAACGGTTGGTTCCTGAACTGAGCCATCAAAGTTATCGACAAAATCTACGGTTTCCGATTCGATGTCTTGGAGCAGTGAAAATGCCGTGAGTGAAGTTAAGCGACATTCGGTATATCGCATTGCTGCAGGGGGATCGTTGTCGATCGATCCGAAGTTTCCATGCCCATCAATCAAGGGCGATCGCATCGAAAAGTCCTGCGCCATCCGCACTAAGGCATCGTACACGGCGGTATCTCCGTGCGGATGGTATTTACCCAGCACTTCCCCGACCACACGGGCGCACTTTCTAAAGGGTCGATCGTGCGTTAGTCCTAATTCGTGCATGGCATAAAGAATACGACGATGCACAGGTTTCAGCCCATCCCGCGCATCGGGCAGCGCCCGCCCTACGATGACGCTCATCGCGTATTCCAGGTAAGACCGCTGCATTTCGTTGCGTAAATCGGTTGGAATAATCCGATCTTGGGGCGGTTCCTGGGAGAAGGTCATAGAAGACTCCGAGATACTTTTGTACTATCGAAAAGCGAAAAAATATGAGCGGAAAAAGATGCCTAGAAAGTATAGCTGCTTCGGCTCATATTGGATAAATTTTAGCACAAATTTAGCTTTGGGATCGGGGCTGAAATCCTTATGAAATCTAGGGTTTACTGGGATTATTTAAGAATTGCGGCAAGGGCTTGATTTACGGTTGGATACTCGTACTCGAAGCCGGTGTTCAGGGTACGTTTTGGCAAAACTTGCTGTCCTTCGAGAACGACGATCGCGCCATCGCCCAATAATGCTTCTAACGCAAATGCCGGAACGGGCAACCAAGACGGACGATTCATCACTTGTCCGAGCGCGTCGGTGAGTTCTGCCATTTTCACCGGATTCGGAGCCGTTGCGTTATAGGTGCCTTCCAGATTGGAATCGGTCAGGGCTTTGAGAATCAGATTGACTAAATCCTCGCGATGAATCCAGGAGAACCACTGTTTGCCTGAACCGATCGGCCCTCCCGCAAACATCCGAAACGGGGTCAACATTTTACCCAGTGCGCCACCGTTTTCGAGAACAATTCCGATTCGGAAGATTACCAATCGGGTGCCGCTTTCTTTGACTTTACTGGCTTCTGCTTCCCAAGCCTGACACACTTCGGCTAAGAAATCTTGTCCTGCGGCACTGGTTTCATCGAATGCCGCCGTTTCACTGGTGCCGTAAAAGCCGATCGCTGACGCATTCACCAGCACAGACGGTTTTGGATTGGCTTGAGCAATCCCATTCACCACATTTTGAGTTGTCAAAGTCCGGCTTTCTAACAGAGATTTCTTGATCTCAGGAGTCCAGCGATTTTCAGCGATCGGTTCTCCGGCTAAATTCACAACCGCATCGCAGCCTGATATTTTTGCTTGCCAGTCTCCCGCTTGTTTCGGATTGTATGCAACGATTTCTAAGTTTGAGGAGCGCGGAAGTTTTCGTTCTGCACTGGCACGGTCGCGGCTGAATGCAACCACTGAATTCCCTTCTGCTAACAATCGTTCTACTAACCGTGATCCGACAAATCCTGTTGCCCCAGTCACCGCGACTTTCATAATCTTCAAGACGAAACGCCATCTGCAAGTATAGATCGCGCTTAATTCGGATCGAGTTCGCCGATCGACTTAAACTGATTCTGCTCGTCGAGTTGCACGACGATCGCTTCACCCTGATCAGGAACAACATCCGTGATCGCCGTAATGTTGACTTGATGCGTCACCATGATCACGACTTGCTTTGCAGCTTTGTTTTTGATCATGAATTGGCGGAGTTGTTCAGTTTGTCGCGGTTCGGTAGATCTGTCGCGAAAAAAAGAATTTAGCGCGGGAAACGGCTCAACTTTTCCTAAATTCATCAATTGAGCCGTTTCCAAGCAGCGACACCACTGGCTCGATAGCACTCGCGACACGGGAACTTGTCGCTGTCTGAACACTTGACCGATTTGTTTGGCTTGATTTCTACCTTCTTGGGACAAATTGCGCTGAGTCGAACAATCGTTTAAGCGAAAGTTGCCTGGGTCGCCTGTTCCGGGAGCCAGCGCGTGACGCATCAGAACTACTGTGAAGGTTTCTACTTGGCGCAATTGTCCCCAAATTGATCGATCGACCGGAGCAGGTCGAGCATTCACAGTTTCATCGGAAGCTTGAGATAGTGAACGATCGTACCCGCATCCAATCAATAACAATGGCAACAGCCAAACAAACCACTTCATCATTAAGACAGCAAGTAGGTGTAGCCGCTTAAACTGCGCTCATAGTTCTGAAGCAGCAATTGTGACTCTTGTAAGGTAATGCGATCGTCTTCCAGCGCGTGTTCAGTTTGCAATCGAACGCTTTCGATCATGTCTTCCACATCGTATTGCACATAGCCCAGCACTTCCTTGATCGTGTCACCCCGAACCACGTGCTGAATCTGATAGCCTTTAGGTGTGAGTTGAATGTGAACCGTATTGGTGTCCCCAAACAAGTTATGCAGGTTGCCCATGATTTCCTGGTATGCACCACTAAGGAACATTCCCAGATAGTAAGGCTCACCCGGCTTGAGTGAATGAAGTTCTAACACCGATTTCACGTCGCGTAGATCAATGAATTGATCAATCTTGCCATCACTATCACAGGTCAAATCTGCCAGAGTTGCTCGCTTTGTCGGTTCCTCGTTGAGTCTGTGAATGGGCATGATCGGGAAGAGTTGATCGATCGCCCAACTGTCCGGAGCCGACTGAAACACTGATAGATTCATGTAGTACATCGAAGCCATAATTTTCTCAAGGTCTTCGATGTCATCGGGAATGTACTCAAGCTGGCGCGAAAATGTAATGATTTTATGGCAGCAAGACCAATACAATCGCTCTGCTCTGGCTCGTTCGGTCAAGCTGAGATAACCAAATCCAAATAGATTCACCGCCTCTTCTTTGAACTGAGCTGCATCGTGATACATCTCTAGAAAGTTTTCACTGTTGATCGAGGTGTAAGTTTCATAGAGATTTTGGATGATTAGATGTTCATCTTCTTGGGAAGGTTCGGGCGTTTCAACCGCGACATCACTTGTACCCAGAATGTCAAACACCAGCACCGATTGATGCGATGCGATCGCTCGTCCACTTTCGCTGATTAAGGTTGGAACCGGAAGATTGGCAAGCGCACAAGCATCTCTCACGGCTGCAACCACATCATTCGCATAGTTCTGAGTGCTGTAGTTTTTCGAGGCATGGAAGTTCGTTTGCGATCCGTCATAGTCCACGCCCAAACCGCCACCGACATCGAGGTACTGCATATTCGCACCCAGTCTGCATAGTTCGATATAGATGCGGCTGGCTTCACGCATGGCTTCTTTCAGCACACTGATTGCTGAAATCTGAGAACCAATGTGGAAATGCAGCAATTGCAGACAGTCCAACATATCGGCTGCTTTCAGTTGGTTCACGGTATCAATGATTTCGGGAACTGTTAAGCCGAATTTTGCTCGATCGCCTGCCGAAGTTCCCCAGCGTCCGATGCCTTTCGCGCTCAGTTTTGCTCGAACCCCTAAAATCGGCTGAATGCCGAGTTTTTTACTGGCTTCGATCGCCAGTCCAACTTCTTCGATCTGCTCTAGAACAATGATCGGCGTTTGTCCCAATCGTCTCGCTAACATCGCCGTTTCAATGTACTCCCGATCTTTGTAGCCGTTGCAGATCAGCAAGGCTCCAGGAGTTTTCAGCGACGCGAGAGCGATCATCAATTCCGGTTTTGAGCCCGCTTCCAGCCCGAACTGATGCGGTTGACCAAAGCGCACCAAATCTTCGACCAAATGCCGTTGTTGGTTGCACTTAACCGGAAAGACTCCTTTGTAAACTCCGGGATAGCTGTAACGAGCGATCGCTTTTGCAAATGCGGAATTAATCCGCTCGACGCGATCCTCTAAAATATCCGAGAACCGAATCAGCAGCGGCAAACCAAGATTTCGTTGCTTTAGTGCATTCACCAAGTCAAACAAATCCAGCGATCCGCCGCGATTGCCTCTCGGTGAGACGGTGACGTGCCCCGCCGCATTAATTGAAAAGTACGGATCGCCCCAGCCCTGAATCCGATAAAGTTCTTCGCTATCTTCGATCGTCCACTTTTTCGGCGCAGCCAGCAGAGTGGGGGATTTCCCGTTTTGCTTGCCGTTCGACTTACCATTCTTAGTTTTCAAATCCTCCTCTTGCAAGCCCGGATTTGGTGGTTGTTTTTCGGGCTTGACAGTAGCGGAGCGTTCTCCCATCGTGGTTTTTCCTCATTGCAACGAATCTTCAAGCATCCAGTCTATCGCGTCCATCTGAAAACAGAAGTCTTTCATATCACTGGATTAACCGTTCTAAGATAATCTAGGTTCTGTAAATTTCACTTCATTTTTGGGAGTCCAGCTTGGAACGCACATTTTTAGCCATCAAGCCCGATGGCGTACAGCGCAAACTGATCGGTGAAATCATTCGCCGCTTTGAAACGAAGGGCTTTACCCTTGTCGGTTTGAAATTTATGAATGTCAGTCGCGAACTGGCAGAAAGCCATTACGGCGTTCACCGGGAACGTCCGTTTTTCGGCAGTCTGGTTGAATTCATCACTTCTGGCCCAGTCGTCGCAATGGTCTGGGAAGGCGATGGTGTGATTGCAGCAGCGCGGAAAGTGATCGGCGCAACCAATCCCCTCACTGCTGAACCCGGAACAATCCGGGGTGATTTTGGTGCCAATATCGGACGCAATCTGATTCACGGGTCGGATGCGCCGGAAACTGCTCAAAGCGAGATTGCGCTTTGGTTTAAGGACGAAGAATTAGTGAATTGGCAGCCCACTGTGCTGTCTTGGATTTACGAATAATCGCAATCCTGAATCGGCGACAAATTGTCGATCGTGACCCGGCGGCGTGCCGTCGGGTTTTGAGCAATTAAACCGGATCTTTTTCCGAAATGGGTTCAATTTCGGGCATTGCTTCGCTTTGGGATTCGGCGATCGCTTCAATCTCCGCGATATCATTTCGCTTAGAAAATCCCCATGCAAACACAATCGCAACCAGCGTAATCATCAACCATTCTGGCGGCACAAGCTGATCGTTCAGCACCCGCAACAGCAATCGAATTCCCACAAATGAAACAGTAACGTAACCTGCATCTTCGAGGTGCGTGAATTCTTCTAGCCAATTGATAAATAAACCTGCCATAAACCGCAGCACTACGATCCCGATCGTGCCACCGAGCAAGATCAGCCAGGTTTCTTGAGAAACCGCGATCGCGGTCGTCACACTATCCAGCGAAAACGCCAAATCTGTAAAAGCAATTAACGGGATCGCTTGCCAGAGCGAAGAAAATCGGGGGCTGTGATGCGCTCCTTCTTCTTTCTCGGCAGAGGTGAAATACTGAAATGCCAGCCACAGCAGATAGAGCGCTCCCGCTAACTCAAATTGCCAGTACCCAATGACCCAAGATGCTGCCAAAATCAGCGATATCCGCAAGATATAGGCAACCACTAGCCCAATATTCAGGGCGCGACGCTCTAGTTCTAGGTCTTGCAAGCCCTGAGTTATTGCAGCAAGGGCGATCGCGTTATCTGCCGACAACACGCATTCCAAGGCAACTAAAACGATTAGGACTAGGAAGGATTGCGGATTGAGTTGGGCAGGAAAATTCAGATCTATCATTCCAGAATATTAAAGGACGAGCAGCGGTAATCAGACATTCTATTATCCCTTCTTGTGTCTAGATTGGCGACCACTGACCGGAGTATCAGCATCCATTTTGCTCATGTTCTCGATCAATTCGTAGGCTCGGAGACAGAGAATACCCAATTCAGCCGCGGGATTTACAGTTTAGGCTGGAGAGAGCAGGAATCTTAACAAAACTTTACAAAGAAGCGGGTTTTCCCCAAACTTTCCACAGCCTCTCCACAGGTGATCGATTCCTTTTCCACACCTTTTCCACATCGAATAGAAAGTTTTCCACAGGGGATCGGGCTAGGATCGTCATTTTCCGGCAGACTGTGGAAAAGTCGAGTGCAATCCTGCTCACTGCTTGAGAATTGCTTAATTTGTGAAGCGACATTAAGAAAAAATGGCTGAAATGCCGATTCTATCGTTCAGTAATTTTGATCTAGCAGCGGATTGTTACGTTTCTTGATGTTGATCTTCTGGCAGCGATCGCGCAGAATGTAGCGACTAACCGAAAGCGTTCAGCCGAGCCGCGATACAAGATTTCCACAGCCCTGGAGATTGGAAAGAGCGACCGGACTGGCGTAGATTTCTGTTGCAGATTTTCGCAGAAATTCGAGGGTTAGCTCACCTACTGACGATTCATTATTTGAGGTTTGATGGATATGGATAGCAATATCAGTCTTTTTGTTGAAATTCCCGAAGCACTACATCAATCATTCCAGTCGTTTCTCGATTCCCGTCCCGATTGGGATCAAGACCGAGTGATGTCTGCGGCGCTGTCTTTGTTCCTGCTGCAAAACCGCCCAGCAAATGAACGTCAAACCGATCGTCAGACAGCGCGGATTTATCTCGATTCTATCTTTAAGCGTCCGGTTGAACAGATTTAACTGTTTCGATTGGAACCTAGAAGCAGTGGATTAGAAGTCCGACGCTCTAGCATTCGGTCGAGCCGATTCAAGCATTATCGATTTCCGAACTGTACGTTCCTCATAACCTTGTTTGCCTCATCATGCCTTATCAGATTTCTGCGACAAAACTTCAGGCGTATAGTCGCTGTCCCTATGCGTACTATTTGCGGTACGAGCGGCGGCTTACGAGCAATGATTTCTTCGGTTCAGCAGCGTTGGGAACGGCACTGCATCAAGCGTTGGCAATGGTTCATCGGGACTGGCACTACCACGATTCTGTCCCCGATTTAGCCTGGGTGCATCGCTGCTGGGAAGAGCATTCAACCGGCTTGACTCCGAGCCAAGTCGAAGATGGTCGATCAATTCTTGAGCGTTATTACGAGAAGTTCATTTTGAATGCTCCGTCGTTACGCCAACCGTTAGCAGTTGAAGGAAGAATTCAGGCGTTTTTGCGCGTCGAAAGCCTCGAATTCTGTATTACGGGAAGATACGATCGGATCGACTATCTCAACGATGGGTTAGAGCTAATCGATTACAAGTCGAGCCGCGATCTGAAGGTTCCAGAGTCTGATGAGATGGATTTGCAGATCGGATTGTATTACCTGGCGTTGGAACAGACTTATCAACAAAGTTTGAAGTATCTCACCTTGCTTTTTTTGCGAACGGGCGAGAAGGTTCGGTATCGAGCCACTCGCAGACATAAAAAGCAAGTGCAAGCGGTGATTTCAGATTTGGCGGTACGGTTGCGCCATGATGAAACCTGGGAGCCAATACCAGGGAAGCAATGCGATCGTTGTGCATATTTCCGGTATTGTTCTGCGGTGAATGTTAACCCGGCTCCGTTGCCTACAACGGTTAGTGCAACTCCTGAGTTACAGCTTGCACTGGGACTGTAGAGTTTTGATGTTGGTTCTTGGCTCTGTTTTGAGTACAAGACTCAGCATTGTTCAATGCGCTAAGTTGGGTGTGCAATATGAATCGTTTTATCACTTACGCTAGAAAGCCTTCTAACGTTCCGTTTCTCGTTTCAATTTATCGGGATTACCAAACCTTCAGTGGTTACGGTGCGGTTTGTTATTCTGCTCGCGATCGTCGAACCATTCAAAAACCGCGCCAAGTCACTCAAGAGATTGTTTATTCCCCTACCTGGAAGTCGAGCTAGAGTCGATCGATAGTTCATATTGAGTCGTTTTAGCTGTATTGGGAACAATCACGATCTCATAGATGCCTGATCGAGTGACCTTTCCCGTCCAGGTTGATTGATCAAAGTTTTTCAGCGGCGTTGCATTGTCAGTAATGATCCAAACGCTGACCGAATCTGATTTTAGATTGAGCTTCAATGTTTGACCTTGTTTGAATTGCGATCGGTAAACTTTTCCGATTCCATTCTTAAGTGTTCCACTTGCACGAGCAGGGAGTGTTTCAAATTTGTTTTTGGTGATTTGGTCGCGGGCGATCGCATACCAGATTTGACCAAAGGTTCTGGGATTGAGAACTTTTCCTTCCTGTTCTGGGAAGTACGAGACAAATTGAGCGTCGGTGAGCAGTTCGATCGCTCGTTCGCTGATCTCTTTATTGCTCGATAGCCAAGCATTGTAGTTAACACGTTTGTAGGTTCCAATGTCGCTACGAGCTTCTTGGCTTAATGTTTCTAGATGCTCTAGAAGCTTCTCTGGTGTTTGCACCCCGTTTGAGTCATCAACAATTTGCTGAAGCAGATTATCTCGAAGTCCTAATCGTTTCGATCGTTGCTGAACCGTTTCTTTTGAAGTTGCGGTTGGTGATGCTGTAGTATCCAGCGCGATCGGAGGTGATGTCTGTAAATTTGGTAGATAGTTGATCAGCCGATAAGCTGAGATTGCAGCCAGTCCGAGCAGCGCGAACGTAAAGACGATTGCAGCAAAATCCGGTTGATGTGATGCAGATAAAGCTTGCGTGACTTTTGCAGCCGAGGAATAACGGCTTTGCGGATTGGGAGAAAGCATTCGATCGAGGACTTGCGCTAATCGAGACTGAACATCAGCGCGATCGCGCCATTTCCAGGATTGTGTTGTTTCGTCGTAGAGTTCTTTCGGTTCGCATCCTGTCAACAGCACGATCGATAAAACAGCTAACAGATATAAATCTGTATTAAATTCCCGCTCTACAAAGCTCGCTTGCGTGAACTCGGCTAGCATTAATGAGCCATCTAAACGCTGAATAATCGAATTGAGAGAAAGATTTTGGTGTGCAATCTCTCGTCGTTGCAGCGATCGCAGAATTGCTAGAATTTGCTTGAAAAACTGCGTCACTTCCTTTGCTGAGAAGATTCGTTTTTGCTCGAATAACTCACGATAGGAATGACCCTCCGTATAATCACGAACTAAATAAAACCGATCAAAATCCACGATCGTTGTTTGATAGTGCGCCACCTGACGAAGCTTTAAAGCTGGCAGCAATTCCGCATATTGTTCTTGCAAAAACGGTAACGCGCTTGGATCAATTGCAGAAATTTCTTCTAAGACACAAACCCCTTTTGTCGTTTGGTCGATCGCTAGATAGACCCATCCTGCTGCACTTTGATGCAGAATCTTTAAGACGCAGTAGCGGTCGCCCAAAATCGTATCAACAGACAACGGTGTTTGCATCACAAATCATTCAGCCAAGATCTAACCCTTGACTAATCATAGTATTTGCGTACTAAACTAGCATGATTCGATCGCAAAAGCGCGACAATCCAAATATGAAAAAAGGATAAACTTTACCTGTTATCAGATAAAAAAATTGAGGCACTCTAGCGATATCAAACTTACGACCTCTGCGGTGGGCAGTTCGCAACGCTGCCTGCTGCAACCGATGGCGTAAGTATGCTTCTTAATCTATAGGTGTTCTCATGCGTCCTAACCCTTTGACTGACTCGCGCCCCAAAATTAGCACGATGCCCCGTCCCCAAACGGAAGCAACAGCCTACCTGAATCTGTACAAACTCGCGATCGAGAAGAAGCGTCTTCAAACCGAACTTGACTCGATCGAACAGCGCCGCCATCGCATTCAAAAGCGATTATCATTTCTCGAAAGCCAGGTTTCTGAGATGCAAAGGGCATCGACTCCTAAGCTAACTTCTGTCACAAAAATTTCAGCTTCTGACTCTGCTCTGAATACCCTATTTTTAGAGTATTAAACAAGCCTGAATCGTTGGCTAGAAAGCGCGATCATATGAAATGATCGCGCTTTTTCGTTTGCATATTTTGTTTAAACATTTCGATGTTTGAGTTCGATCACGTTACAACTGATACCGCTGCATGGAGCATTCTCGAAGCAGAATTTAATCCAGCGAGGCTTCACGCTCAAGAAACAGTTTTTACGATCGGCAATGGCTATCTCGGTACACGCTCAACGCTGAAAAGATTGTTTCAGTCTATACCTCGCGTAATACAGAATTTCCGCTATCGGTAGCACTCCAACGATTAGTCAAAACTTCAAATTATACAATCCTATTCGCAGCGCATATTACTGCTTGGGCGATCGCATGGCAAAACAGCGCCATTGAGATCGAAGGTGATCCCGTTGCTCAAGTTAGCGTCCGCACTGACTTGTCGCAGAATCAAGCAGTTTGTGAGACGATCGAACCTTCAATCAACTCGAATTTGCACCGCTATGAAATCTCAATGGGATTGTTTGCTGGAGAATTTAGGCACATGGGAAGGCTCGTTTACACGGCTTTCACCCGCTGGGGAAGTTTTAGAAGATACCCCTTCGATCGTGTCTTTCACCGGACTCAATCACAATCAAACCATGCGTCAGATTGTTCGTCTCGCTCCAGCAAATCAGCCCATCAGCGAGAAAGTTCTAGAGTACAGTTCACTCGGTCGCAATATTCTGCTGTTCGACAACGGCGCATTTTCTCAAGGTACGATTCAGTTTGCGCCGTTCTCGGAGTTTGGTGCAGAGTTGGGATTAATTCATGACGATCGCCGCCTCCGCCTCGTTCAACTATTCGACAAACAAGGTAAGCTCACCGGACTCACCTTAATTCGAGAAAAATTATCCGGTTCAGAAACACTAGAACGTCCACCCCTTCAAGTTGAAGATTTGATCGGGGAATGGAAGGGAGAAGCGACGACCATTTATCCAGATTGGCGATCGCCCGACTCGTACACCACTGCTTTGAAAATTTGGCGCGAAGGTGAACGTCTACATCAAGAACTGAACTTCGGACGCACAATCGTCACCAGTGCTCAAATTGAAGGATCGCGATTGAGATTCGATCGAGGTGTTCAAATTTTGCTGCTTCCGAATGGAGCTTCATCCAACTGTCCGTTAGAAATTCAACCTCGTCAGCCTTTCGTGCTTGAAGTCGGCTGGCTTCTACAGCCAAATCTGAGGCAGCGCTTAATCCGCAGCTATAGCGATAAAGGTGAATGGGTTAGCCTTACATTAGTGACAGAGCATAAAATTGACTCATAATCCAACAATCCAACCACTTTATGGCACTTACAGTTAAGGATTTAGAAATACTCCAAACGCAGTGTCCAGACTATCGAATGGAGCTAGTGAATGGAGAGATTATTGTCATGAGTCCATCGGGGTATGAATCAGATGAAGTCACAGCAGAAATGATTCGACAGTTAGGAAACTGGGTTAGACCCAGAAAAATGGGTAGAGTGACTGCTTCTAGCGCTGGTTTCGTCTTACCGAACTCTGATACTCGTGCGCCTGATGTTTCCTTTGTGCAAGCAGAACGATTACGCCGCAGTCCCCGAAGCTTTGCCGAACTTGCTCCCGATTTGGTGGTTGAAGTTAAATCACCCAGCGACAGCATTACCAAACTCAGAACCAAAATTGATGAATTTCTTGAGCTGGGAACCAGAGTCGGTATTCTAATCAATCCAGAGCAAGAGTGGGTCGAAATTCGTCGTAGTGGAGAAGATCCGATCGTTCTTCACAACGGCGACACAATCACAGTCCCCGATCTTCTTCCGGGTTGGGAAGCCAAAGTCGAAGATCTCTGGTCGCCGCAGTTCGATTAAACGCTCGACTCATGAACGAAGCCGCTTAGCAGCACTATCCTGTCCAGCTTGATGCAGAATTAATTGCGTTACCTGGCCTTGTTGATCTTTGATGAACGTAATCTGAGCATCGACTTCTTTGGTAAAAAAGCGGGTTTCTGACTCAGGGAAAAGTTCTATCATAGGCTGACCCGTCGCCTGGGCGAAGAGGCGATCGCCTTCTTTAGTAATTGTCAGAATAAAGTTCGGAGAAAGTTCATAGCGTCCTACATAAGGTTCATACAGCTTGGGATTGACAACGATCGCTTTTCGCTCTTTTGGTGGCTCATGCTTCATTAGCGGAAACTGCTTCTCCAGAAGATGCAGTCCGATATCATCAATACTGTTACTGGAATTTGACAAAACTACGACTCCCAATCGCTTCTTTTTATCCAAGCCAATAAAGCTGCGATAGCCCCCTGTTCCACCGTTATGCCAAACAATTTCTCTACCGTACTTTCGGAAAATATGCCAACCCAAGCCGATGTCTAAATCAGGTGTTCCAGTTGGACGCTGAGCGACCTGCGTCCGCTGCATCGCAGGCACGAGATTAGACTCGATTAAGCCCAGATTTGCTGCCAGGAAATCTAAGAGATCCTGAGTTGTAGAGCGTAATGCTCCTGCCCCTGCCAAGGTTGGAAAATCCCAGCTTTTAGTAGGCTGACCTGTTGAAGTATGTCCTGTTGCGAGGCGCGATCGCAGCTCTGAAGATAACTGAATCTGAGTGCTTTCCATCTTTAGCGGCTGAGCAATTCGCGTTGTCACAAGCGTTTCGTAGTTCATTCCAGACTCTAAGCTGAGGATCTGTCCGAGCAAGCCAAATCCTAGATTCGAGTATTCGTACTTCGTTCCGATATCTCTGGTTAATTGATGCCTGGATAAGAATTCATGCAGTTGCTCAACGGTGTAATCTGCGTAAGGATTTTCGGGGTCTTGTGGATTGAAATTATCCGGCAGTCTAGGCAATCCAGAGGTATGTGTAGCGAGATCGATTAGCGTAATTTCCTTTCCGTTCCGGTGAGGAACGCGAACAGATTTGGGCAGAAACCTTGAGATTGGATCGCTCAGCCTGAGTTCTCCCCGCTCTACGCAGTCTGCTAACAAGAGCGCCGTAAACACCTTGCTAATCGAGCCAATTTCAAAAACTGTATTCCCATCAGGCTTGCGAGAATCTGATTGCGCCAATCGTCCATGACTAACAATTTTGCGTCCTTCAGGTGTAATCAGTCCGACGACGATGCCCAGACTTTGTTTTTCCTGGTCAATGCGGCGTTGCAGAATGAGTTGCACTGCGTCAACGGATAAATCAGATTGAGGTAGTTTTGCTTGAGCGAGTGATCTCAGTTGCATCAGTCCAACCCCCGCACCTGCTAGAGCTAAAGCGATCCAAGGAACAGAAGATTTGATCATTGATCGTCTACCAATTCGATTCACATGACCACGACCACATTAGAGAAGATTTTGGCGTGTTAGCTCAAGCGATCGTGCATCATCCGATCATATGATCGAGCAATCTCGCTCCAATGCCTGCCGCAACAAATCTCGATAATCGCGATTGTTGATGACATAAGCGCCAAACCGCTCTAAGTGCGGATTCATCATCTGCGCATCAAATAGAACGAAATTGCGCGATCGTAAATGTTCCACCAGCTTCACCATCGCCACTTTCGAGCCGTCCGGGATCCGAAAGAACATCGATTCCCCAATAAACGCTCCCCGCAGCGACAATCCCAAAATACCACCCGCAAGCTGATCGTCTTGCCAGGTTTCAAAGCTATGCGCCCAGCCTGCTTGATGCAACGTCCAGTAAATTTCCTTGAGGTCATCTGAGATCCAGGTTGATTCACGATCGGCACAACCCTCGACTACCGCCTCAAACGCTTGATTAATTGCCACGGTAAATCGATTTTGATTCAATACCCGTCGTAGCGATTTGGGATATTGAAACCGCTCATCTAGAGGAATCAAAGTTCGTTCACGACTGGTATACCAGGCTAAATCTTTACCTGACTCATTCGACATCAAGAAATAACCTTGAGCGTAACCTTCAAGAATCGAAGGCACATCAATTCGCATAACCTAGCTCCGAAAGGCGTTGTAACAGGGATACTGAAACGATATAGTTTGAATAGCCTTGTTTGGGGGAAAGTAGCATGATTGAACCCATCCCACCGATTACGTTACCGCCCGCGAAGCATCCGGAGCAAGAAGCGGTTTGGCTTGAACAAAAATTGCTGCGGTGGCTCGATGAGGAATTTCTCCCAGAACCCGCCAACCGAAGAATTGCAGAACGGGCGGCCCAAATCTACAAGCGCCACCGCATGGAAGACGAAAACGATTTGGGGTCGCTAGTAATTGCGATTATTGCAGAGATGCAATCGTTCGACTTTTCTGACAGTTTTTATGGAGAATTCGCGATCGCTAATGCCGTGAGCGATTTACTCATGGAGAGTTTAGGGGTCGATCGCTGTTGTGGACAGTGAGATTTTGGATTTTAGATTGATTAATCCAAAATCCAAAATCTTTTTACCAGCTTGATTTCACTACGCCAGGCAGTAATCCAGCGTGTGCCATTTCCCGAATACAGTGCCGTGACAGTCCAAAGTCACGGTACACAGCTCTCGGACGACCGGTTGCCCAGCAGCGATTTCGTACCCGGACTCTTGCGCTATTGCGTGGGAGCTGTTGAATTTTGCGATGAATTTCTAGCTTTTCGGTTTGAGTCGTGGCAGCCGCAAACTGTTCCTTCAGAGCCGCACGCTTTTCTGCGTACTTCTCGACGGTGCGTTCGCGCTTTCTCTCACGCTCAATCATGCTTTTCTTAGCCATGAATGATGTTTGACCTTCTGATAAAAGACACTATTTTTGATTCTACTCAAAAACTGCAGCTTTCTACGAGGTTGTGCGAGATTCCTTCAGGCTTTTCTTTGCTGGCAGAGCGGCGAGAGGGGCGGACGGGCAAAGATCAGCGAGAACACAACAATCGCACTGTGGATTCCGAGCGTTACATACAGCCCGACCGTGATATACCAACCGAATCGACCAGTTTTCCCAGTCCGGTTGCGGTAAGAGCTTCATCAAATCCCGCTCAACCTTCACAGGCTCGGTGTTCTTGGTTAAACCTAATCGATACGATAATCGCTTGACGTGCGTATCGACTGTAACCCCCAAGTTCACGCCAAACGCATGAGCCGAAACGACATTTGCAGTTTTACGGGCAACACCAGGGAGACTGGTGAGGTCTTCCATCGATCGCGGCACTTCCCCGCCATACTTTTCCATGATGATGCAACAAGCCGCCTGAATATTTTTGGCTTTGTTGCGGTAGAAGCCGGTTGATCGTACTAATTCTTCAAGCTCAGAAAGATCAGCGCCTGCCAAAGCCGCCGCATCGGGAAAGCGGCGGAACAAGGCAGGCGTGACGGTATTGACTCGTTCATCGGTGCATTGAGCCGCCAGGATCGTTGCCACCATTAATTGAACTGGAGTGTCATAATCCAACGTGCAAGGAGCTTCTGGATAAAGCTTTTTCAGTCGTATCAAGATCTCTAATGCACGTTGTTTGGTTGCAGAAAGTCGTCTAGTTGTCACTGTGGAATGAGATTCACCGTGTCACGGATGATCAGAAAAACGCCTAATCCCAGTAATAGCATTAATCCGGTCTGCATCACGCCGTCCTGAATGCCAGACGGAACAGGTTTACCGCGAAGACCTTCTACCAACAGGAATGCAAGTTGTCCGCCATCAAGTGCGGGAAGCGGCAGGATGTTGATAATCGCTAAGTTGATGCTGATTAATGCTGTGAAGTTGAACAAGCTAGCAAAGTCAGTTTTAGCGATTCTTGCACCTGTTGCCACGATCGCAACTGGTCCAGCCACTTGATTTGCAGTGTTACCAAAATTGCTAATCAGTTGCCCAAAGCCTTGCACCGTCAAGACAACAATTCGCTGAAACTCGTTTGCCGCCATCGTGAAAACTGCAATTGGGTTACTGGCGCGTTTGTAGTAAACGATTTTTCCATTTGGTTGAGTTTTAAAGTGCGGCTGCAATTTGACTCCGATCTTGCCTTTGCCGTTGTCGTCTTGTGGCGTAACATTAACCGTCACAGGCTGCCCTTTGCGCTCGATCGACAACTGCAACGGTTTTCCGGGGCTCGTCTCGATCGTTTGTCTGAGCGTATTCATCGCAGCATCAGATGCACCGAGCGATTTGCCGTTAATCCCAACGACAACATCTCCGTTTTGGATGCCTGATTGAGCAGCGACACCTTCCGCGATCGCTTCTGGCACAATCACACCGGGATTGTACTCAATTGCGGGCAGTCCGACGAATGCCATTTGTCCGACCAAGATAAAGTAAGCAAATATCAGATTCGCGATTACGCCAGCGCTGATGACGATCGCGCGATCGAGTACCGGACGATTTTTTAACAAATTCGGGTCATCTGGCGGAATCGTACTTTCTGGGTCATCGTCAGGGAATCCAACAAAACCCCCAAGCGGCAGGGCGCGAAGGGCGTATTCGGTTTGTTCACCCTGATATCTCAGCAAGATCGGGCCAAAGCCGATCGAAAAGCGATTTGCATAAATTCCCTGAAGCCTTGCCGCCAGGAAATGACCGAGTTCATGTACAAAGATCAGAACTGCCAGAAGAAGAATAACCGCCAGAACAGACATAAGCAGTAAAAGTTAAGGCTCGATGAAGAACGTTTTTCTTATTCTAGAGGTTTCGTCTTGCCGTTACGAATCTTCACGGCACAAATCGGTAGAAAGGAGTAGTTCACGATCGTTACTGTATCCGGGTGAATTGAGCTTCTGAACTACAATAAAGCCAACTCGTACAAGGAAAAGTCTCATGAGTCAGCTAAATACTCAGGTGCAGCTGGAAGCCTGGATTTCGATGTCTTGGGAAGAGTTTATCCGAATCACTGAGACTCCTGCCTATGCCAAGGTTAAGGCTTACTATTACAACGGACGAATGAGGCTCGAAGAAATGGCAGCACTGGGTAATCCGCATTCTCGTGATCACTACATTGTGATTGCTGCTATATCAATTTTCACCGGGATTCTAGGTCTTGATATTGATGGTCATGATAATTGCACCTATCGCAAAACTGGGTGCGCTGAAGTTCAGCCCGATGTGTCGTTCTACGTGGGTGAAAATGCAGAGATTGTACCCTGGGAAGCGACGATCATCGATCTGGATCGGTATCCTGCTCCAGATTTGGTAATTGAAGTTGCGTACTCCTCTTTGGCCGACGATCGCGGTGAAAAACGCTTGCTCTACGAATCGTTAGGCGTGAAGGAATACTGGATTATTGATGTGCAGAATGCGAGTATTTGGGCATTTGCGGTTGCCGATCGTGGAAGTCGGCGGATTGACTGTTCGATCGTTCTACCCGGTTTAGAAATTGCGGTCTTGGAAGAAGCCTTTCGCCGCAGTCGGGAGATGAATCACGGCAAGGTGAGTGCTTGGCTGATGAATCAGTTTCAGTCTGAGATGAGTTGAGTTTGGAGTGTGATCGTTCTCTTCGCTTTGGAGTTATTGGAGGAGCGATCGTGTTGTTGCATGATCTGAAAATACCAGCCTTGAATACAACAAAAAATCCCAATTCCAACTCGAAACGTAATCCTTCCCCCTCTCGATCGCATTATTCCACCTCAACGCACGATCGTTCCTGCAAAAAGTGTGAACGTTCTAGTTCAATTGATGAAAGTTCTTGCTCTCAACGTGAAAGTTCTCGCTTAAAGCATGGAAATTCGTGCAAAAAGTGTGAACGTTCCAGTCTGCAATAGGAACGTTTACACCTTTTAGAGAATAGTTGTATGTTGAAACACGATCGCTGGACAAAACGATCGCACAATCTCCATTTTTTACAGCACTTCACGACCCAAATAAGGCTGCAATGCCTCCGGAACTTTCACTGTTCCATCCGCTTGCTGATAGTTTTCTAAAATTGCTGCCATCGTTCGTCCGATTGCCAATCCCGATCCATTCAGCGTATGCACAAATTGTGTTCCTTTCTGCCCCGCTCCCTTAAATCGAATATTGCCCCGACGCGCTTGGAAGTCCATAAAATTCGAGCAGCTTGAGATTTCGCGGTATGTTCCCGCTGATGGTAGCCAGACTTCAAGGTCATAACATTTTGCTGCACCGAAGCCTAAATCTCCGGTGCAAAGCTCGATCGTGCGATATGGCAGTTTCAGCACTTCTAAAATCGCTTCTGCATTTCGCACTAAGCTTTGATGTTCCTGCTCGGAAGTTTCAGGATGCACTAGCTTTACTAACTCAACTTTATTGAACTGATGCAGTCGAATTAAGCCGCGTGTATCTCTGCCATAGCTGCCTGCCTCACGACGAAAACAAGGCGTATAAGCACAGTGATGAATTGGTAATTGTTCGGCAGGAATGATCTCATCTCGGTATAGATTTGTCACCGGAACTTCGGCAGTCGGAGCTAACCACAAATCATCGTCAGAACATTTGAAGCTTTCTTCGGCAAATTTGGGTAACTGCCCGGTTGCAGTCATCGATCGAGAATTAATCAACACCGGAGGTAGCACTTCCACGTAACCCGCAGCAATTTGCTGATCCAACATAAGTTGAATCAATGCCCGCTCTAACGCCGCACCCGCACCCATCAGAATTACAAATCGGCTCTGAGCAATTTTGGTTGCCCGTTCTGTGTTGAAAATTCCAAGCTTTTCAGCAATCTCGTAATGGGGTAGAACTTCGATCGCGGGCTTAAACTCATCGCCCCATCGCTTCACTTCCACGTTCTCGGTTTCGTCTTTGCCGATCGGTGTCGTCTCACTCGGCAAATTCGGAAACGTCAACAATAGCGTTTCAATCTGATCGCGAATTTCTTTTTCTCGCGGCTCTAACTCGCTCAATTTTGCCTTCAGTGCATTTCCTTCTTCGCGCAGAGGCTGAACTTCTGGATTTTTCGGATCAGCCTTCATCATCTGACCAACCAGCTTCCCGATTTCGTTGCTGCGGGCTTGGAGTTGCGATCGCTCAACCTCTAACTCGCGACGCTGCTGATCGAGCGAAACGATCGCAGAAATGTCATAGCTACCCCCGCGCTGATTCAGCTTGGTTTGCACAAGGTCAGGATTTTCACGAATTAGCTTCAGGTCAAGCACAATACAACTTCCAAAACGATAATTTTCCGGGCAAAAACGCCCAACAATCAGGATACATCGACATTGTAGAGATGAATCGGAGAAGCCGGAGTGCGATCGTAGCCTTATGCATCAAATCAGTCTTAACAAAGCGAAACTAATATCTCGATAAATATCTCAATCATTTGTTACAAGCTTGAGTTTTGCTTCTATCTCTGAAAAGTTTTACAAATCAATCAGTAAGCCAGTTCTGGAAATCTTAAGAAATAATTAACTTAAACAAACTACACACTCATCGGTTAAATCTTCTCAGCAAATCAAGTAAATCTTAGCCTTGATTCCGTGAAATCCCTGATTTAGCAACACTTTCGTCAAATAATTCGTTGGGCGTGATACAAATCAATAACTTGTAACAAAATCAGACGCTACAGCATTGTATAAAAGGAAATCGAAGGGGAAAACAACAAAACAAACCCGCTTAAAACACCATCTGAAATAGGGTTCGCACTTTCTCATAGAAATGTGACAGTCTCTCAGATTTCTAACAAAACTCAACATATCGAGTTTTTGAGGAGCGTTCTTAATTCAGAGCGTGGCGTTGTATTCCCCCAAGTCCATCAACCCTCCAAATGGCTTCAGAAACACCTTCCAGTTCTGAACCAAATCGAACTCATACCCAGTTTTTAGGAGAATTCCAATGTTAGATGCATTCGCAAAGGTGGTCTCTCAGGCTGACGCTAAAGGCGAATTCCTGAGCGCTGGTCAACTCGATGCCCTGACCGCAATGGTTCGTGACGGCAACAAGCGCTTGGACGTTGTTAACCGCGTCACCAGCAATGCTTCCACCATCGTTGCTAACGCAGCTCGCGCATTGTTTGAAGAGCAACCCCAACTCATCGCACCTGGCGGTAACGCTTACACCAACCGTCGCATGGCTGCTTGTCTGCGCGACATGGAAATTATCTTGCGCTATGTAACCTATGCAGCCATCGCTGGTGATGCTAGTGTTCTCGACGATCGCTGCTTGAACGGTCTGCGTGAGACCTACCAAGCATTGGGCGTTCCTGGTGGCTCCGTTGCTGCTGGTGTTGGCAAGATGAAAGACGCTGCGATCGCAATTGCGAATGACCCCAACGGGATCACCAAGGGTGACTGCAGCTCGCTGATGTCTGAATTGGCTAGCTACTTTGATCGCGCTGCTGCTGCAGTTGCGTAAATTTCTAGCGCAATCTCCTTTGCTATTTGCCGATTGCATCGGGACAATAGCAAAAATCCAAACTTTACTTTTTTCTTAACGATAAACCCAAAGGGAGAGACCAACAATGAAGACCCCGATTACTGAAGCGATCGCTGCTGCTGATACCCAAGGACGTTTCTTGAGCAACGCTGAAATGCACCAAGTGTATGGACGCTTCGAGCGCGCTGCTGCTGCAATGGAAGCTGCACGTGCCTTGACCAACAACGCTCAAAAGTTGACCGACGGTGCTGCAAATGCGGTTTACCAAAAGTTTCCTTACACCACCCAAATGCAAGGAAACAACTTCGCAGCAGATGCTCGTGGTAAAGCAAAATGCTCCCGTGACATCGGCTACTACCTCCGCATGGTGACCTACTGCTTGGTCGCTGGTGGAACGGGTCCGATGGACGAGTACCTCGTTGCTGGTTTGGCTGAAATCAACAGCACCTTCGATCTGTCTCCCAGCTGGTACGTTGAAGCTTTGAAGCACATCAAAGCGAACCATGGTTTGGGCGGACAAGCCTCGGTTGAAGCGAACGCTTACATCGACTACGCGATCAACGCTCTGAGCTAACATCGCCTTGCCCGGAAAGGTATGCGGTTCGCTGGCAGATGCTGGCTATTGTTTACCCTTCCGGGCATTGTTTTATCAAAATTCGGGTTAGCGATCGGCGATCGGGATTGCTCATAAGCCTGATGGCTGAACGCTGACGCAGTTTGAGTCTGTAGAATTACGTTCGCCGTTGACTTTGGAGAACTCGATACAATGGCTATTACAGCAGCAGCGGGGCGGCTTGGAACCGCGCCTTTCCAGGAAACTCCCAAGGTGGAACTTCGCCATCCTTGGACAGAAGGTGATGTAGAAGCAGTGGTTCGTGCGACTTATCGTCAGGTGTTGGGCAACGATTACCTGATGAAGTCTGAGCGATTAACAGGTGCAGAGTCGCTGTTACGCAACGGCAAAATTACGGTCAGAGAATTTGTCCGCGTCGTCGCAAAATCAGAACTATATAAAGAGAAGTTTTTGTATAACAACTTCCAAACGAGAACGATCGAACTGAATCACAAACATTTGCTCGGTCGTGCTCCGTTTGATGAAGCAGCAGTGATTGAACACCTGGATATTTATCAAAACCAAGGGTTTGATGCTGAAATCGATTCTTACATTGACTCGGAAGAATACGAAGCAAACTTTGGCGACAATGTTGTGCCGTACTACCGGGGCTTCCAGTATGAAACTGGCGCGAGAAGCATCGGCTTTACGAACTTGTTCAAGCTGTATCGTGGGTATGCGAACAGCGATCGTTCTCAAGCGGGTGGCAATAACACTCGCTTGGCACGGAACCTAGCAAGAAATGAAGCTTCGACGATCGCGCAACCCTCTCAATCAAGTGGCGGTTGGGCACACTTCAGCGCTTCCAGCGATATTGCACCGAAGAAGGCACTCGGCGGTTCGTATGGCGAAAGTGGCCGGATCTATCGGCTCGAAGTTGCTGGCATTTTAGGTGCTGGCTATCCGAAAGTGCGTCGCTCCAGCACCGCTTATCTGCTCCCTTATGAACAACTGTTGCCGAAGATGCAACAGATTCACCGCACTGGCGGAAGAATCGTGAGCGTTACACCCGCGTAGATTCCGCTGAATCGAGGATTAGTGGTCTAGTCCTCGATTTTTCACTTGCAATACAAGGAGTTTCAAATCATGCTCGGTCAAACCGCCGTTGGCAGCGCCGCAACCACTCAATCGGGCGCTCGAATGTTTCGTTATGAAGTCGTCGGCTTGCGCCAAAACGATCAAACCGATCGCAACAACTATCAAATTCGCAATAGCGGCAGTGTGTTCCTCACCGTGCCCTACAACCGCATGACCGAAGAGATGCAGCGGATTGCTCGCTTGGGCGGTCGCATTGTCAGCATCACCCCGCTGACACAGGCAGACACATCTGCAAATCAAGAGTAAGTCAACCTTAACCTCATCGAACTATCGTGCTGGAATCTACGCCCGATCTTGAATCGTCACCTGAAGCACTCGGAGCCGAACCGTTAACGGTAGAGCAAGCGATCGCAAATTTATCCGATACCGATACAAGTTTGCGGTACTACGCGGCTTGGTGGCTGGGGAAGTTTCAGATCAAAGATTCGAGGGCGATCGATGCGTTGATTCGGGCATTGGAAGACGAAGACGATCGCACCGAAATGGGCGGCTACCCGTTGCGGCGCAATGCAGCACGGGCATTGGGGAAATTAGACGATCGTCGAGCGGTTCCTGGGCTGACTCGCTGCCTTGAGTGTGATGACTTTTACGTACGGGAGTCAGCGGCTCAAGCCCTGGGATTGCTCGGTGATGCATCTTGTGTTCCTCAATTGATGACGCTCCTTGAAGGTGGAATCGAGGTTGCACAGTTTGTTCCAGATCGCCCACATCTAGTGCAGCCCGTTGAGGCAGTGCTAGAAGCGTTGGGGGCATTAGGAGCAACGGAAGCGATCGATCTCGTTCGTCCGTTTCTCAATCATTCGGTGGCACGAGTTCAGTATGCTGCGGCGCGATCGATGTATCAGCTTACTCACGATCCGGTTTACGGAGAGCAGTTGGTACAAGCGCTACAGGGGAATGATGTGCAACTGAGACGATCGGCATTAGCAGACTTGGGCGCGATCGGATATATTCCGGCGGCTGACGCGATTGCCGCTGCTCCGGTAGAAAACAGCTTTAAGCTGCTGTCTTGTAAAGGCTTGCTTGATTATCATCTGCGGGAAACGGGCGATCCGCTTTCTTCAGATGCCATCAAGCTCATGACCCTCATGGATCAATTATTGTGAACGGTAAGCGGTGATTCGGGAGCGAAGCTCTCGAACCTGGATCGCCAAATTGCCCCCTCACGAGGACTCTATGATTGCAACTGATCCCACAATTCAATCGCTGATTCAAGCGGTCGAAGCAGCAGACTCTCCTGCCAAATTGGTTGGAGCCGTTCGCGCTTTGGCGCAAGCACGATCGACCGCAGCCATACCGACGCTGATTCGCGCGCTTGGGTTTAACAATCCGGGTGCAGCATTAGCGGCGGTTTCTGGTTTAGTGGCGCTGGGTGAAGAAGCAGTGCCCGACTTGTTAGCGCAAATTGATGGCTATAACTATGGGGCGAGGGCTTATAGTTTACGAGCGTTAGCGGCGATCGCTGACCCACGTGCCCTAGACGTATTGATCAAAGCGGCAGAAGCAGACTTTGCACCAAGCGTCCGGCGAGCAGCTATTAAAGGATTGGGACAACTACGCTGGCAACAACTTGAACCCACAGAACGCGAATCAGCTCAGTCTCAAGCTTTGAAAACACTATTGTTGGTTGCTCAGGATGCAGATTGGGCAAATCGCTATGCCGCGATCGTGGGGCTACAAAGTTGGATTACTTCTGCGGATTTAGTCAATCGATCCAGTGCGATCGATCAACTCGATCAGCTTGCTCAAACAGATCCTGATGGTGCGGTTCGGGCTAGAGCCACACTTGCGAAACAACACCTTGCTTAAACTTATTGGGTTTCTCTAATGGCAATCCCACTTCTAAACATTAATCCAAAAACACAGAATCAGCGCGTTAATGGTTACGACGTGCTTGATGAAGATGATCCAGTGATTTATCGCCTTGCGGATGCACGATCGGCGGAAGATCTCGATCGTTTGATTTGGGCAGCCTATCGCCAGATTTTTGCGGAACAACTAATTCTCAAAAGTCATCGTCAGGTCAACCTAGAATCGCAATTACGCAACCGTAGGATCAGCGTTGCTGATTTCATGCGCGGGTTGGGTAAGTCTGACGTTTATCGCGAATTAGTTGCTGACACAAACTCGAACTATCGCTTAGTTGATATCACCCTGAAGCGCTTTCTGGGACGAGCTTCTTATGGTCAAGATGAACAGATCGCAAAATCGATCGTCATCGCCACCAGAGGCTTACATGGTTTCATTGACGACATTGTTGATAGCGAAGAATACCGCGAGAACTTTGGCGATGACATTGTGCCGTATCAACGCCGTCGCTTAGAAGGTCGTCCGTTTAACTTGAGCAATCCCCGCTATAGCGACTTCTGGCGCAATCGGCTTTTAGAACGTGAGTTGGCGACTCGCTCCTACTATCAAGTTCGCAGCTACAATGCTGGCGACTTGGATAGAACAGTGATTCGTCAAGCGATTCCGTTTACGTTCTTGAACATGGCACAAGGCATGAGTACACCGCATCTCGATACACAACGCCATGTGGCAAGAGCAACATCGAGCGCGGTTCAAGTACCGGATTCAAGCCGTGAAGCTGCTGCGGTAACGAAGCCGACCGTGAGCCGTCCGAAGGTTAATTTGCCGTATAGCTATCTTCCCAACACTCCGAAAGTTTAGTTTAGAGTTTTTGGGAAAGTGCGATCGCGAAACGTTTCTAGCTTGAACTCGATGAGTCTTTCCGCTTCGGAATGAACGGATTGCTGCCCCCTAAATCTCCCATTCTGGGGAATTTCGAGCCAAAACTCCAATTCAAAGTCCCCCACTCGTGGGGGATTTAGGGGACTTCTCCGAATTCACAACCGCAGCGAACCCCGTATAAATTCTTTACCCTTGATTTACCATGTCGATCCCTCTACTTGAGTACAAGCCCTCCTCGCAGAATCAGCGAGTCGATGGGTACGAAGTTCCAGGCGAAGATACTCCCTATATCTATCGGCTCGAAGATTGTGTCGATCAAACGGATATCACTGATCTGATTTGGGCAGCTTACCGCCAAGTGTTCAGTGAGCACGTCATCCTGAAAAGCAGCCGTCAGACCAATCTGGAATCCCAGCTAAAAAATCGGGCAATTACCGTTCGCGATTTTGTACGCGGATTGGCAAAGTCTGAAACATTCCGATCGCTCGTGATCGATAAAAACTCAAACTATCGCCTAGTTGATGTCGCCCTAAAACGCCTACTCGGTCGCTCAGCCTACAACAACGAAGAAACGATCGCATGGTCGATCAAAATCGCCACGTTAGGTTGGGGTGGTTTCGTTGATGCCTTGCTCGATAGCGAAGAATACAGCACTGCTTTTGGTGATAACACCGTCCCCTCTCAGCGTCGGCGTTATAAAGGTCGTCCGTTTAACCTGGTGACACCGAGCTATGCGGATTACTGGCGCGATCAAGAAGAAGCCGGACGCTACAAGTGGGGCGACATCAACAACTTCCGCGACTTAGCACGATCGCTGAGCATCAAAATGGTCGAACACAAACCCGTCTCCACCGAGAACATTGCGATTCCCGACATGACCCGCGAATTAGTCGGTAGCACTCCGGCTTCGATTAGCACTGGTGCTAGCTTCCCGTTGCGATAACGATACTGTTTCAACAGACGTAGTAAGGAGGTTCTTATGGGTACGACGCTTCCATTGTTAGAGTACAGACCGACGACCCAGGATCAGCGCGTCCAAAGCTTTGGCAAAGCTGATTTGAATGAAGATAGCCCGCATCTCTATCGCATCGAAGACAGTTCGACTCCGGCTGAAATGGACACGCTGATCTGGGCAACCTATCGGCAAGTGTTTAATGAGCAGGAAACGTTGCAGTTTAATCGGCAGATTACGCTGGAAACTCAACTGAAGAATAGATCGATCACAGCCCGCGATTTTGTTCGAGGCTTGGCAAAATCAGAACGGTTCTACCGTCTGGTTGTCGAAGCGAACAATAACTATCGCTTGGTCGAAGTCTGCTTAAAGCGGTTACTGGGTCGATCGCCCTACAACAAAGAAGAAACGATCGCCTGGTCAATCCAAATCGCAACGTTGGGCTGGAGCAAGTTCGTAGATGCGTTGCTCGATAGCGAGGAGTACAGCGAAGCGTTTGACGACAACACCGTTCCGTATCAGCGCAAACGAGTAACCGAACGCCCTTACAGCTTCACGCCGCGCTATGGAGCCGATTATCGCGACCGACTCCCCAAACAAGGCGAACTGAAATTCGTTCAACAGTTCAGACCGCAGTTTGAGCAGTTTGAACGATTCAACTGGGAGAAATTCGTCACAACCTCAGACTGGAAAACGGTTACGGCTGTTTCCGTTTCGACGTTGGGCTTGATTTTCTTCCTGTTACTGTTTTTCGCGGTGAACGGTTCGATTGGATAAATGCTCACAAGGGTACTACTTTCGGACACCAGACGCGAGATAATGGTTTCACGCGACTTGGATTTCTAATCATAAAAATCCATCCAAAATTTACCGCCGTTTATATTACGAGGGAGATTCTGACATGGCATTGCCATTGTTAGCTTACAAGCCGACCACCCAAAACCATCGGGTGAAAAATTTCGGCATTGCTGACCAAAACGAAGATACTCCTTACATCTATCGAATCGAAGATGTAAGCTCTTCAACGGATATGGAAGCTCTGATCTGGGCTACCTATCGTCAAGTGTTCAGCGAACATGAAACGCTGAAGTTTAACCGCCAAGTGACTTGCGAATCTCGTCTGAGAAACGGCGCAATCACCGTGCGCGATTTCATTCGTGAACTGGCAAAATCCGAGCGCTTCTACAGCACCGTTGTAGAAGTAAACAACAACTATCGCTTAGTGCAAATCTGCCTCAAGCGGTTCTTGGGTCGGGATTCCTATGACCGCAACGAGGAGGTTGCTTGGTCGATCGTTATCGGAACCAAAGGATTCAACGGATTCGTTGATGCCTTGCTCGACAGCGAAGAGTACACCAACACTTTCGGTGACTACACTGTTCCGTATCAGCGTCGTCGTATGGAGGCGCGTCCGTTTAACTTGGTCACACCGCGTTACGGCGAAGACTTCCGCGACACGGTGGGAACTGTGAAGAACGATTGGCAGTTTGTGGTGCAGAACTACTACTCCAAGCGCTCTCAAGAACGCCGTTTGCCCGAAGGTGATCCGCGTCGCTTCCTCAGTGTGGCAGCCTCGATCGCGCCTAAATCGAACTATGGCAGCGTCGTAACTTCTGAAGACTACATGAGCAAAGTGCCGAACCGCAGCCGTCGTTAATTTCGTCGATCGTGGTTTAGCTGTAGGCTCGATTTTCGATTGCAGTCTGTTTTAAGCAGATTGGAGTCGAGAGTCGAGCCTACTTGTTTCTAGAATGAAGTTGCCGCAATCGGTCAATCGCCATGACTTAAGCAACGATCGCATCATTTCTCCAACTTTTCCAGACTTACAGCTAACAGCTACACAAATCTTTCAAGCCTCTACTTAGATTTTAGAAACTCCTGAACCACTTGTTTTACATCTTCTTTCTTTCCATCCACTCGATAGTTTAATTCCTGCATCGTTTTATCAGAAATCAAACCACCAAGCTGATCTAAAACTTCTCTGAGTTCTGGATGTTTTTGGAACGTATCGCGCCGAACCACTGCTGCCGCTTCATACGGTGGAAAATAACGTTTATCGTCTTTTAGAACTGTTAGATCAAGTGTTGAAAGTAAGCCATCAGTTGTGCTTCCCGCCACGATATCGACTTGTTTATCTTGCAGCGATCGATACAACAATCCCAAATCCATTACTTTCGGTTGAGATTCAAATTTCAGGTTATAAGTCTTCGCTAGTCCAGGGAATCCATCTTCACGATTGAGGAATTCAGGCCCAAATCCCGCACGCCATTTTGGCGTATAAGCTGATGCTTGTGAAAGGGTTTGAATCTTCAGCTTTCTTGCATCTTCGCCACGAATGACCATTGCAAATGAGTTATTAAATCCAAATGGCTTTGACCAGGTTAATTGGAAATCTCGTTCAAATCGACTTTTTACGGTTTCAAATGTCTGCTTTGGATCGCTTTCTGCTCCTAGTTTTAGAATTGCAGTGTAAGCAGTTCCGGTGTATTCAGGATAGATATCGAGTTCGCCTTTTTGAATTCCAGTTAAACAGACAAATGTTCCACCTAAATTGAATTTACGATCGACCTTAATATTCGTTTTGCGCTCGATTTGCTGCGCTAGAATTTCGCCTAAAATAATCTGCTCGGTAAAATTTTTTGAGCCAATTACCACACGATCGCCACCGCCTTGACACGCGACGATCGACACCATTAAACAAATCGCTAAAAGTCCTAAAGCTAGAAATCTTTTCATTTTCTAATCGTCAAACGTCTCTCAATCCAACCTAAACCCCAATCTGCACCCAGCGCTACGATCGCTGCCGGAACTGCACCCGCGAGAATGAGTTGATTATCAACGATCGCAACCCCCCGAAAAATAAATTCTCCTAAACCTCCCGCGCCGATTGCCGATGCGATCGTTGCCAATCCTACCCCAATCACGGTTGCCACTCGAACACCAGACAAAATTACACCCATTGCTAACGGAAGTTCAACTTGAAAGAGTAACTGTCGATCGCTCATTCCCATTCCGCGCCCCGCTTCTCGGACTGCCGGATCAACGCTATTAATTCCGACAACTGTATTCCGAATAATCGGAAGTAATGAGTACAGCACAAGCGCGACGATCGCCGTTCTCGCCCCAATTCCCCCAATAATCGGAATCGGCAGCAGAAAGCCAAACAGCGCCAAACTTGGAACCGTTTGCATCACATTGGCAAATCCTAAAATCGGTTTACCTAAAGCTGGACGGCGTGTTACTAAAATTCCGAGCGGAATACCCATCAGAATCGCAATCGACAGTGCGGCCCCGACCAAAAACAAATGTTGTCCAAGCCGTTCTAAAATCTCATCGCCGTAGCGCTTCAAGAATTCCATTCGGTTACGCTCATAAAAGCTTGGGCTTCGGGATGGGTCGATCGTGCAAATTCCTGGGGCGTTCCTAATTCAACTAATTGCCCTGCCTGCATCAATCCGATCCGCGTTCCTAGCTTAAATGCCTCTTGAATATCATGCGTCACAAAGACGATCGTTTTTCCTAATTGCTGCTGCAATCGCGCAAATTCTCGCTGAAGTTCTACTCGTGTAATTGGATCTAATGCTCCAAACGGTTCATCCATTAATAATATCGGTGGATCAGCCGCCAGCGCTCGTGCAACTCCGACTCGCTGTCGTTGTCCACCGGATAGCTGATGCGGATAGCGATGCTTAAACCGTTGCGGTTCTAATCCAACCAGTTCCAATAACTCAATCACACGCGACTGAATTCGATCCGGCTCCCATTTCTGAAGCGAGGGCACCACTGCAATATTCTGCGCCACTGTGAAATGCGGAAACAGCCCAACTTCTTGAATCACATAGCCAATCTGCCGCCGCAGTTGAATCGAATTCCAGTCAAGGGTCGATCGACCATTTACCCGCACTTCTCCCGCTGTCGGAACGAGCAAATGATTGATCAATCTCAGGGTTGTCGTTTTGCCGCAACCGCTCCGACCCAGTAGCACGATCGTTTCTCCCGGAAAGATCGTAAAGCTCAGATCTGAAATCAGCCGCTTTTGATTGAGTTGGTAAGAAACTTGGCAGAA
This sequence comes from Leptolyngbya sp. AS-A5, assembly GCF_039962495.1. Taxonomy (NCBI): domain Bacteria; kingdom Bacillati; phylum Cyanobacteriota; class Cyanophyceae; order Leptolyngbyales; family Leptolyngbyaceae; genus Leptolyngbya; species Leptolyngbya sp. AS-A5. The sequence goes on along the minus strand of NZ_JAMPLL010000001.1, from coordinate 112,173 downwards.
TTCAACGGCACTCATTTATGAACATCTTCTAAGGGTCTTGCACCCATCATTACTCACAACCGTAGGCACTTTGCTGGCGACATTGACGTTCGGATTGAATTTCACCGTTCAAGTCCTTCAGCGATAACACTGTAAAGTGATAAAACTTTCGTCCCTGGTTTGGCTGCTTAAACTCTGTAGTCCTGTAGGCAAATGTTCTTCCACGATAGAATCGCTTTTCAATTCCGGTATAGTCTACTCGCGCTACATACTGCGATCGCCGAAAATCCTCCGAAACCGCAGTGTTAAACATCTGCTGAATCAATCCCAAATTCTCGCGAGTAAATCCTGCAAATGATTGTGCAGTTCCAAGCGCGATCGTTTCTTTTTGCGATCGTTGATCTTGGCGATCGGGACTCATCGAAAACACGATCGTTCCGTTCGGCAGCTTGCCTTCACTCGTGTAAAAGGGTAGGCCACTGAGTTCTGCAATCCCTCGCTTCAGCGGCGACATCATTGATTGTTTCGCGACCCGATTCTTAACGGTTTGCACCGTTTCCCCTGGTAAAGCATGAGCAGATTGAGACAAGCTAAACACCAGGGTGAAAGCTGCGGTGATGGAAAGAAGCTGTCGTTTCATGTGAATGAATTGTGATTGAACATAAGATTCTACATCGCACGATCGCACAACTCCAGATCACAGCAATGTAATTCCTAAGACAGATTTGCCCAGGGTTTACAGTCGTATCCTGTACTATCCAAACAGGTTTACACGAAGGACTTCAATCATGTCGATCGTACTGGTTCAGCTTTTAGTCATTGGATTAATTGCAGGCATTGCAGGCGGGATGTTTGGCATCGGAGGCGGAGCGATTATGGTTCCCGCAATGGTGCTAATGCTGGGGATGGAGCAAAAATTCGCCACGGGAACCTCAGTTGCAGCCCAAATTTTACCCATCGGAATTCTTGCCGCGATCGTCTATCAGCGCAGCGGTAATCTTAACTGGAAATACGCCGTCATTATCGCGATCGGGCTTGTAGTTGGCAACCTTTTTGGTGCTCTATTTGCCAATCAACCCTTTATTAGCGGAGAAACGATGAAAAAACTCTATGGTGTGTTTCTCTTAGTGATTGGATTGCGTTACCTACTCTATCGTTGATATCAGTCTCTTTTGGTACTCCTTTTCTGTTACCAGATCGTGATTGCTTGCAACCCGATCAAGAAACACAATCCCATTAAAATGATCGTATTCGTGCTGAAAGATTCGTGCCACGAAATCGGTCATTTCCAGTTTTTGCCGCTTGCCGAAGCGATCGTAAAACTCAATTTCGATCGCTTGATACCTCGGCACGTTTCCCCGAATTCCCGGAATGCTCAGACACCCTTCCCAACCTTTCACCATTTCATCTGAATGCGCCAAGATCTTTGGATTAATCATCGGGGTCGGCTCCATCGAAGGCGCATTCGGGTAACGCAGATTGGGACGTGATGCCACAATCATTAATTGATAAGACTCTGCAACTTGAGGTGCAGCAATTCCCACTCCGTTCGCTTTCTGCACCGTTGCCATCAGATTCTCAACCAACCTTTGAATGCGATCGTCTTGGATAGGTTCAATCGATCGCGCCTTTTCTCTGAGAACTGGATGCCCTAACTCAATAATGTCGAGAATCTCACCCATTTTTACCCCCAAAAATGCAAAGAACTCCGAATTCAACATCCGGAGTTCTATCGTACTCACTGACGCACTAGGGTGTGTCGCTGCCGCCACCCTGAGCGGTTCGAGTTGGAAATGCTCCCGGCTGAACACTCACCGTTGTTGATCGACCATTTCGGTTAACTTCGACTTGCAGCGTTCCCCCGATCGACGCATTCTCGACCGCTTGCTGCACTTGCTCTGCCTTTGTCACAGCCTGCCCGTTAATGCGCTTAATCACATCACCATCACGTAATCCACTCCTTGCTGCCGGAGAATTCGGCTGAACTCGGAAGATCACAACACCCTGATCATCCTGCACCCGGAAACCAACCTGCCGATCGCTGTTGATTTGCTGTCTCAACTCCGGAGTCAATCCCCGCATCTGAATTCCCAAATAGGGGTGATCTACGCGCCCTTTTGTGATCAACTGCTGCGAAATTCGTTGCGCTGTATTAATTGGAACTGCAAATCCCAACCCTTGTGCGCCACCAATAATCGCCGTATTCATCCCGACCACTTCGCCGCGCTGATTCAACAACGGGCCGCCAGAATTCCCCGGATTAATCGCGGCATCGGTCTGGATAAAGTTGACTCGCTTATCTGGAACTCGCACTTCCGAACTCGATCGACCCGTCGCACTAATAATTCCAGCCGTCACGGTGTTATCCAATCCGAGCGGATTGCCAATCGCGATCGCCCATTCTCCCGGTTTCAGCGTATCTGAATTGCCTAGCGCCACGGTCGGTAGATTACTCCCCTGCACTCGAATGACTGCCACATCGGTGAGCGAATCTTGCCCCACAACTTTACCGCGCAATTCTCGTCCGTCTTTCATCGTCACACTCACGGTATCCGCACCACTGACAACGTGAGCATTGGTTAAAATCAACCCGTCTGAGCTAATAATGAACCCTGATCCGGTTCCTCGTTCTACCCGGCGTTGAGTCGATGGAATATCCGCGCCAAAGAACTGCCGGAAAAAGGGATCGTTAAAAACTTCGGGCACTCGCGATTGCACAGTACGAGACGCATTGATTCTTACAACCGCAGGACCTACCCGCTCAACCGCTGCTGCAATAAAATTCGGGTCAGTCGTTGCTGCAAATGCGCCTGTACGATTTTGCGCCACGATCGTATTAGTCTGAGCCGTATTAGTCTGAGCCGTATTAGTCTGAGCAATGGCAGGCGGCGAGAAGGTGTTTTCAGAGAGCAAACGGTTTCCTGCAAGCACCGTACCCGCCCCAACTAAAGGCAGCATGAAATAAATTGCAGACTGTTTCCAAGTATTTCGAGATGTCGTCATCAGTGATATATTCTCCTTCTCCTTAATGGTGCGTCCCTAGTCAATTAAAAAGCTCATCTATCTCTTATTCTGAGGAAAAAGACGCGAGATGAGAACGCGCTGAGCGATAGACACTTCCAATGTAATTAGCCCATGTGACGATCAAACGGCGTTTTGGTTGCAACTGTTCCATACTTTTTAGGGTTTTACGGCTCCAAATTTGTCATTTCAACTTCATGAGGAACACACAGCGTTGACAACTGACGTTGATATCTTGTTAATCACAGGTGAATGAATGGTAAGAGCAGGTTGCTGCTAGAGCGAATTAAGGTTTTTGATCTATTGGGTGTCGATCGAGCGATGATACCGTCCAGATCGCCACTATCGCTCTGTGCAGATAATCTGCTTCTTTTTTTTATGATAGCGGATCGTTAATTTTAACCAAAATTCCACTCAAATTGAGCCACTTGACAAGCTTTAATTCAGTCGAATGACAATCTTGAAAAATCTCATTTCATTCATCAAGAATTGATTCCAAATTAAAGAATCGATCCTGTCTTATGCCGGTGTGATAAATCAGCAATGCCAGTGTAATATGAATGGGGCAACTGGCAAGGCGCTAAATTTGTCTTGGTTTAGCGGGCTTGTTAGTGTCACAAAATACGATTGCTGTCCACCTGATTTAGATTTCGGATGAATGACTAAAAAGAAAAAGATTGAGCCATTAATGGGTGAAGCCCTGCTCAAAAAAGTAAAAGAACTCGATCATCTCAATAAAGAAGAAAAAGCTAAAGAGTGCGGCTATTACACGGTGACAAAAAACGGTGTAGAGCGCGTGAATATGATGAAATTCCTGAATGCACTAATTGATGCGGAAGGAATTGAGCTAGATGGAAAACAAGGCACAAGTGGTCGAGGTGGTCGGAGCGCAAGCTATCGAATCAGCGTACAGTCTAATGGAAATTTGCTGATTGGGGCAGCGTATACTAAACAAATGGAGTTGAAGCCTGGAGACGAATTTGAGATTTCTCTAGGTCGAAAACATATCCACTTAAAACAACTCGATCGAGAAGAACTCTCGGCTTAAACAAATGGAAAACATCGATTGGACAACGGCGATTCCGGCAGGTCTTGCGATCGCAATTTTTCTAGGTGGAATGCTGATGATGTTTACTGGCATTTGGACAAGCAGAAACAAATAGAAAATTCCTGCTTGTCTAGGTCTAGTTCAATACGCCAAATTGAGGGGCAAGTCCGGTTTTGATCGGGTTTGCCTCTTCTGTATGAGGGAGATATGGCATTAAACGCACGCGAGTTAGAGCAAGATTGCACGCTAAGGTAATGCCTTCTTGCTCTAACAGTCCCAGCACATGATCTGGATTGGCGCGATCGATCACAGGAAGCTGATGCAAGCCGCGAGTTGCCATACGATCGAGCGCATCGGTGAGCGGTTCATCCTGATAGGCATAGAGAATATCGGTTGTGCAAACTTCGGCGATCGTGCGTTGACTCAATCCCTGTTCTGCGTGATGCGGTTCGGTTTCCCAGCGCGCGATCGCCCGATTGATATCTTGCAGCGTGATAATGCCGATCAGGTGTCGGTCGTCGTTCACCACTAGCGCACTGTGCGTTTGATGTTGAATCAGTTGCAATCCTGCTTCTAGCAATGGAGTCAATTCCGCAACCTGCAAAAACCCAGGCTGCATCGCTTCTGCAACCAATAGATTTCTGAGAATTTCTTGCTGATAAAGCGTGGAATTTGGCACTTGATCGGGATCGCGTTTTGCTTCGATTTGCTGTAAGTTCGAGGGCTGTTCTGGACTCGATTTAAACAAGTTGACGAGCCAGACGCTTAAACCCACGGCTGCCATCAGCGGCAAAACAATTCGATAATCACGCGTCATTTCAAACAGCAGCAGAATCGCCGTTAAGGGAGCGTTCACACTTGCTGCCAGCACAGCCGCCATTCCGACCATTGCATAAGCAGGCGGTGCAGCAATACTTGTCGCAAACATCGGCAATACTGAAGGTAAGACTTTGCCATAAGCGGCTCCGAGCGATGCGCCCAAAAACATGGCGGGCGCAAAGATACCACCCACTAATCCACTGCCCAAACTAATTGCCGTCAGCAACAGCTTAACCACCAATAAAGTAATCAGCAGCACCAGCGAGAACTGTACATCTCGCAGCATCGCTTCTACAGTGTCATACCCCACTCCGAGAATTTGTGGCAGTTTCAGCGCCACCACCCCAACACATAGCCCTCCTAGAATCGGCTGAACTTCACGCGGAACTTTTGCCATCCAGCTTGAACCCGGAAGCTTTCCCTTAAAGAAGTCGCTTGAACACTTTAATAAGTTTGTATAAGCGATCGACACCACACAAGCAAACAGTCCCAACCCCAAATAAAGCGGCAATTCTAAAGGACTTCGTACTTCATACGCAGGCAGATCAAAGGCAGGTTGCCCGCCCAGACCAATCTGAGCAATTAGCGCTGACACCACCGCAGAGAGTAGAACAATGCTAGCGGCTGAGGTCTCAAATGTCGTGCCTAGTACCACTTCCAGCGCGAAGAACACGCCCGCGATCGGCGCATTAAATCCGGCTGCCAGTCCGGCTGCGGCTCCTGCTCCTAAGAGTAAGCGTTGACGATCGCGGGACACTTTCAGCAGTTGACCCACAAACAAGCCAAAATTCGCTCCTACCTCGACGCTTGGGCCTTCAGGCCCCAGTGATGCTCCAGTTCCAAGAGAAATGGCGGCGGCGATCGTTTTCGCGATCGGGCGTGTTGCTGACATTTCCTTGCCTGCTTGCACGGCTGCAATGAGGGCAGAAATTCCCGGACTGAATTCTTTCGTTAACCAGCGAATCAATCCGACTAAGACACCCCCCAAAGTAGGGACACAAGCTAGAGTCCACGCACCAAAATGACCGATCGTTCCCATCAGGTCTTCAAGTGCGAGACGATGCACGAATTCAATTAAATAGCGAAACGTAAGCACCCCCAAACCAGCCCCACCACCGATGACGACTGCCAGAATCAAAACGATCGTGTCGGGGTGCGGTTGGAGGCGATTAAATAGTCCAGTGAGGCGAGATGGAGGAGAATTTGAGGAGTCGGGCAGCAGAACTTTGGGTGTCAGGGTCGAGGGCACGGCAGGGGGGGAATAATAAGATTAAATTTTATTTCTCCTTCTCATTGTGGGCGATCAAAGCCAGACAAGACAAGTAATTTGTCGGTTTTTCAATGAGTAAATCTAGACGGTAGGGATCGCTAAAATTATCTGTTCAGATTCTTATGAATTAATACATTTGCCCTATTTAACTAGAAGAACGGCAAGAGATTGTTTTTGGGGTTAACTCCATCACAGGACTGTTTATGATGCACAATGATTCCGTGTATCTAATGATAGAAAAATGGATCGCAAGATTTCGATCGGGAATCAATCAGGAACAGCGCGCTATCAAGCTTGGATTGATCCAGGTTGGACGATCGGACTGTGGAGTGCTGCGATCGTGCTGTTTACGATTAATCTCGGTGTTCTCCCCTTGAGAGATTGGGATGAGGGCATCGTGGCACAGATTGCCCGTGAAATTGCGAATGCTCCGTTTGAATCCCTAACCTGGCTGCACCCTCGCGATCTCAATGGCGCACCGTATTTGAACAAGCCGCCTTTGGTGCATTGGTTGATTGCCTTGTGCTATCGAATATGGGGGGTGAGTGAATGGACGGCGCGACTTCCCGGAGCGCTGCTAACAGCGACTTCGGTTCCTCTGCTGTATGGCATTGGGCGTGAGGTCTTTTTTCAGCGCAGTACGGCTGTGTTTGCCGCACTGGTTTATCTCACTTCGCTACCTGTCGTGCGTCAGGGACGATTAGCGATGCTTGACGGTGCGATTCTGTGCTTTTTTCTGGCGATGATGTTCTGTTTGCTGCGATCGCGGCGAGATTTGCGTTGGGGTTTGGGAGTCGGTTTAGGATTTAGCTGCCTTTGTTTGACGAAAGGAATTTTAGGAATTTTGCTGGCAGCGATCGCGCTGGTGTTTATCACTTGGGATACGCCGCGATTACTGAGATCAGGATATTTATGGGCAGGCTTTGGTTTAGGGTGTGTTCCCGTTGCGCTCTGGAATGGAGCCCAGGTTTATCGGTATGGTGAGGCGTTTTTAGCGACGCATTTTTTTGATCAATCTTTGAAGCGCGTGTCGGATTCGGTTGAGGATAATCAAGGATTGATCACCTATTACGTCTGGGAAGTCCTGAAAAATGGGGTTCCGTGGGTGGTGTTTTTGCCGATCGCGTTTCGTCATGCTTGGGAAAATCGCACTCTAAGCTGGGCAAGATTGGTTCTGGTTTGGAACGGAATTTATTTTGCTGTGATTTCGCTGATGCAAACCAAACTGCCTTGGTATGCAATGCCACTTTATCCAGCCTTTGCGCTGGTGGTTGGGGCACAGTTGCAGCGATTTTGGCAACCTGTCTCCTCAGAACCACCGATGATTAAGCGGGTTCGGGTTTGGGTGATTGTGTTTTTGGTGTTGGCGATCGTCGCTTGGGCAGGTGCGATTTACTATACGTTTTGGGTACGATCGCAGCCGGATGTGCAATTGGTATTTGCAACGCTGGCGCTGACGCTAACGGTAACGGCAGTTCTGATGGCGCGTCAGGATGTGCAGTTTGTCGTGGTATTGATTTGGGGGACGTTTTTGACGCTGCTAGTGTTGATGATGTCGAATTATTGGATCTGGGAACTGCAAGAAGCATTTCCGGCAAAACCTGTGGCACAAATGATTCAGGAAGCCACCGCCAAAGGGCAAACGATTTATACGTCCTATCCTTATTTCCGCCCGTCGTTGAACTTCTATAGTGAGCGATCAATTGTTCCAGCGAGTTCTGAAGCCTTGTTAAAGCGCTGGCGCGAGGATGCTCATCCCTATTTGCTGCTCGATCCCGCGTCGTTGAAGAAGTTGCCACAAAAGCAAATCCAGTTTCTGGGCATGAGTGAGGAGTGGGCGTTAGTGAGTCGAGCACCTGCGGTAAAAACGATCAACACAGCAAAGCGAAAGAAATGAAATGCTACGCTCAGCCGCTCGATCGCGAATCTTCATGCCTACTTAGTCCCAATGTCTTAAACGGTAGGGTTGAGTCAAGCATTGAATATTAGTCGCTTGACTCAACTTCAGGATTAGAACTCTCTGACGCTTGGCTGTCCGTCTTTGACTTCTCCGACCATAATCACATCGGCAACACCCACAAATAAGCCGTTCTCAAGAACTCCGGGCAAATTGTTTAGTGCTTTCTCTAGGTCAGCGGGATTGTCGATGCGATCGAACTTCACATCCACAACTAAGTTTCCTTGATCGGTCACAACAGGCCCCGCCTTTTTCACGCCCATTCTTAATTGAGGCTTACCGCCAAGCTTTTCGATCGCCTTCATCACCGGAGTTACTGCCATCGGAATCACTTCAACTGGAAGCAAGAAGGTAGAACCCAGATGATCCACCAGTTTGCCGCTATCAACCACAACGATGAATTGATCCGCCAAGCTATCAACAATCTTTTCTTGCGTGTGAGCCGCGCCACCGCCTTTAATCAGGTTCTTCTGTGGATCAACTTCATCCGCACCATCGATCGCAATATCAATCTTTTCAATCTCATCGAGCGTGGTTAAAGGAATGCCGAACTGACGGGCTAGAACGATCGCTTGAAACGAAGTTGGAACCCCTTTAACGTTTTGCAGATCACCGGCTTGCAATCGCTCGCCGATCGCTTGAATCGCATAAGCGGTGGTCGAACCTGTACCGAGACCGACGATCGTATTCGATTGCACTTTGGCAGCCGCCGCATAACCGACTTGCTGTTTCATCATTGTTACGGGGTCTGCATTCATACCATTTATTCCTGTACAAGTTATCAATTGATCACTGTACTATGTCACGCGACTTTAGAACCCGTAAAGCACTCGCAACGACCATTCGATAATCGTTGGACTAGCGCGATTGTTGGGATTCGTCACAACGATCACCGAGGGGCTGACATTTAAGCGATCGTTGAGCAACAGTCCGAAAAAGGCTTCAAAGTTTGTTTGAGTCGCGTTACCTAAGCGATCGGTGATGAAGGGTTGTCCGATCGCTAACCCGGCTTTTGACCCAGGAATGAGGAAGTTTTGAAACGAAACGCCTAACGTCCAAGTTTTCGGATTCAGATCGAGGTCTTGCTGTAAGAGAGGATTAAATCCGCGATAGCTACCGATTCCCAAGCGTCCAAAGATGCCAAACACACCAAAACGCTGTTGAATTGCCCATTCTGCACCGAGACCTGCTGCATTGATCTGAGTGCCATTGATCTCTGCGTTGGTGTATTGCAATTGCACCTTGATCGGCTGATTTGGAATTGCATATTCCGCTTCCACGCTGGCTTGATAGCGATCGCGAAACAATCCCGCGCTAGGATTCGAGGAATCTGCTGCGGCGTATAGCGCTCTGAAGGTGAAATTACGATCGGGCGACCAAGCGATCGCGGCTCCCGCTCCGCCAAAGCGATCGATCTCGTTTTGCACAATCAACGGATTGTTGGCAAAGAAACTAGAGCCGAAATTTTGCCCGGATTGATTGGCGAAGCTATTGAGATCGATAAAATCACTCGGCGGTAGATTCGAGCCGACAGCGATCTCTAGGTTCTCAGCCGGACGAAACGCATAATAGAGCTTACGAATTTTGAGTTGAGGAGTTAATTCGACCGGATCAAGCCCACCACCATCTGCTAAAACTCCCGTAGTTCCAAGTAAGTTTTGGCGTTCGTTGTGTGCCAGAGCGATCGCATCTCCGCCATTGTTGCCTGCCTCAAGTTGCGTGACGAGGCGATCGTTCCCTTGAAAGCTGGTGAGTAAATTCAGCCGAACACGAGCCAAAACAGTTGCATTCGCTCTGGTGCCATCGGTTAGCACGTAATAAACTTGTCCGTCTAGCTTTGTGGTTGTCGAAAATTGCTGTCGTTCAAGAGTCGTAATCCGAGTGTTGATGTTGTCAACTCGCGATCGCAATTGAGAGAACGCATTCCCGTAAGCCGCAATCAAGCGCCGAATCGTCTGGATATCTTCCCTGAGCGTTGTGTTTTCATTTCCAGCAAGGAGTTGTTCTTCGATTCTGCCGATGACGGTTGCGATCGCGGCGACAAACTCGTTACGGCTCAAAGGGCGATTGCCGCGAAAGGTACCGTCCGGATATCCGCTCAACACTCCGTAGCGTTCTACCAACGATCGCACCGCTTCAAATGCCCAATCGCCCGGACGCACATCCGATAATTCAGAAACAGACGTGACTTGATCCATCACGTCGTCTGGCTCGATCGTAGGTTGTGACCAAGCAGGAGCAGCCACGATGAGTAAACTACTCAAGCCGAAGCAGAACCATTTCACCTGTTTCACGCACTTTTCTCCTCACGGGCTGCAACCTTCATAGTTATAACAGCCCGCTTAGAGTCGCCTCAATCAAGCATTTGCGGTGGCTGCTGCTTTTTCCGATGCTGAACCTTGTGTGCCAAGTTGGATCAGTTCAACTTTGTAGCCATCTGGATCTTCAACAAAGGCAATCACCGTAGAGCCATGTTTCATCGCCCCCGGTTGGCGCGTCACTTTTCCGCCCTGTTGAGCGATCGCCTCACAAGTGGCGTAAATATCATCGACTCCGATCGCGATATGCCCGTAAGCATCGCCTAGCTCATAGTTGTCTTTTCCCCAGTTGTAGGTGAGTTCAAGCACAGCCGTATCCGCCTCTGCCCCGTAGCCGACAAATGCCAAAGTGAATTCTCCACCGGGATAATCTTTTTTTCTTAAAAGCTTCATGCCCAGCAGATCGCAATAAAACTTCAGCGACTCTTCTAGGTTTCCGACACGAAGCATGGTGTGTAATAAACGCATTAGGTTCTCCTACTAATAAGCTACGATCGACTCAATTTCTAAGCGAAATGATCCAGAATTAAATCGTGGATTCAATGCGCCATCATATTCAAATTTACTCAGCATCAATTGGAAAGAGCGAATCACATTTGCGGAGATTGGTTTCGCACTCGATAGCGTTTTTGCCCGGAAGACGGGAACGAGTTGAGCAAAGGGAATTTGTACGGTGATCCATTCCCCTGCAACCGTATCAAACGAATGAGAATAGCCGACGCTATCCCAGCCATCATCATCGCGCACTAAAAACTTATAGCGATTCCCATCTCCTTTGATTCGCAGTTCGATTCCGGTAAATGCAGACAGATCGATCGCCGGATCAAAATTGCGCGTCCGAATCGAAGCAAATCCACCCGAATTCGCCGTCGAAACATTCCCCGAAAAAACAGCGACTCCATTTCCCAGACGAACACCGCTATCACTCACGCCGCCCATCACCACATCATCAAGAGCGCCCCAAGTGTTGTGCAGGTCGATCGTCGGATCACTGAAATCGAATAGAACCTGATTGTTGAGCGCAGGCTGAGGATTGGGACGAGGTTGAAACATTTTTTGCAGCCAACTGACAATGGGAATTGCTTCAAAATACTCTAAAGTTTGCACGAATCGACCCAAATCCCATTGAGTCCGTTGTTCATTCATAACGTTCTCCAAATCAGCGGAACTCTCTTCATTCTAAGAAAAGCGATCGGACACTGCGAGCAAACGATATCATAGAGTGATATCACGCAGAAATCAGGATGAAGCTCAATCGAAAACAAGCGAAGACCTTACAAGCCGTTTTCGAGAAGCCCATTCGTGCTGACATTCTTTGGAGTGATATCGTGGGCTTGTTTCGGGCGATGAGCGCAGAGGTCACTCAAGGGCGAGGTTCACGAGTTCGAGTTCACCTAAATGGTGAGAGAGCAGTGTTTCACGAGCCGCATCCTGAAAAAGAAACAGACAAAGGAGCGGTTAAATCAGTTCGAGAGTTTCTGGAAAACGCTGGAATTGTGGAAGGAGACAACAATGTTGGCTTATAAAGGCTACAAAGGACAGATTGAGGTTGATACTGACGCAGGTATTCTATTTGGTCGTGTTCTAGATATTCGAGATGTGATTACTTTTAAGGGCAAGACGGTAGAAGAGGCTGTACAAGCTTTTCAAGATTCTATTGACGATTATCTAGAGTTTTGCCAAGAACGAGGAGAAGAACCGAATAAACCTTTTTCTGGAAAGCTGCCGTTTAGAACAACCCCTGAACGCCATCGACAGCTATACTTTGCGGCACAACGAGCGGGGAAAAGCATTAATGCTTGGATGGATGAAGTATTAGAGCGTGCAGCAGAAGAGACATTGCGTGAAGGTTCTACCAAAAGTTGAATCTTTTGCTGAATTTGCTGTAATGAAGAGGATGTTTTCCGCGATCGACACCATATGCTGAAATTTCATCCTCCAGGGTTCGGGCAAAAGTTTACTCAAACCAGCTTAGGCACGATCGCATATTACATGCAGGCGCAAGGAATCACCGAAACGCCGATCGTATTCCTTCACAGCTTCGGGGGTGGCTCTTCAGCGTATGAATGGTCAAAAGTTTATCCCTTCTTTGAGTCAACGATCGCGCCTGATCTAATAGGTTGGGGAGATTCGAGCCATCCCGCCCGCGATTACCGACCCGAAGATTATGTGATGATGATCGCAGAGTTCTTAGAAAAAATCTCAGATCAGCCTGTCACTCTGATTGCTGCTTCACTTACAGGAGCATTGGCAATTCGGTTAGCGACACAACGACCGGAATTGGTACGATCGCTGTTTCTCGTTTGTCCTTCTGGGTTTGATGATTTTGGACAGAATGCAGGGCGACGAATTCCCTTGGATATTATCAATACGCCAATTTTGGATCGAATTATTTATACGATCGGTGCAACAAATGACCTGGCAGTACGGAATTTTCTAGAGAACTTCCTGTTTGCAAATCGCGATCGGATTACACCAGAAATAGTTAATGCCTATCTAGAATCGGCTCGAAAATCAAATGCAGAATACTCTGCGCTGTCATTTTTGCGGGGCGATTTGTACTTCGATTTGTCGCTCTATTTGCCGCAATTAAATACACCGACTGCGATCGTCTGGGGAAATCAAGCCCAATTTACCGATGTCAATTTAGGGCGACGCATTGCAGCGGCAAATCCACAAGCAATTCGGCGATTTGAAATTGTGCCAGAGTCAGGGGTTTTAGCACATTTGGAACAGCCCGCGATCGTCGCTCGGCTGCTCAAACAATGGATAAATTCGGAGACAGATTGAGCTTGTTCTGCTAAATCGCTAATCGCAACTGATTAGAATGATCCACCTTTGGATAGACAAAAGAAGTGATTTCAAAGGCTGGATCAGACGATCGTGTGATCTAGCGTTTCAACACCTTTAAATAAAAAATTGGGCGATTAAGAAACCGCCCAGATACCTTATCGATTGGCTGGCTGATCCGCAGTTCGTGGATATTGCACGTCCACGAAGCCGAGTTCTAGCAATTGCTGATAGGCTTGTTTACCCAAATCACGAGTCGGCTGCTGGCTTCGGATAATTTGCACCAAAAGCGGAACTGCCAATTCAGATTGGTTCATTGCCCGATGCACTAATGCCAAACGATAGGTTGATTGATCCCGCAATTCTGCTGCTTCTAAAGCCTTTTTGCGCTGACTGTCTGCCACACGGGTATCAATGCCAGAGAAACTCGCTGTCAACTCTTGATAGAAGTTAGATAACTGGTTGTAAACTTGCCGCGCTTCTTGCAGCTTCTTCATTGCCAAGGGTAGATTCTGCGATTTGACGGCTTGATCCGCTTCATTCATCAGCCGTTGTCCACCCTGCATACTCAGTAAACCATCACTCTGAGCCGCCGTTGGACGCACCACATTCGGGCTATTGGGATCGATCGGGCGAGCTTGTCCAGATGCAGGCTTGGTCGATTGAGCCTGAACAGACGGCACTTGGAACATTACACCTGCAAGCATTGAGAGCGAAAGAATGCCAGAGATGGAAAGGGGTTGAATCGTTCTCAGATGAGCCATGAATAATTGCAGAATGCTAATAGGACAACTCGGAACTCTCGGATCTTATCACTGCAAGATCCATTTTCTTCAAATGAAGCCCAGTGGCTCGTTTTGTTCCTTAGAGGTTAAACTGGAACGCCGATCGGGCACCAATACGAGTAATCATCGGTAATTTTGCCTTCGGAGACGCGCAATCCAACCCCGCCCGCAATGAAGCGATCGTCTCCATTGTTAAATAGCCAGGTACTCCACAAAGCGGTGAGTGATTTCTCAGCAATTCCAACCGTGGGGAAATCGAGTAATTCTTGATAGACGTAATCTTGATTCGTGTACCAAGGATCTTGATTGGAACTTTCTACGCCAACTTCACCCCGAATCATTGAAAAACAGCCTTCTCCTTGTCGTCCTAAAACGGGTTTTGCAAAGTAAGTATCGCCCATTTCATCTGAAGTTTGAGCGGTTTTTGGAAAGAGATCGTAAACCGTTTCAGCGAGTTCTGAAGGAAAAAAATCTAAGCCTAAATCGCTGATTAAAGCAAAGATACTCTTGGGCTGGAGTGCGAAAGCTGACGCGAAATTAACGATCGCAACCTTTCGTTTCAGAATCAATTCTTCCAATGCCGACCAAAGTTCTCTCCCTTCGGCATCGCGATCGTGAATCACCCACTCGACCGGATACCACATGAATAAGATATCGATCGGTTCTCCGGTTGTTTCGTGAAATAAGTATTGATGATTTTTAATTTTTAGCTCCCCGATCGGAAACACTCGACAATTTTCAGCCGTGAATGGTCTTAACCAGCGCATCGTTCCCATATCTTCGGTGTTATTCAGCGTGGTTAAGGCAATTTGACAGTGTTCGAGTGGTTTTTTAAGCCAATCTGCGGCGCGTTGAAGCTGTTGGCTCATGGCATAGCTCAGCACAGATTGCAATCCGAGTTCTGGTGGCTTAAATCCAAAATGCTCTGCAACTTTGGCATTGCCTTCGAGACATTCAAACCAAAAACTTGGCGTTTGCACATTCGCTTCGATGACTTTATACACCTGCGTTTTCTCATTCCAGCACCAATCGAGCCGCATACAAAACGGAGCTAATCGATCGAACTGAATCACGCGAAGGGTTTCTTCGGGGAATCCATATTCAAGCAAGGTTTCTGCGTCAAATTCGCGCACTACTGACCAAAGATGGGCAAGCACGGCTCCGACTCGTTCCGCCGATCGCTTCATTCTGATCACCTGGTCTTCTGTCACTGGATGACAGTGATATAGCGCATAAGGACTTGGAATATCAGAAGTCGCATTCATCATTGCCAGGTTGTACCAAGGCATTCGGATTTGTTGGAAGAAGCGATCGCGCTCAATCCCATGAAATGGATTACTCATCCTCCCGCACGCCCTCCACCAAAACTGCCGAAACCGCTCCGACCCGACGATCGACCCGAAACTCCGGTTCCCTCTGAACCACCAGATGAGCCACCGCCCGATCGATAAGATGACCCGCCATAACTGCTTGAACCTCCACGAGACGCACAATTTTGCGGCACTCGACCCTGAGCATCCGGTTGGCATTCCGTGGTTGAGGAAGACGTGCAACCTGTGAGTGGCATGAGGATCACAGTGGACACTGCCAGACTAAAAAACAACTGCAAACGATTCGATTTCATAATTATCGTTCAGGCTTGACGGGCACATACTTAAGAGATACAGCACGATTTCAGGTTTCCCGCGGACTGGATGTTAAAAACAATAAAGCAATCTAGGAGTCGGACAGATTGCAGGTGAAATATGAGTTAGAAAGCGTTGGAGAAGTGCGATGACAAACCCCTCACAATCCCAAGGAAATGCCAGCATTCCAGAAGAAAATCGCGGCAGAATTCTTCAACGTGGCGGTGAAGAGTTACTGGTTGAAAAACTCGACGATCGCTTCGCTGTAAACGCAACTTCTAAAGAGCAAGCCTGGGATTTGGTCAACAAAGCCCCGATCCAAATTAATCCCGGTGCCGCCCCGCCTCAACTTACAGAATTTATCGTTGCTCCGAATCAGAAAGTTCAGGTACTAAACCAGGTGCGCTCAGAAGAGCAAGTAAACTACGCGAGCCATGTCTATCAAATCAAAGACAATCCTGGCTCAAAACTCTACGTCACGAACCAAATTACGGTTCAATTTGATCCGGCGGTGAGTCCTGATGTGATTCGCTCGATCGCTGAAGAATTCGCTCTAGAACAGGTGAAACAAATTGTCGAAATTCCCAATACTTTCGTTTTTCAACTCACCGTAAATTCAACCGAAAACCCGCTCAAAATTACCAACCGATTGATTACTCGATCGGAGATTCTAACCGCAGAACCGAACATCATTGTGCGTCAGCAGGGATACTATCGCCCTAAAGATCCGCTCTACTCGAAGCAATGGCACCTGAACCATTCAGGCGGATCAGATTTAGCACCTGGATCGCACGTTTTTGCAGAGCAAGCTTGGGACATTACCAAAGGCAGCCGATCGATCGTGGTTGCAGTCATGGATGATGCCGTCGATTTGAATCATCCCGACTTTCAAGGATTGGGCAAGGTCGTTGCACCGCGAGACTTTAGAGGCAAAGACTTCGACCCTGACCCAGATGAACCAGGCGAAGATCATGGAACGTCTTGTGCTGGGGTTGCCGTTGCAGAAGAAAACGGCTTCGGGGTTGTGGGAGCCGCTCCAGGCTGTGCTTTGATGCCGATTCGGACGACTGGATTTTTGGATGATCAAACGATCGAAGATTTATTTGCTTGGGCGGTCGATCGTGGGGCATCCGTGATTTCTTGCAGTTGGGGTCCGAGTGCGGTCAATTACCCCCTGTCTTTGAGACAACGCGCCGCGATTACTCGCGCTGCTACCGAAGGGCGCGACGGCAAAGGCTGTGTCATTTTATTTGCTGCTGGAAATGCCAATCGCCCGACGAACGGCACCATCAACGAAGCCGGATGGCGCAACAATGCGCTCAGTGGCAATACTCGGTGGTTCGGCGGTTTCACTGTGCATCCAGATGTGATTACCGTTTCTGCCTCGACCAGCTTGAACAAAAAATCGGCTTATAGCAATTGGGGTGCTGAGGTTTCAATCTGTGCGCCCAGCAATAATGCGCCCCCAGGAATGGGACTTGCAGGAGTTGGCTATGTGGCGACACCACCAGAAGTTCGAGTTGCACTGCGGGGATTGGGAGTTGTGACCGCCGATCGACGCGGTAATGATGGCTATGATCAGGGCGATTTTACTTACGGTTTTGGTGGTACATCGAGCGCTTGTCCATTAGCCGCAGGTGTGGCAGCGTTAGTGTTGTCGGCAAATCCAGACTTAACCGCGCAAGAAGTTCGGCAAATCTTGCAGCAAACCGCAGACAAAATTGTTGATCCTGATCCTGATCCGCAGTTTGGGTTGCGTAAAGGAACCTATGATGCAAATGGGCGATGTGATTGGTTTGGCTATGGAAAAGTGAATGCTGCAAAAGCGGTTCAAGCTGCGTCTGCGAGAAGAACAGCGCTAATGGTTGCGCGATCGCTTTCTGCTGAGAACAATAATATGCTGATGATTCCTGATAACAATTTATCAGGAGTTACGAGCGTCATTCAGATCAATGACGCTGCAACGGTTAAAGATATCCAAGTGAGCGTTAATATCACCCACGATTATCTTGGTGATATCGAAGTGAGCTTAATCGCACCTTCGGGACAAGTCGTATTATTGCAAGGTAGAACGCTAGGACGGCAGACCGCATTGAACCGATTGTACTCTTTACAAACAACGCCAACGCTCAGAAGAATGCTAGGACAATCAACGCGGGGACGTTGGTCATTAAGAGCAGTAGACGCAATCCCAAATGATACTGGGATTATCAATAGTTGG
Source organism: Leptolyngbya sp. AS-A5 (assembly GCF_039962495.1). Taxonomy (NCBI): domain Bacteria; kingdom Bacillati; phylum Cyanobacteriota; class Cyanophyceae; order Leptolyngbyales; family Leptolyngbyaceae; genus Leptolyngbya; species Leptolyngbya sp. AS-A5. The sequence goes on along the minus strand of NZ_JAMPLL010000001.1, from coordinate 94,340 downwards.
AAGTTAACGATCGGGGTCTAGCGGATCTCTAAACTTTGCCATAAGTACCAACTGGCGATCGTTGAATACGGTTTCCAAGCTTGTCCAATTTGCAAAACCGTTTTGCGATCGGGTAATTCGTCTAATCCATAAATGCGACGAATGCCCGATCGAACTCCTAAATCATCGACAGGCAATACATCCCAACGATGCAGCCGAAAAATTAACAACATCTGAACTGTCCAGCGTCCGATGCCTTTGATTTTCGTTAGCGTTTGAATAATTGTTTCATCATCTAACGGTTGCAATTCTTCCAGCGTTGGTAAACCTGTTAAAATATTCTGTGCTAAGTCTTTCACGTAAATGATCTTCTGACGTGATAATCCAACTTGTCGCAGCATTTCATCGGGTGTGTCCAAAATCGCTTCTGCACTCATCCCGCTTGGATAAAGTTGCAGAAAGCGATGATAAATAGCAGTGGCGGATTTGGTCGAAAGCTGTTGATAGATAATTGATCGCGCCAGTGAATCCAACAATCCGCCCGAATGCTGGGCTTGATCAAGCGTACAGATTCCAACTTGATCAATGATTGCACCCAGCTTTGGGTCTGCGGATTTTAGGGCTTGCGTGGCGATTGCATAATCCAGCTTATTCATACACAACAATGGCGGATTTGATGGCTCTTGGAACAGGTTTTCCCGCTTTATCCACTTTGCCATAGAACGTTTGATCTTGATAAACCAGTGCAGAAGAAGAGCCGCCATCAAGATTTAACGCCTGCTTCACTCCCAATCGCTGCATAAAACCCACCATCGCTTGCACCGACATTCCAGAATTCTGCGGTGCATCCGGTCTCTGTGCTGCCATCACTAACACCACCGATCCATCTTGCGTGATTCCGATCGCGCTTCTTGAATTCCGTTGATTCACACCGATCGAATCTCGTCCCACGTTTGGATCAACAAACCCCTCTTCAGTCGCAGTAAATTCTGGTAGAAGCTGAGGGCCTCCCCCGATCGCATCGATCAACTTACAACCCGACGGAACCTTCTCTAATCGAGACGCGATCGCATACTGCACCTGCTCACCACATTGGTAACTGCGAAACTCCGATCGCTCCAGAATCTGCGGTAAATAGGGCTGAAGATCCAGATTCTGCATTAACCGATCGTTCTGCTCTGGATTGCTTACAACCTTTCCATTTTTAGTAACATACGAAGTCGTTTTCGCGTTTTTAGGATCGAAGAAACCGCCATTGAGAACCGCAATCGCCTTTTGGGGTTTAGCAAATTCTTCCACCGTTTCAAGCGTTGGAGAAACCGCGATCGACACTTTAAACCGACTCCGAGGCGAAATCGTTACCGTATGAATATCGCTATTGGGTAGAGAATAGCGCTGGTACTTCGGCAACTCAACGATCAGTGTAGAAGCAGGAGAGGTCGTTGCCTCTGGCGTGGATTGTGATGAAACCGGAGCAGACGGAATCAATGAATAAACAAACCACAACCCCAAGCCGCCACAGCCAAACAAGGCTAAACTTGCGATCCACAATCTTTTCACGATCGAACTCCTGATGATGAAAACTCCACAACTGCTTGAAGCATACAAGCCACCCATGCTTCACAGTCTCTTTATTAGAGCGTGAATTCAGCGAGACGAAATAAAAATTGCAGTAGAGCCCGGTAAAACAAAATCTTTGCAGTGATTATACGGATAACTCAGGTGCGTTCCTTCAATTGCTGCACTAAGCTCTGTCAAATCTATCCGTAATTCCTTGATTTACTCTCCAAGTCTAGAATTTCGCCATTTTTCACAGGCAGCACCCGTCGCCATACAGATCAAACTTCTAGCTCACAATCCACAATCTCGCCAGCAAAAACAACACCCCTCTCTTGCCCTGATCCCGCTAACAACCCGCAAAATTTCTGATGTTGTTTTAGCAACATTCATGATTTTGTCCTGATTCCTCCGGAAGATTACCGTATCAGTAGTCGTGTGCATCGAAATTGCCTAGAAATTCCCTGCGCTTCTCTTTGACCGCGCACTCTCAATAGCCGAGTTTATATCCTCCTGTGAGCTTATGAAGTTGAAGTTATCGCCGACTCGCGTATCACTCCTCGCTTTGGGTGCTTTTGCAGCAGTCGTGGCTCAAGAGCTAGCCCGCTCCGATGCAAAGACTCCGAGCGCCACACCGCCTAATAAATCTAACGCTAAGCAAAATTCTGCCTCTCCAGCCGCGTCCCTCCCTGATCGAGTCGCGCTTTCTCAGCCAGAGAACCTGTTTTCTGCGCTCCCCACGATCGCAAATCCAGCCGCGATCGCAAAACCCACAGTTTCAGCGAATCAACCGATCGTTCCGCCGCCGCCTCCAACCGTTGCTGCATCCTTGCCCAATCTGGCCGTGACCGATGTGAACCAACTGCCGATCGATACCATTATCGAGCAAACTCTGAAGCTTCCCCCGCCGCCGCCTAAAGTTGCCGTCAGCCCGGATCAATCTGCCCCGAAAGCCCCAACAAGCGCTGCGAAGGATGTGCAGGGTCATCGCGCCCAGCCCAGCATCACGGCAATGATGCAGCAAGGCATCATGAAAGGCTACAGCGATGGGACATTCCGACCGGATGCCCCCATCACCGATGCTCAGTTCAAAAGCATCACCAAACAGGCAGCCACAAAATCGAGCGCGATCGCATCGCTGAAACGTCCGAAAGACATTGTGACCCGCGCCGATGCTGCCACGTATATTCATCGGCAATTGCTCAGAGCCAGCACGATCGAGAAATCTCAAACGCTCGCTCAAGCTCCAACCTCAGCACCACTCCCCAAATTGGATAGCGTTAGTCCGGCTCAACTAGTCAACGATGCGCCTGCAAGCCGTCCTCTTCCTCCTGCCGCTCCACCCACATTCGCTGTTTCGTCTGGTATAGACGAGGCAGATGCGGACTCTTACACCTTGGGTGCGGGCGATCGCATTCGCGTCGATATTTTCAACGTGCCAGAGTACAGCAAGGAATATCAAGTCCTCGTTAATGGAACACTGAATTTGCACCGAGTCGGCAGCATTCCAGTCGCCGGATTAACGATCCGTCAGGCTCAAAGCGCGATCGCTGCTCGATACTCCCGCCTGCTCAAAAGCCCCACCGTGGATGCCAGCTTGATGAGTGCCCGTCCTCTCAATGTGGCGATCGCTGGTGAGGTCGGCAAGCCCGGAACCTATACACTGTCCTTTGGCGAGGGTGGAAAATTTCCCACCGTGACCAAACTGATTCGCGACGCAGGTGGCATGAATCGCTCTGCGGATGCGCGTCAGGTGATTGTGCGGCGCAACGGCAGCCAGGAAATTCGTCTCAATATGTGGGAACTGTTCACCACGGGTAATATTCGCCAAGATTTGTCCCTGCGCGATGGGGATTCGATTTTTATTCCAGCGGCAAATTCGGTCAATCTAGCTGAAGTCGCACAAATGGCAGATGCCAACTTTAGCGTCAGCGCGACTCAACCCGTTAATGTTGCTGTGGTTGGCGAAGTGGCTCGTCCAGGTCCTTACATCATCAAAGACCAAACTCCCACGCTCTCTAGTGCGATTCGAGAAGCAGGCGGAATCAAACAGCTTGCAAACCTAAAAGAAGTCAAAGTCCGTCGCAACACCCGCAGCGGCGCTCCTCAAACGATCAGCGTCGATCTCTGGCAATTGCTTAAATCTGGTGATCTCAAGCAGGATCTAGTGTTGCAGCAAGGCGACACGATCGAGATTCCAACCGCACTTGCCCTTAACTCAGAAGAAGCGAGACAGCTCGGTGATGCCAGCTTTGCGCCGAGGTCGGTCAAGATTACCGTAGTCGGCGAGGTCGAGAAGCCCGGTCAAGTCGAAGTGCCGATGAATACGCCACTGAATCAAGCCTTGCTTGCAGCAGGTGGATTTACGCGCCAAGCGAATCGTCGTCGGGTGGAATTGGTACGACTCAATCCAAATGGCTCTGTGAGTCGTCAAAATGTCTCGATCGACCTGTCACGCGGAATCGATGAAAAAGGCAATCCGCTGTTAAAAGACGGTGACGTGCTGGTGATCGATCGTAATGGGCTTGCGAAAACAGGCGATACGCTCAACAACGTTCTCGGGCCTGTGCTTCAAGTCTTGCCGTTCCGATTCTTATTTGGATTGTAAAGGTTGTTACTCAACGCTTCTGTCACCTGTGAAGGCGCTGGTCTTCTTGCTTATTTTCGGTGCTGTTCGCCCTCGATTTTTCTTTAGGTGCTTTCATGGAAAACCAGATTAAAACACCGCTCTCTCCCTCCGAAAAAAACGGCAAAGTTCCCCACGCTCCAGAATACTTGCTGGTGCCTGGCTCCACACAAGCTGACGAAGATTCGGGGAAACTGCTAGAAGCACTGCGCCGCAAAATTCCGCTAATCGCAGGCGTGACTGCTGCAACGACTGCTGCAGCTTGGGCAATCTCATGGGATCAGCGACCCACTTATGAAAGCGGGTTCCAGCTCCTGATTGAACCGGTCAGCGTTCAAAACCAGCAAGACCGCGATCCCTTGGGATCGGCTCCGTCCTCCAATCAAGACAACATCAGTTACGAGACCCAGATTGCGGTGCTGAAAAGCGCGAAGCTGCTGCAACCGATCGCCGAGCAAATCGCCCAGCGCTACCCAGAAATCGCCAGGGAAAACTTCGCGGAAAAGCTGACGATCGAGCGCCCAGCCGACACCAAGCTAATTCAAGTCAGCTACCGCGACTCTGATCCCGATCGCATCAAATTTGTCCTCGACAAACTAGCAGAAGGCTATCTGAGATACAGCCAGAAAGAGCGTGAAAGTAATCTCAGCTATGGCATTGCCTTTGTCGATCGTCAAATTGGTGAAACCCGCAAACGGGTAGACAATCTGCAACGTCAGCTTCAAGCCTTTCGGCAGCAGAATAACTTCATCGCGCCAGAATCGCTTGCAGGACAAGTCACTGGACAAGTTCAATCGATCGCGCAGCAAAAACTCCAAACCGACAGGGAAATTGCGGAGATGCGGCGGCAGTATGGCAACCTCCAAGGGAGCGATGGTGCGAGGGCAGCGCTTGCTGCTGATGGGGCTTATCAAGGCGTTCTAAACAAGCTGCGCGACCTTGAAGCAAAGATCGCCACCGAATCGACGCGCTTTCAGGGTGACACCGTGGAAATGAGAGCCTTGCAGCAGCAACGGGCTAGTCTTGTGCCAGTCCTGCGGCAAGAAGCGCAGCGCGTGTTGGGCAATCAATTATCCAAGGTCGGCTCAGATCTCTCGGTACTCGAAACGCGGCGGCAGGTGTTAGACCGCGCTGACGCTTACTGGAATGGAGAAGTGCAGCGCTTGCCTGTTCTAACGCGCATCTTTACCGATCTCGATCGTGAACGCACTGTTGCGACCGAAAGTTTAACTCGCTTGCTTGGCACTCGTGAGAATCTTCAAGTGCAAGCCGCCCAAAAGGACATTCCCTGGCAACTGATTACTCCACCGGTTCGTCCTAACCAAGCTATGGACTCGCCGCAGCGCAACATTATTCTAGGGGCGCTGGCAGGGTTGCTGTTGGGATCGGGGGCAGCGCTGCTGTCCGATCGACTCGATCGTCGAGTTCGCCGCATTTCGGATATCAAACGGCTCTCCAAGCTGCCGGTCTTGGGCGTAATTCCGTATGAAGTCAAAACGCCTGAAGTGCTGAAAGATCTACAAATCGCGCAGGCCTCCACCGAACTCGCTGAGGGGAATGCCTTTACTGAAGCCTTCCGATCGCTCTACACCAACCTCCGCTTACTGAATACCGATCATCCGGTGCGATCGCTGGTCGTTAGTTCTGCGACACCCGGAGATGGTAAAACCACCGTTGCCCTGCATTTAGCGCAAGCGGCAGCCGCAATGGGACAGCGAGTGTTACTGGTCGATGCAGATCTGCGTCACCCAGAGATTGCCGAACGATTAGAGATTACAAACAGTAAGGGCTTGACCGAGCTGGTTGCTCAGAGCTTGAATCCTCAAGATGTCATTCAGCGGCTTGAAGCGCTAGTCACGGTGAGCGGAGGCGATGAACCCATGCTGGGACGCACCAATTTTTCAATTCTCACCAGTGGAAAAATGCCCCTCGATCCGACTCGATTACTATCGTCCCAAAAGATGCAGCGTTTGAATGACTATTTCAAAGCGATGTATGATCTGGTGATTTTTGATGCACCCCCGCTTCTGAGCTATGCCGATAGTAGCTTGCTTGCTACCTACACCAACGGAATGCTAGTCGTTGCCGGAATGGGTAAAACAGATCAAGCTGACCTGAGACAAATGTTAGACACATTACAAACTGCGCGAGTTCCAGTACTGGGGATCGTTGCGACGTGCAGTAATGCAGCCGCTGTCGAAGATTGACGCACGATCGCATCTGCTACCCAATCTACACTCAGACTTAAAAAATTATCGTCAAGATTTCTCTTGCGGTGGATAGAAATCAGCTAGAGCCTTCCTTAAAATCTGGATGTCGAAAGATTAAGCCGTGATCATAAAGGCTTGCGATCGCATTAGGACTCCAAGGTTATTACTCTAAGTTTGATAAAAGGAATCGGGATATGTCTGAACCGAATGGCGTGATGATGCAGTACTTTCATTGGTACTTGCCGAGTGATGGAACATTCTGGAATGAACTAGCGGAAAAATCTAAAGAACTTGCAGAAGTTGGGATCACGTCGCTCTGGTTGCCTCCGGCTTATAAAGGAGTCGGAGGTGGGTATGAAGTCGGGTATGGGGTTTATGACCTCTACGACTTGGGCGAATTCGAGCAGCATGGCTCGGTACGGACAAAGTACGGCACCAAAGACGAATACCTAAACGCAATCAAAGCGGCTCAGGCAGCAGGCATTCGAGTCTATGCGGATATTGTTTTTAATCACCGCATGGGTGCCGATCAGCAAGAGGAAATTGAAGCAACCCCATTGAGTCCCGACAACCGCAGTGAAGCAATCGGCGAATACAAGCCCGTCAAAGCTTGGACGCATTTCACCTTCGCGGGTCGCGGCGGCAAATACTCCGAGATGGAATGGCACTGGTGGCACTTTGACGCGATCGACTACGACGAGTATGAGAAACAAAGACAAGCGGTGTATCTGCTGAAAGGCAAGGAATTTGATGACAATGTAGACCTAGAGAAAGGCAATTTTGACTATCTCATGGGCTGCGATATCGACATGAATCACCCGGAAGTGCGTGAAGAATTGAAGCGCTGGGGTGAGTGGTATCTCGACACAACCGGAGTCGATGGTTTTCGATTCGATGCTGCTAAGCACGTAAAAGCGCCGTTCTTTCAGGAATGGCTGGAACACATGCGGCAGTACGCTCAGCGCAACCTGTTCGCGGTGGGTGAATACTGGTCGTATGAAGTGGAAGCGCTGCACTACTTCATTGAAGCGACTCAGGGAACTGTTGCACTGTTTGATGCGCCGTTGCACTTTAACTTCCATTTGGCAAGCCAATCGGGCGATAGTTATGATATGCGCCAGATCTTTGATAACACCTTGGTACAGCAGCAGCCTGCTTTGGCAGTGACGATGGTCGAGAACCACGATTCTCAGCCGCTACAGGCGCTAGAGTCTCCCGTCGAACCTTGGTTTAAGCCGTTAGCTTATGCGCTGATTCTGCTGCGCTGCGAAGGCTATCCTTGTCTGTTTTACCCTGATTATTATGGAGCGCACTATCGCGATAATGGCAACGATGGCAACGAGCATGAAGTGTGGCTAGATTGTCATCGCTGGCTGATCGATAAGTTTCTGTATGCGCGGCGCGAGTACGCTTACGGCGATCAATACAACTACTTTGATCATTCTAATTTGGTCGGCTGGACGCGCTTAGGAAATGAAGCGCATCCGGGCGGAATGGCAGTGGTGATGAGCAATGGAGACGGCGGCAGTAAGTGGATGGAGGTGGGACAGCCCGATCGTACCTATATCGATATCACCGAACACGTTCAAGAACCTGTGACGACCAATGCAGAAGGCTGGGGTGAGTTCGGGTGTAACGGTGGATCGGTTTCGGTTTGGGTGCCGCAATCTTAGTTTTGCGTTTATCCCACAAACCCGTAGAGACGCGATCGATCGCGTCTCTACAGGTTTTCGCGTTTATTAACGATTGAATTACAATCGTCAACCCAATCTAAAAACTAAACTGGGTGCGAATGTTACCGACATAGACGGTTGGGTTGCTGTTGAAGTTGTTGGCATTGAAAATCGCGTAGAACGTTGGCACGATCGCAATGTTGTTGCTGAGCGGATAGAAGTACGAAGCCTCAAGCTGATACTGCGTTCCACCATCCCCAGCGCCAGAAGCGAAGAATTGACGACCCCGTGTAATATCCATCGGCATCAAGAATGCGACTGTCGCTTGTGCGCCCTTCTTGCCTAAATCTGGGAAGGCAGCACCGACTTGAAAGGATTGTGTCCGCACTAAACCATTTACCGGATTGAGTCGCGTATTGGCAAAACTATAGCGACCAAACAAACCAATTCCAGGAGTAACCAGCCAATCGAAGTTCACACCAAACATACTGGCGTAAGCATATTTCAGTCCGCCGCCCGTGACGCTGCCATCGGGTTGCAGCACCGAGAAACCTGGGCCTGCATCCAAATATCCATAAGGAATCGGTTCACCGATCGCGCCTCCGACTTGTCCACCGTATGCCTGAATCCGCGAGTAGTTATACTGCAAGCGCAGATTAAACGTATCGCTGGGTGAGAAGGTCAGTTCTGCTGAAGCCGTGTTAGTACCGCCGAACAGTCCAAACGCCGGATTGCTTGAGGTGTTGAAGCCGAATTGAGACGGTAGAAACTCGGTGTTCTCGCCTAAGTAGCCCAACGCCAAGCGGAACTGACGGCTGAGTTGTGCTTCTACGACCAGTCCAGAGCCACGATCGATGGTGTTGGTCTGAGTGCTGTTTGAGGTGTCGAAGCTCGCACCTGATGCAAAGACGTTGAGGAAGCGGTTGCCGTCGAAATGGCGATACCAGTTAATCCGAGGCCCAACCGTAACTTTGATCCCCTCGTTAACGGGGAAGGTGTAGAAAAAGTCCCGAATCACAATATCGCTGCGTCCGTTGACCGTTCCAGCGGTTTGGTCAAAGAACGGAACACCCGTCGCATTAAAGAATCCAGCCGAGGCGTACTGATTGTACGGAGAGATGCCATTGCCTGCTGCTAGCTGGGTCACCAGGCTATCTCTTCCGGTGAATGAGGTGTTGAGCGTGAGCCAAGTGAGGAAGCTGAGCGTTGGCTCTGGATCGGGCGCGATCGCCGAAATCGGTGCGCCACCTGCCGTTCTTGCTCCTGCAAATCGTGTATCTGCTGCTGAACCGGGAACCCCCTCAAATCGCACATCTCCGGTACTCCGCGCAATGGTCGGGTTAATCCATAGACCACCAGAGAGCTTCGTTGTGGTTGAGAATTGCTGTTTTTCTAGCGTTGTGGTGCGAGCTTCGAGCGCATCCACACGACCCCGAATCGTTGCTAATTCTGCGGCAAACTGCTCTTGCAGTTTTTGCAGAGTCGCAAGGTCTTCTTTTTTAACCAAATCCGCCGTAGAAGCGGCGATCAGTTCGTTGATGCGATTGAGGCAGGCATTCAAACCTGCGGCAAATTCATAGCGTGTGGTTGCCCGATTGCCTCGGAAGGTACGATCGGGATATCCAGCGATACAGCCATAACGCTCGACTAAAGACTGCAAGGCTTGAAATGCCCAATCTGTCGGTCGAACATCGGTGAATTGAGAAACCGAGGTCACTTGCTCCATTCCGGCTGCAGGTGCATCTGCTTCTAGTGCAGCAACGCTATTCACTGAGTCGAAGTTAGGCGTTACGTCTTTCGCGTCAGACTTGAGCTTGTGGGCTGCAACAGGTTCGACGGGAGTCGCCTGTGCCGGGGTTGCTTCTAAGACCGGAGCTTGCAGTTTTGCGGACGCTTGCGCCGACTGCACCCAAAACAAAACTGCTGGAGCTGCTAACCACAGCTTCCAGTTGCGAGCAGGATTCAACATTTTTTCTCACACCGTAGAAATAAGCCAATGCTGTATGGTAGCAGACATTCACTCGATCGTATGTAACTTATTAGACTGACGGTTGTAAGCAGTGATTTTACCAGTGCTGAGTTATTGCGATCGTCGAATGCGATCGATTTCTCGCTGCAATTCTTCGATCTGTCGCTTTAGCTGATCGGCTTCCTCGTTGTGCGGCTCAACGTTTACGACTCCTTCTGCTCCGACTCGTACATAGTTCCCCTGGCGGATGTTTTGGAATTCAGGAGAAGCTGCCCACTCCTGCAAATATCGAATGCGTTCGATCGTAAATGGATGCGATAGAAATACACCATTTGATACATCGTTATAGAGCGAGAATTTGTAGAGCTGATTTAATTGATCATCATCCAATGCTTGATAGCGATCGCTTTGCTTGATCAGTTCCTCCAAGCTCATTTCGTGAGCATATTTTAGTGAACCTCCGGCGAGTCGCATCATGCCGTTGAGGGTTGGATTGAGTTCATCCATTACTAAGAGTGAAGCGCGATCGGCGGAGAGTTCTGCTTTTCTCAACCATTCATAAAACGCCAACATTAAGCCCGTACTGATGAAGTTACTCAGACCAAAGGTGAGATCTGCTAAGCCTGCGATCGCAAAATTCATCCACATTGCCATCTGTGTCAGCGTCGTATGTCCACATTTAAGATGTCCGAGTTCATGAGCGATTACCGATCGTAGCTCGGTTTCAGAGAGCAAATCTAACAATGCGCTATTCAACACGACGCAAGGTTTTTCTTGTCCAAGTGCAAATGCATTGACTGATGGCGCTTGTGACACAAACAAGGCAGGTTCAGGTGTAATATCTAAGCTCTGCAAGCATTCGCGAAAGATTTGATAAACCGTTGAGAACTGTCGAACTCCCACCTGAACTGAGTTACCCATCAAGTAGATGTAGCGAGGACGTTCGTAGACAAACTCCACAAACTTTCGAGCCACCAGATCAAATCCGGGTACGCTCCGCAGTGCTTGTTCTGCTTGTCGATCGAGCGGATGACGAAAGGCTTCACTCGAAATTCCGGGATAGTTTGGCATTGCACCTCTTCTCATTGAATCAGGTTCATCAACGCTAACATATGCTTATGTTCTCCTGGATTGATCATGAACATCATTCAAATTCCAACAGAGACTTGGGTTGCTGCAAGCTGGCAGGAATATTTAGAAACGATCGAGCAACCAGCTTTTGAGAAGGCGAAAAGTTATTATCACGATCACAGGTTTAGGATTGAAATGCCCCCACTTGGACACGATCATGCGGCGGACAACACGATCGCAAACTTTGCAGTAACATTGTTTTGTACGTTGAAGGAAATTCCCGCGAAAGGACTCAATAACTGTACATTTCGCAAAGCAGGTGTTCGAGAAGCACAGCCAGATTTAGCGTACTACCTGAATGAAAACGCAGAAATTGTGCCCTGGGGAACAACAATCATCGATCTCGATCGCTTTCCTCCGCCAGATTTAGTCATCGAAATTGCCAACACTTCCTTATCGGATGATCAGGGTGAAAAGCGGCTCTTATACGAGGATTTGCAGGTAAAAGAGTATTGGATTTTTGATGTCAGAAACGTTCGCGTTCTGGCATTTGCAATCGAAAATCAAGGCAGTCGCCGCACCACAGAATCCACTGTCCTCTCGAACTTACCGATCGCACTGCTTCAAGAAGCACTCCAACGCAGTCGTCAGCAAAATCAAAGCCAGGTTGGTGCCTGGCTACTATCGGAATTTAATCGGTTGTAGTTTCCTGCTCCAGACTTTTTGCCACGGCTTTCGGATAAATCAAGAGAAAGAAAACCATCCAGGTTAGGACTGGAATTGCAACTAAAGCTGTTACCCAAATCGATCGCAACAGCAACCAACTGCCGCTAATCAATCCCACCCCAGTTAACAAGATTGACCAAGGCTGACACCACCAAGGCTTAGAGTCCCAAACGTTTATGGATTGCTTCATTGCTCTAAATTTGCAGCATTTCGGGGTATTCCATCAGCATCTCGTCGTAAGTGAGACTATCGCCTTCAACCTGCGGTGTCCATTGCAGTTCAAACCTGAGCAGATAATCCATGTTAAGGCTTGAAAGCTGAGTCAGAACTTCTGTGAGTGCTTCAGTAGTTCGGAGTTCAGAAAACAAAGGCTTATCGTCTGCGGTTCCGACCAATAACGTCACCACAATGTAAGAAGCAGGATCTTTATCTGGATCAAGCTCAAAGTCTTTTTGCACCAGTTTACCGCTCGCATTAGTCAGCGTTTCTGTAGTGTACTTGCTGCGTTCTACGATCGATTGTTGATTAAACAATTTCTCCGCTTCTTCGCGGGTCTTCACCGTCTGCGAACTTGCACGGACATGGCTCCAGTTTTCCGGCATTCTCAATAGCGCCAACACCGCTTCTTGTAATTCGGCGTGAAGTCCCTCGATCGTCTCCGTATCGGCTTGTTGAACAATCTCCGCTAACTGCGATTGAATCGCGCGACCTTCTGCAAGTAAGCCAACTTGAACCTCTGTCACCGTCACGACATCGTTTTCAAGCTCGCCGCCTCCCTGCTTGCCTGCCTTGAGAATAAACCAAACCCAAATGGCTAGCGCTGTTCCTCCGATGAGCATCAATCCCACAATCAGCCACAGAACAGCACTGCCGCTGGAGTGGCTACCACCGTAACCTCCGCCATAATACCCGCCACCATAGTACCCACCCGATCGAGGAGCCACAGATCCACCGGAATCAGAGCCACTACTGCGATTAGAACTTCCCGAAGAACGGTTACTAGAACTTCCCGAAGGACGGCTAAACGAGCCACCTCCACTCCGCCCACCACTGCGTGCTGCATAGGCAGCAGAATCAATCAACAGTTCAGAGCGCAACAGCAACGGGATTTGAACTGAGTTCAGAACGACAGAACTCGCGATCGTGGCACACAGCAGGCGGAATGGTTGGATAAACATTATTCGAGATTGACCTTTTTTTTGATTTGCTCAGATTCTTTCAGCCAATCAGCATATAAATCTGGACGGCGATTCCGAGTGCGTTCGATTTGTTGTTCGGTGCGCCAGCGATCGATGGCAGCATGATTGCCCGATCGCAGAACAGCAGGCACCTCTAATCCTCTAAACACAGGCGGACGAGTATATTGCGGATAATCGAGCAATCCGGCTTCAAAACTTTCATATTTGAGTGAATCTTCTTTACCGATCGCACCTGGTAATAGTCGAATTGTGCCATTTAGTAATGCCAACGCTGGAATTTCTCCACAAGTCAACACAAAATCTCCGAGCGACACCTCACGAGTGACTAAACTCATCACTCGCTCGTCTACTCCTTCATAATGTCCGCAAATGATGACAATTTGCTCCAAGTTTGTGGCAAATTCTTTCAGCATGGATTGCTGCATTGGCTCCCCTTGAGGTGTCACAAATATCACCTCGCGCCTCGGTAAAATTGGGAGGGATTCCACCGCCGCGAAAATTGGCTCCGGCTTAATTAGCATCCCCACTCCACCGCCATAAGGCTCATCGTCAACCCGCCGATGCTTATCGATCGCAAAATCACGCGGATTGATCAAATGAACTTCAGCAATATTTTTAGCCAACGCTTTCCCCAGCAACCCAGAACTGAGCGGCGACTCAAAGAAATCGGGAAATAACGTCACAATATCGAAGCGCATATTTTAAAGAGCGAAATTGCGTTACAAGGAATTGATAATTTGGCATGATTGAAAGTCATACGAAATTGGATCGCCAACCTTCAATCCCTCATGCCAATCCTACCCGTTTGATCCTAAACCGAATTCTCGCCACTCATTCATCGTTCATCCCTATATTCCTTATCCTTCATGCTAGAGTCAGTCTTGCAATCGATTAAACCGCAGATGCCTCAGTCCCTCAATACCGCCATTATGGTGATCGGCGGTGCAGAAGATAAACTCCACGGTCGAGATATTCTCCGTGACTTCTTTTGGCGCTCAGGAGGGAGTGATGCCCGCATCGCCATTATTCCGTCTGCCTCGCGTGAACCCCTCGTCATTGGCGATCGCTACCACACTATTTTCATCGGCATGGGGGCACAAGAAGCGAAGGTGCTGAATATTGACGATCGCGCTCAGGGTGATTTGCCGGAACTGCAAGAGTACGTGAGCGAATGTACTGGAGTGTTTCTAACCGGAGGCGACCAGCTTCGGCTTTGTGGATTGCTTGCCGATACCCCTGTGATGGACATTGTGCGATCGCGGGCGCAGGCGGGACAAATTACGCTTGCCGGAACCAGCGCGGGTGCCGCCGTCATGGGTGATCACATGATTGCGGGCGGCGGTAGTGGTGAATCTCCGAATCATTCTCTGGTCGATATGACGCTGGGATTGGGCATTATCCCAGAAGTTCTAGTTGATCAGCATTTTCATAATCGCAATCGCATGGCACGGCTGATGAGCGCGATCGTGGCGCATCCGACGCTGCTGGGCATTGGAATTGATGAAGACACCTGTGCCCTGTTTGAAGGCGATGGCATTCTTCAGGTACTTGGTAAAGGTGCCGTGACGATTATCGATCCTGGCGAAATGACCTACACCAATCAAGCGGACATTGGAAAAACCGACCCGCTCTGTATGGGAAATTTACGGCTGCACGTTTTGAGCGCGGGTTGTCGATTTGACTTGCGCCAGCGCACGATGCTGATCCGAAACTACCGCCAACAGTCATCTTGGGATCACGCAGCCGCAGATTGATTTAACCTTGATCGATCGACAATTCTGCTATCGTGCCCAGTAGAACAGTTACGTTGTGTTACGAAACTCCGCTCTCAGTTCCGACGATCGAGGAAGCCAGTTCTTTACAAACTACTGATTCAGCTTACGCCGGAAACTTGAAACTTGTGTTCACGGTTGATTTCCTTTTAATTTCAAGACTCTCATCTACTCCCAGCTTGTATCCCAGAATTGAAGCGATATGAAGATATTGAAAGTTCAGACGTTGCGTGGTCCTAACTACTGGAGCATTCGCCGCCACAAGGTCATTCTAATGCGTCTAGATTTGGAAGACCTCGCCGAAACGCCTTCTCATCTAATTCCCGGATTTTATGAAGGATTGGTCGAGCTGCTTCCGTCTTTGGTGGAACACTATTGCTCTCCGGGTTGCCGGGGTGGATTTCTGGCGCGGGTTCGAGAAGGCACCATGATGGGACACATCATCGAGCACGTTGCGCTTGAACTTCAAGAGTTGACAGGAATGCCTGTGGGATTTGGGCGGACTCGTGAAACCGCTGAACCTGGGGTGTATCAAGTTGCGATCGAATACATCCACGAACGTGCTGGGCGCTATGCCGCGAGAGCGGCGGTTCGGATTTGCCAAACGCTGGTCGAAACGGGTCGCTATCCCAAAGACGAGCTTGAACAAGATCTCCAGGATTTACGCAATGTTGCTGCCGAATGTGCATTAGGACCCAGCACGGAAACGCTGGTCAAAGAAGCCGAATCGCGCAATATTCCCTGGATGGAGCTAGGAGCGCGATCAATGATTCAACTCGGCTTCGGGGTACATCAGAAACGCATCCAAGCAACGCTGAGCAATCAGACGGGAATTTTAGGAGTCGAACTTGCGTCGGATAAAGAAGGCACGAAACAAATGCTGCGATCGGCGGGGGTGCCTGTCCCGCGTGGAACAGTCGTGAACTATCTCGATGAACTAGAAGATGCGATCAAGGATGTGGGTGGATATCCAATCGTGATTAAACCGTTGAATGGCAATCATGGGCGGGGAATTACGATTAACATCACCAACTGGGAGCAAGCAGAAGCGGCTTACGATGCGGCAAAAGAAGTGTCGAAATCGGTGATTGTAGAGCGCTTTTATCAGGGGTGCGATCATCGAGTGTTAGTCGTGAATGGAAAAGTGGTCGCGGTGGCTGAACGGGTTCCAGCGCACGTTGTTGGCAATGGTCGATCGACGATTCAAGAATTAATTGATGAAACCAATCGCGATCCGCGTCGAGGCACTGGACACGATAATGTGTTGACGAAGATTGAACTCGATCGCACCTCTTGGGAGTTGCTAGAGCAAAAAGGCTACACCCTGGAAACTGTTCTACCCGAAGGTGAGATCTGCTATCTCAGAGCAACAGCGAACTTGAGTACGGGCGGTGTGGCGATCGATCGTACCGATGACATTCACCCAGAAAATATCTGGTTAGCACAGCGCGTCGTCAAGATAATCGGCTTAGACATTGCCGGGATTGATGTCGTGACCGAGGATATCTCAAAGCCGCTGCGCGAAATGGATGGTGTGATTGTCGAAGTGAATGCGGCTCCTGGATTCCGGATGCACGTTTCACCGAGCGAAGGCATTCCCCGCAATGTTGCCGAACCTGTGATCGATATGTTGTTCCCTCAACATACGAACGGACGCGTCCCCATTATTGCGATCACCGGAACGAATGGAAAAACCACAACCACTCGGCTAATTGCTCACCTCTTCAAGCAAACTAATCAAGTGGTTGGTTACACAACGACAGACGGAACCTACATTGGCGACTACCTGGTTGAACCCGGAGATAATACGGGACCTCAAAGCGCCCAACTGATTTTGCAAGATCCAACAGTTGAAGTTGCAGTGCTCGAAAGTGCCAGGGGTGGAATTCTGCGATCGGGTTTAGCCTTCAATGCTTGTGATGTAGGTGTTGTGCTGAACGTTGCGGCGGATCACCTGGGACTGGGGGATATCAACTCGATCGAAGAAATGGCGCGGGTGAAAAGCGTTGTTGCAGAAGCAGCACTTCCTAAAGGCTATGTGGTTCTGAACGCTGATGATCCGCTCGTAGCTGCGATGGCGAGTCGAGTCACAGCTCAAATCGCTTATTTCTCGATGAATCCGCAGAATGAATTAATTCGATCGCACACTCAGCGCGGCGGACTCGCTGCCGTTTACGAGAATGGCTATCTGTCAATTCTCAAAGGCGATTGGACATTACGCATCGAGCAAGCGATTAATGTGCCCTTAACATTAGGTGGACGCGCACCGTTTATGATTGCGAATGCTCTCGCTGCAAGTTTGGCAGCGTTTGCTCAGGGTGTCCGTATCGAGGACATTCGCGCTGCACTGATGACCTTCCAAGCTTCCACCAAACAAACACCAGGACGAATGAATCTATTCAGCCTCGGAGAGTTCCATGTGCTGATCGATTACGCTCACAATCCGCATAGCTATCAAGCGTTGGGTGGATTTGTGCAGAACTGGAAAGAAGGAGAGCGCATCGGTGTTGTTGGCGCACCTGGCGATCGTCGCGACGAAGATTTTGTGCAACTCGGCAAACTCTCAGCCGACTTGTTCAACCGTATCATCATCAAAGAAGACGACGACAATCGTGGACGCGATCGCGGCAATACCGCAGCACTGATTGCTCAAGGTTTGAGGGAAACTAAACCCGATGCCCGCTTTGAAACGATTCTAGATGAAACCACTGCAATTCAAGCTGCATTAGATAGTGCGACTCCCGGTAGTTTAGTGGTGATTCTGCCGGAAAGTGTGACGAGAGCAATTAAGCTGATCGAAGCGCGAAATGCTGTACAGGTGATGACCCCTGTGAATCCTGCGAACGCCCAAGAGAATCACTTACGATCGCAGCTTGTTTCCCCGTCGCGAGAAGCGATTCCGACTCCATAAGCTGAAGTCTGATAGCAATGAACGCAGGAAAGACGCGATCGAGAGCTTCGCTCCACCGAAGATGTTCGCGTCTTTTTTTGAAATCAGATCATTAAATAAAAATGCTTTCTTCCCAGGGAAGATAAAGACAGGGATATACTACCCCTCTAGATAGAAAACCTCAATCGATTGATTGACTCTCCATAACTAAAAACTTGAAGCTTTAGGAGAAACTAGCATGAATATTATTGCTTGGGCTGTACTTGGAATCGTTGCAGGTGCGATCGCCAAACTCCTTTACCCTGGACGGCAGGGCGGCGGAATTTTCACCACCATGATTTTAGGCATCATTGGTTCGTTCTTAGGCGGAAGCCTGTATACGCTTCTGACGAAAGGAACAATCAGCCTCACTGCGACCGGATTTA
Organism: Leptolyngbya sp. AS-A5; assembly: GCF_039962495.1. Taxonomy (NCBI): domain Bacteria; kingdom Bacillati; phylum Cyanobacteriota; class Cyanophyceae; order Leptolyngbyales; family Leptolyngbyaceae; genus Leptolyngbya; species Leptolyngbya sp. AS-A5. The sequence goes on along the minus strand of NZ_JAMPLL010000001.1, from coordinate 76,243 downwards.
GCTTACCGGGCTTACTTGTAGCAGTCCTCGGAGCCATGATTGCAATCTTTCTTTGGGGACTCGTCACCCGTAGCGCTGCATAGTATCAGTGCCCGACTGCTACGAAATTGACTGCTTCAATCTGTGCTGAGGATTATCTGGCGGTTACTGTCGGAAGAGAGAGTGCTGCTAGATAATCCCTTCTTTTTAGTAGAGGTCAAACCTCCATTACTGCTCGTATCCTAAGATTCATCAAGACGCGGATCGAGGGGCGAAAGTAGTGATGACTTACCTTGGACAACATATCGAAATCACCGAACAAGATGCAGGTTGGATTAGCATTTGGTGGCATGAAGGTGGCATGATTCAGCTTGGCTTTTTCTCGAATGCACCAGATGCCTGGCAAGCTGTAACAGAATTAATTCAACGAGATTTAGCAGTACGCTGCCTATTAGGTGTGATTGATGAATGGCGCGATCGCGATCAAATTGATGAAGTTGAATACGCTTTGGGTGTGAATTCACTGGTTGAATTTGTACTGGCTTAGTTTTGGTTAACTCTACAGTTTGACCTTGCCCAAGGTAGCGCAAAATCGTGAGGCTCAATCTCGCTGAAGCTGCTGGACTGCTTGAAGCCGGAACTGAAGTGACTCAAGCAAGCGGCTCAAGCATAGTCTAGCTGTCTCGTCATGAATTAAAGGGAACCGCGATCGCGGCTCCCTTTTTTATTTGGCTTCCGGCAGGGCATCGGTCGATCGACGAGTCACAATCCATTCCGTATTGCCAACAATGTGATCATAAATTGCCGTAATTGCGATTACGCTTTTAAACACACAGTAGAACGGGATAAACAAGCAGTAAATCCAGAAATCTTTGGCAGAGTGTTTGATTACATCAGTTCTCACGAGCCAAGCCGCCAGCGTTTGTAGTGGGCCACTCGCCAAGGTCAATAGGGTCATTGCCCAAATATATTCTGGAGCAATATCCGGTGCCTGTGAGCCTGTGAGCGTTAAGCTAAACACCATTGGAAACGCTTGCAGTGCGATGAAGTGAAAGCCTGCACTATATACCAGAAGTAGTGTCCAATAGGCTTTCTGCCAACTGTCTAAACGCAGCGATCGTACAATCACGGCTTGATATTTCAAAGTGACTTCTAACCAACCTTGTGCCCACCGCTTGCGCTGGAACCAGAAAGCTCTTACATCTACAGGCGCGAGTTCCGTCACAACGATCGTCGGATCATGCACGATGTTGTGTCCGCTCAGCAAGGTTCTAAAACTTGCATCGATATCTTCAGTCAACATTCGCGAGCTAAATCCGATGTGCTTCAGTACCGAAGTTCTCCAGTATCCATTTGCGCCACAAAACACACCCGTATCGACTAGCAGCGATTTTGCCGGATGGCTGACTCCATAGATACACTCAAACTCGACCGCAATCATCCGTGTCATGAAGTTAAAACCCCGATTGCGAATTACGTTGCGCCCCTGCACAGCGCTATAGCGGTAGTTCGAGAGCCAGCGCCAAGCGCGAGTAAAACAATCTGGATTTGGGTGGTGATCTGCATCTAAGATCCCAGTCACTTCTCCGGTCACGATTTCTAAGGCTGCGTTAATATTCTGCGCTTTCGATCGACTGCCTTCGACACAAAGTAGTTGAAGCTCTGGATGCTGCTCAGCCAGTTGCTCTAAGCGGTCTTCAATCGGTAAACGTTCTGGTCGATTGTATGCCAGAATCACCTCTAAGCCTGCTTCGGGACGCTCGGTCGTCTTTAAGATATACTCCAGCGTTTCTAGAATAATCTGCTGTTCGTTCGGCAAATACGCCGCCACAATTAACGAGCATTTGGGGACATCAACTGTAGCTCCGAGCAACGGGTAAAGGGGCTGAGTGCGAGGAGAGCGCATGAACCTCTGCACAATCCCGAACTTTGGTACCTTGGCGATATGTCCGCGACGATACGTGATTGCTGTGGACAGCGCTTCCCCGACTACCACGATCGAAGTCACTAGGTACAATATCGGAATCAGAACGTGAAGAAAGGAAAGATCCCATCCATTCTCCAAAATGTAGTAGTACAGCGCTGTCGGTAGACCGATCACGACAAAATGAGTCAGAAGAATTTTGTCGAGGATAGGTCCGAAGAAGACAACGGGCTTGTGCAGCAGTCCCTTACGCATAGTAGTTGATTAAAGACCAGAAGAGCTTCTTCATAGATAGAAACCACGTGTTACAGAAGTTGTCAAACTTATCTCTGTGTGAATTTGATCACTTATTGGCTTAAACTCGCGCTATTTATCCCTTTCAAGATTCAAGAGATAAGCAGCACTGCTTAACAACAGAGCGGACTGAACACAGACTTCTCTTTTTAGATAGAGAAAGCCAGCTCAAGATCGAGCTTCATCTGAATTCACACAGATTACGGAATTTTGACAAATAAAAAGGCTTTGTGAACAACATTTTTCGCCACAAAGCCCATTATTTCTCGATTAATCAGTTTTATTAATCTATTTCAACTAACTGAATATCAAAAACTAAATCTTCTCCTGCTAAAGGATGGTTTGCATCTAGCGTAATATCTGCTTCCGAAACATCTGTCACCACGACTGGGATGGTTTCTCCGGAGGGTTGCCGAATTTCTAGCTGCTGCCCGATTTCAGGCTGCATTTCCGGCGGCATCTGAGCACGATCGACCACAACGACCATTTCTTCGCGATGTTCGCCATACGCTTGCTCAGCGGGAATGACTTCAGTTTTCGCATCTCCCGGGCTCATGCCCACAACCGCTTTTTCAAAGCCGGGGATAATGTTGCCGTCTCCGATCGTAAATTCCAACGGTTCGCCGTTGGCTGAGGAATCGAACACCGTGCCATCATCGAGTTTGCCTGTGTAGTGAACGCGGACGGTGTCCCCTAATTTTGCTTGTGTCATAGTGAAATTTTTGTAGCGTCAATTCACTCTAGCAATAATGGTTAGAGATGACAGAACTCTTAAGGTAGAGTCAAGAAACGATGCAAGATGTGATTGTAGTTGGAAGCGGAATCGGGGGATTGGTTGCAGGCGCACTTTTGGCGCGTTATGGCAAGTCGGTGCTGGTGTGTGAAAGCCATACCATTCCAGGAGGCGCGGTGCATAGCTTTTCGCGGCAGGGGTTTCACTTTGATTCCGGAGCATCGTTTTACTGTGGATTAAGTGATTCAAACTCTGTGAATCCCTTGCGCCAAGTCTTGGCTGTCTTAGGGGAATCGGTGGAAGCGGTTCCTTATGATCCATTCGGGCATTATCACTTCCCGGACGCGGTACTCCCGGTTTACGGCAATCTAGAGAAATATCGATCGGCGGTGTCCCAAATTTCTCCGCAGGGTGCGATCGAACTGACCGAACTCGAAAAGCGATTTCTCAAACTGTACGCAGGGTTGCGAGGAATTCCCACGCTGGCACTCCGGAGCGATTGGAAATTAGCTCCGATCTTGCTGAGTCGCTATCTTCCATCGCTGCTGAAGATGTTGCCAAATCTACCAATGATCCAGGCTTCAGTTGGGGATTTGATGGATCAAACTGTTCGTGATCCGTGGGTGCGGCGGTTGATCGATTTAGAGTGTTTTTTGCTGTCGGGACTCAAGGCACATGGAACGATCGCGCCTGAAGTGGCGTTTATGTTTGGCGAACGAACAAGCTCCGTGATTGATTACCCGATCGGGGGCAGTGGAGCGATCGTTGATGCACTGGTTCGTGGACTGAAAAAATGGGGCGGGACATTGCGGCTTGGAACTCACGTCGAAAAAATTCTGGTGGAATCAGGCAAAGTTCGGGGAGTGCGGCTGCGAAACGGTGAGGCATTATCGGCAGCGATCGTCATTTCTAATGCGAGTGTTTGGGATACTTATGCTCAGCTTTTAGAGCCGACAGATCTTCCTACTTCCTACCGTAAAAATGCGCTGGCTACGCCTGCGATCGATAGCTTTATGCACTTGCATCTGGGCATTCGGGCAGACGGATTACAGCATCTCACTGGACATCATGTGGTTGTGCATGACGATCGCGACATCACGACTCCTGGGAATACCTGCATGATTTCCATTCCCTCGGTTTGGGATGAAAATCTAGCGCCATCCGGTCATCATGTGGTTCATACGTATACCTTAGAACCCTTCGCAGATTGGACACGCAATGCCGAATACGAACAGAAAAAATGGGCACGATCGCAGCCACTTTATCGGGCGGTTGAGCGAGTCATCCCGGATCTCAAAGACCGAATTGTTCTAGAACTGGTTGGAACGCCGCTGACTCATGCGCGATATTTGCGACGATATCAAGGAACCTATGGAGCGGGAATTCCAGCAGGACAGGGATTATTTCCGAGTTGCCACACGCCGATCGCAAACCTCTACCGCGTTGGAGACAGCACCATGCCGGGAATTGGAGTGCCTGCGGTGGCGGCTTCTGGGATTCTCTGTGCCAATACTCTGGTCGATCCGGCTCAAACTCTCGAATTGGTTGACTTGCTTTGATGTCTTTTTTTCTACAGTTTCGGGGTGAACTTGCCGCGCTCGCTGCTGCATTGATTTGGGCGTGCGGCTCGATCGTCTACACCGGAGTCGGACGGCAGATTACTCCTTTAGCGTTGAATTTTACAAAAGGCTGGATCGCGATCGTGCTGCTCGGTCTCACCTTTTTGTTCACAGGACAATCCTTTCCGGCGATCGATCCTGCCTCATTTTTTCTCTTGTTTCTCAGTGGCGTAATCGGCATTGGATTCGGAGATACTACCTATTTCAAAGCGCTCAACTGTATCGGGGCACGACGCACTTTATTGTTTGAAACCCTCGCCCCGCCACTCTCTGCGATTCTTGCCTTGATCTTTCTTCAGGAACGCTTATCTGTCTCAGCCTGGCTCGGAATCGGACTGACGATCGCTGGGGTCGTTTGGGTGATTTTGGAACGGGTTTCGGACAGGCATGAGAACTTTCGCCCCCTACAAGGAGGTTTGTACGGACTGCTTGCGGCGATCGGGCAAGCGGCGGGTGCAGTGTTATCGAGATCTGCGCTGATTCATACCGATATTGATTCTTTGTGGAGTACCTTAATTCGGTTAATCGGGGGCACGATCGCGCTGTTTATCTGGATACTTCTACAGCACCAAATTAGCGCAATGATCAAACCCCTAAAAGATCGTCGTTTGCTTGTGGTAATCGCCGGAACTGCTTTTATCAGCACCTATCTCGGTATCTGGCTCCAGCAAACCTCGCTGAAATTTGCCACCACGGGGATTGCTCAAGCACTCAGCAGTACCAGTCCCCTGTTTGTTCTTCCTATTAGTCGGGCAATGGGCGATCGGATCAGTCTGCGATCGTTTTTCGGCGTTCTCATTTCTCTTTTGGGAGTGGCTTTATTATTCCATCGCTAGTAATGTATAGAACTTCTCCACAGTTAACCCAATTATTAAAGTGTAGCGATCGCGACAATTTAATCCTGGAGATGGATGGAGATTGAGGTTTCGATAGCAGAAACTAATAATTGAAATTAGATTTTTTCAGTCAATGAGAATACAGACTTTAAAGAAGCACAGGATTTTTAGGAGCGACTGATATAATTGGAAGGGGGGCTTGCTACGGGGGTTGGATTAGTTAATGCCTCACTTTTGTTTTGCAAGTAGCAGTTCTATCGCTTTCACCTGTAATAAATTAACTAACAACGACTTGAGCCAGTGTTCCTGATTCTTTTGGGTTCCCAATTATTTGTGAAACAGCCAAGGTTGTTATGCCTACATTTCGTCAACATCTAGGGAAGCTAATCTGTGGGTCGCCTAATCTGAGTTTGGTAGAACAGTAATCTGACCAAATTCAAAGCGGAGGAACCAATTCTTGGGGCGAATCTCAAACACCCGTCTGAGAAAGACACCTTCCAGTCTTAGCCCGTCAGCTAACTCCGTCGGCATTGGGAGGATGACTCAGTGTTTAACTCTGAGTTTCCTAAACTAACTCGATCGTTTGCGATCGGGACAACTCCCTCACCCACCTCTCGCTTTTGTAGTTAAGAGAGGTTGCACTCATGAACATTCATTCGATGCTGGTACGGCTCCAAGGAACGCTCGGACGTACTGATCTTGTCCAGAAAATGGTTTTAATTCCTGCAAAAGCCCCAAGCGGTGCAGCAGATTCGGGAATTAATCTCGTCGTTGGTTACTCGAATTCACCTAGGAGCCAGACCGCATTGGATTTGACGCTCTGGATCGCTCATCAAACTCGCTTAGCAACCGGAAAACAAGTCACGGTTCAAGTGGTGTACGTGGTTGAAGACGGCATGATGAAGCGGATTCCAGTATTTGAATCGGGCGCAAAGCGTAAAGCCGCAGCAAAAGCCGAAGGCGAATGGCGCACCAGTCGAACGGCGATCGCGGAGCTAGAAACCGCGACAAAAGCGCAGTTCGGTGCGGCGGAATTGTTTGAACAAGCCGATCGTATTCTGTGGAATGCTCGATGTATGGCGGAAGAGTGGCGCGGGTCGCTCAAAACGCATCTGCGGTTTGGTGTGGTTGCGAAAGAGCTAAAAGAGGTTGTGGCGGCGGAAAGCGCATCGCTGCTGATTCTGGGCTGTGATGCCCCGGATCATCCCTTGGTGAAGCAACTGGGCAAGTCGTTCCCCTGTCCTGTGTTGGGGATTCCGTCGGTATTAGAAGGCGAATAAAAAAGTGCAGCAGATCGTCGATCTGCTGCGATCTAGATTTTAGAGGGGCGATCGTCCTGTAATTAGCATTCGATAGCCAAGCGCGATCGAAACGAACGAAGCCAAAAACTGCCAAAGACTCGTGGGATTCAGAACGGCTCGGCTGTTGAAGAAAACGAAGGTGATTCCGAGAGTTATCGGTATCCAGCCTAGCTTGCGATCGCGTCTTGGGAGAAAGATCAGCATCAAGACTCCGGCAACTAAGGATGCAATAGAAGCGTTTGCTGCGATTCCCTGCAACCAATAGCCATAACCGCTAGTGGTGAAAATAATTTTTTGTCCTAAGAAGTAGATTCCAAGAATAATTAGACCTAAACCGAATAGCCGCAAGAAAGTACGCATACCAGCAGCGTGAGAGACGATATGCTAAGAATTCCCACGCTGCTTGTTAGGATTTTGGCTGGTTAAGATTTGGGTTGCAAAACGAGCTGACGCAGTTGAATCCGAAAATCGACATCTAAATATTTTTCTTGCAACGATCGCCATGCTTTCCAAGCGATCGTTCTTTTTTGAGCGAGCCGTCCTGAGAAAGTCGGACAGAGTTTTTCGATCGAATCACTTAGATGTTCGTTTAAGAAAGCCTGCAGTATCACGCTATCCTGAATCTGTCCTAAAATTTCTTGAATTTGCTTAAATTTATCAACCTGAGATTCGTATTCTTTGCCATAGAAATCGGTAAATAGCTCAGTTTGATAGCGCAATCGCTTCATCTGCTTACGTAAATCGTGCAGGAGCTCGTCTTGCTTTAGCTGCTCTCGAATAGCTTCAGGTGTAATGGGTGCGAAAACTCTTCGCTCGGACTCGAATTCAACTCCGATGAGCCAAGCGGGATGTACCAAAATGCCGCTAATCAAGGGCAAGAGAATATCAGGCAAAACTTCTCGAATGGGCAACTGGGCGATCGCGCTGAACTGCGGCCATGCTAACCAATCCTCCATGCTTTGCTTGAATGCCTCGTATTTTTTGGACTTCAAGGTTTTTTGCAGTTGATCAAAATCTCGCGATCGCTGCTGCTGCAATTTTTTGAGCGATCCCTTTAAAGTGTCCTGCTCACGCGCAGGAAGGCTGGTATGCGAAGTGAGTTCAAGCTGAAGCACATCTAGATCGCGTACCGCTCCCAACACTTGAGCAAATTTGCGAATTCTCGCTTCGCTGGCGGCTTCGGGCAAATCTGCGGCGAACCCAAACACCTGAATTGCAGTTCTCAGTCGTCTTAACCCCACTCGCATTTGATGGAGTGCTTCTGGGTCTCGATCGGCTAAAACGTCCTCTTCGTGCTTGATCGCTTTACGGAAATGCTTTTCGATCGCGCGATGACCATAATAGCTTAGAGCTTCTTGGGGTAATCTTATTTGAAAATTCATAACGAGTTCTCATAACAGGTTTACCAGTCATCTTGAATTTTGTATTAGCTCAAATCTAGAAACCTCTAGCTTTAGTTTATGATTTGCAGGCAGAATGCAAAAACTAGCGCAAAAAAAGTATAAAAAATACTGACTTGCTCAAACTATAAAAGTAGAAATCATCTGGAAAGAAAATGAAACGCATTGTATTTTGCGACTTTGACGGCACGATTACCCAGGCAGAAACCTTTGTCGCAATGCTGAGAGAATTTACACCTGTATTATCAGAGCGTTTACTTCCAGAAATTTATGCGAAACGTCTGACTTTACGGGATGGAGTCCGACAGTTTATTCAGTCGATTCCAGCAGCGCGATATGGAGACATCATCGAGTTCACGCGATCGCAGCCGATTCGCCCTGGTTTATTAGAACTGCTTGATTTTCTTGAATCCAAGGAGATTCCTTTTGTCGTGATTTCTGGCGGTTTAATGGGAATGGTTGAATCTGTGCTTAATCCGCTCCGCCATCGAATTTATGCGATTCATGCAATGGAAGTCGATACGAGAGAACAGTTTTTACAGGTTCATTCTGCTTACGAAAGTGAGACAGAAATCGTGGCAAAAGCACAAATTATGGCGAAATATAACGCGGATCAATCGATTGCGATCGGGGATTCGATTACCGACTTAAATCTCGCTTTAGCTGCCGAAGTTGTGTTTGCGCGTCCGCCGCTCACTCGGTATTTAGAAGAACGCAATAAAGCCTTTATTCCCTGGAGTGATTTCTTTGAGGTTCAAGATTATTTGCGAGATCATGTTTTAGGTGGTTCCTTTGAACAATCCCTGCGGACGCACTAACAGCACAATCACCATAATTAACAATGCAAATCCAAGTTTGTATTGGGCTGTAAATAAGCGAGTTGCGATAATAAATCCAGCGATCGGATTTGAAGCAAATGGTGCTAACAAATCAGTCAATCCGCCTCCGACCTCTTGTGCAATGCCGATAATTAATCCACCCGCGATCGCGCCGTAAGGATTTCCAATTCCCCCTAGAATCACCGACGCAAATAGCGGCAGAATTAGGAACCAGCCCATATTCGGGCGCACGGCTTCCACTAATCCCAACATACTGCCGCCCAATGCTGTCAAACTTCCGGCGATTACCCAAGTCCAAATCACGACGCGATCAACATTAATTCCTGTTGTTCGGGCTAGATCTAAATCGTCTGCCACTGCGCGCATTGCTTTACCAATTTTGGTGTTTTGCAACAGGTAATGTAATCCAGCGATCGCCGCGATTGCTAATAGGATCACCAGTATCTTATTAAACGGAATATTGATTCCAAAAATAGATAAGGCGCGAAGCACAGGAAGGTTATACCGTTGATTGCCGCCGCCCCAAATCAAGATAATGCCATTGCGAATAAACAAGGCAAGCCCGATCGAAATAATAATCAGCGTGGTTGGGGTTGCTCGTTTTTTTCGCATCGGCGACCAGAGCAGTTTTTCGCTCAGTAGAGTCACTCCAACCGTGACGATCGCAGAGAGAAACATCGATATCCAAATATTGATACCGATCGCATTAAACAGCAGCGTAAAATAAGCGCCCAGCGTCATGAAATCACCGTGCGCGAAATTTGAGAGTCGCAGAATTCCGTAAGTTAGGGTTAATCCCACTGCTGAGAGCGCGATTATGCTCCCGACAGAAATTCCATTGACAACTAACTGCACGAACTGAGCAAAAAAGGCATCCATGCGCGGCACTTGATCACGATATCGCTTGATTGTGCCTGAAGTGGGGAAGTTTGGGAAGAGATCCGAAATTTTGCCAATAAAAAAGCAGTCCCTACCCGGTTTGGACTGCCCTTGTGTTAGACGATGAGCTTCTCAATCTGTATATATCATGCCGCCTCTGGGCGAACTACACATCAGCCTAAAGGATGATGTAAATCAGCATTTACAAGGAGTTTGCCGCAGCGATCGCAATTGCAGCGGGATAGATCCGATGTTCTTCTGCATGAATTCGAGCTTGCAAAGTTTCGATCGTATCTTCTGCAAGTACCGGAACCGCCGCTTGAATGATAATGTCGCCGCTATCGACTTCTGGAACGACTAAATGAACGCTACACCCTGCAATCTTCACACCTGCTTCTAAGGCTTGCTCAACGGCGCGATTGCCCTTAAAGCTCGGCAACAAACTTGGATGAATGTTGAGAATACGATCGCGAAATGCCTCAATCAGAACTGGAGTCACAATCCGCATCCAACCCGCCATGATCACCCACTCCACTGAATGCTGCTTCAAGGTTTTGACGATCGCTTGATCTAAGTCCTCCCGACTAGCAAACTCCCGGTGATTCAGTAAGACGGCGGGAACGTTAAATCGGTTCGCTCGATCGACGACTTTTGCACCCGGATTGTTATAAATCACCACCTGAATATCTGCATTGAGATGCCCGTCTTGAATCGATTGCGCGATCGCTTCAAAGTTACTTCCGCTTCCCGATGCCATCACGCCAAGCTTGAGGCGCGGATGAGACGGAAATTCAGCGTGTTTAGGAGAAATCAGCGCAACCATGAGAACGATGATGAGAAAACAGCTTCTCAGTTTAGCGTAGGGGCTGCGATCGCTGGTAGAAACAATTTCTTAAAAGTTGATTGTTCATGTTAATTGATAGACAGACAGATAAAATAACCCTAATTTGAACGATCGCCCTCATGCTCTTTGATTCCCTTCGCACCAAACCCCGATCAGATTCCGGATTCTCGCGCTTACTTGATCGAGAAGTGATCGCTGCTTGGGTTTTTCTCGCGCCTGCGTTGATTCTGCTTGGTGTGTTTGTGTTGTATCCGATCGCGTATCTGTGCTATCTCAGCTTCACTATGGGCAGCTTCACCCGATTAGGGGTGCGCTGGGTCGGATTACGGAATTATTGGCGATTGCTGCTGAGTCCTGATTTTTGGCAAGTATTGGGGAATACGGCTTACTTTACGATCTCAACCGTGATTCCCAGTTTGATCCTTCCCTTGAGCTTAGCGGTCTTGCTGAATCAATCAATTCTGTTTCGTGGATTGCTGAGAGCCGCTTACTTTATTCCGTCGATTACGTCGTTAGTGGCGGTTGGATTGGGGTTTCGCTGGCTCTTTCAAAGCGATGGCGTGATCAATCAGTGGTTAAACGCGATTAATATTCCCGCAATTCCTTGGCTTCAGAGTACCGTTTGGGCAATGCCTGTGTTGATCTTGCTTAGCATTTGGAAGCAGATCGGATTTAATATGCTTGTGTTTCTGGCGGGATTACAAACGATTCCAATCAATCGGTATGAAGCCGCAGAACTAGATGGGGCAAACGCTTGGCAGAAGTTTCGATATGTGACGCTGCCGGGATTGAGGCCGACGATCGTCTTCGTTACTGTCACTACTGCAATTTTTACCTTACGAAGCTTCGAGCAAGTCTATGTAATCACGGGCGGCGGCCCAATGAACTCCACAAACTTGCTCGTTTACTTCATCTACGATCAAGCCTTTGCTCAATTTGATTTTGGTTATGCGGCGGCGGCGGCAACATTGCTGTTACTAATCGCGTTGCTATTGGTGTATTGGCAAGTCCAAACACTGCGCGAAGCAGAGCGATCAAGCGACGATTAAGCATCCGGGAAGGTTTGCTGAAACTCCTCGATCAGAATATCCATCTCCTCAAGCGCCTGATTCACGTCAATCCGCAACGCGCCCAGATTCGGCTGTTCCATCAGCTTCAATAGAGATTCGCGCTTGCTTTCGATCAGCTTAATCCGTTCTTTAATCGTTTCCGCGTCCATGTTGAGCATTCCTCCAGGTCGATCGAGCTTATGTATGACTGAATGTTAAGCTACTCTCAATTCTAGTCAGATTTCCTCAAAACTGAGCAAAGTCTCATCAATTAAGGCTTTCTGTACTTCTGTCTTTCGGCAGATGAAATTTATTTAAAAGTTCACACCAGAACTTCACAAAATTTGTGAGCAAGGGTCCGATCTACGAGTAAAGTAATGTGTACTCCTCCACTAGATTAGGCCCGAAGAGTTAAGTATGGGTAGAAAAAATCATCCCCCGGCTTGGATTGTCGTATTGGTTTGCAGTGCGGCTGGCGTTGTGTTAGGCGGTTCGGCAAGCTGGGCAGAAAGCAATCAGTGTTTGCAAGATAAGGTCGTGACCAATCAATGCTTGACCCAAGATCCTGTGAGAAAGACGGGCGAAGGCATGATGGCAGGAATGGTAGCGGGTGCGGGTGCGGCAGTCGGCGCAACTTGGAGCCAACGAAAGCGCGATTCTTAACTCAACTGCACCACGGGTTGATCCTCGACTAACGTCCGTGCTGTTAACAAATCCTCAACCGTGATTTTGAGGAAGCGATCGCTATCCACCTGAAATTGCACTTTAATGCGATCGCTTCCCGGCACTCCTGGCGGGTCAAGCTCTGCAATACTGCGCGACCCCTCTCGATCGTTTAATGCCTGCACCGGAGCCTGGGAACTGGTGAGATTTCGAGTGACTAAGCGATCGCCATCAAAATACACCTCGGTCTGAACTGTTTCTGCGCCCATTTCACCGATGACGAGTTCGATGCTGGGTTGACCGTCGATCGACGCACCCAACACTAACTCAACGGGCTTCTCCATCGGATAAGGCTGTCCCGCTTTAACTAAGGGATGCCAGTTGTGGCAATTTTGCCTGCGATCCCAATAGCGAATGCCGTAACCGTGGTAGAGAAAGTCTTTAAGCTGTACGCCTTGACTCAGTTGAAGTGCGCCTTGAGCGATCGCTTCAAACGGCTTTTCACATCGAATCAAGCTTTCGTCAAAATACTGCCGCACCCAGTTGTGAACGGCTGGAATTTGAACCGTTCCACCCACTAATAAAACGGCATCAATATCACTTGTTGCCAACCCTTGACGGCGAGCTTGTTGCAGCACTTGTTCCATTGACTCATCAAGCTGAGTGAAAAATCCGCGATCGCTCAAAATCTGCTCAAACTGCGATCGAGTGAGCGATAAGTCATAGCTTTCAAACGTTTCGTCGTTGAAGAACACTTCTTGCGCTTGAGTGGAAAGAGAAAGCTGAATCTTCAGGCGTTCTGCAAGTCTTGCAATTAAGGGTGTTGCCGTGAGTCCCTGAGTTTTGACAAAATGATCCACGACCCAATTATCTAAATCTGAGCCGCCTAAATTCTGTCCCGCTTTAGCAATCACTCTAGCAATCCTTGCTTTTTGTCCTGACTGTTCCTTAAATGATTTCTGCCCCCATTTCAGAATGAATCCCAACGGTTTCGATTGAGAGATCTCGTTCACGTTGATTTGAACGATCGATAAATCCAGTGTGCCGCCACCAAAATCAACCACTAATAACGTTTGTCGATCGCTTAATCCATATCCCAATGCCGCCGCAGTCGGTTCATCAATCATTCTCACCTGATTGATATCCAGCGATTCGCAAATCTGCCCCAACCACAATCGATACGCCTCGAAACTATCAACCGGAACCGTAAACACGATCGACTCTGCAATCTCTGGATCAGTCGTTTTGAGCTGATTGATAATTTGCGTTAGAAACCACTCGCCAACCTGCTCAAATCGAACGGTTTTCCCGTCTAATTCCGGTAAAAATCCCTGTACATCTGTCCCAATTCCACGCTTAAAGTTGCGGAAAAATCGCGCATCGCTGCTGATATCTAATGCCCGATCGCGCACCTGCTGACCGATCACAACTTTTCCCTGCGCTGCATTCTCCACGTACATCAAACTTGGGATCAAAGGTGGATTTTGGGCAAGGCGCTGCGAAATTCCAGGAAGAGAAAGGGTTTCTGGCTGTTGGGTCGCTGCATTCCAGCGGGTGATCACAGTGTTACTGGTTCCGAAGTCGATCGCGTAAGGCATTCTGGCGGTAGGTAGATTGACGTGAATCAGGTATACCAATTCACCAAACCATAAGAGATGTCTCTAAAGCAAGATTTTGCCGATGTTTTCAATCCTGAACTTCACGCTCTCTTAAAGTCAGAGAATCGTAATGTATATCCGGGGAATAATGGCAAGAGTTTATAATATTTTTTAACATAGACAACATCATGAACCCACTCCCACCCCTTAGAGCGCATTATGATTCGTCAACCCTCTCCTGAGCTGGCTACGTTCCTTTCAAGGCTGCGATCAGGAATTTGGATCTTCGGCATTTCCTCCTGGCTGTTTGGCATTACCGATCGCTCGATCGCCGCGTTAATGGACGGCTATCTCTCTGCATTAGATATCGCCCAACTCTTTACCGCTTCATTCTTCTTTATTGGCTGGCTGTTTCTCAAGCCCGCTAAACTGTTTCGAAATGGCAGATTCTAACAAGGGTAATGCGACTACAAAAGTTGCCCCTTGCCTTTCTCCCTCGCTTTCGACGCGCACCGTTCCACCCTGCAACTCAGTGAGGTGGCGCGCGATCGCGAGTCCCAATCCGAGTCCCCCGAACTGCCGGGTACTGCTTCCATCTGCCTGTTTAAAGTGATCAAACACATACGGCAGAAACTCAGGGGCGATGCCTACCCCATTATCCCGAACTGTAATTTCGGCTGTCCGTGATTGAGCACTTTCGTTCTGGGATAGTGCAACTTCAACTCGTCCGTTTTCTGCTGTAAATTTGATGGCATTAGAAAGTAGATTCCAGACAATTTGTTGAAGTCGATTGGAGTCTCCCGAAACCCTGTATGGCACATCAGGACTAATAAATTGAATTGAGATTTTTTTCGCTTCTGCGGAAAGTTGAACGGTGTCGATCGCCGATAGAATTGAATTCCGTAAATCTACAGGCTCACTTTTTAGTACCAGCTTACCCTTCAAAATTCGCGATATATCTAATAAATCGTCAATCAAGTTAATCTGAATCCTTGCATTCCGTTCAATAATATCTAAAGCGCGATCGGCAACTGACGAATCAAACTTGCGTTGACGCAGCAACTGTACCCAGCCCAAGATTGGATTCAACGGTGTTCGTAACTCATGAGACAGAACTGCTAAAAACTCATCTTTAATTTGATTTGACTTGGCTAACTGTTCGCTTCGATCTTGCAGCGATTTCATCAAATTTGCTCGATCGATTGCGATCGCAACTTGATCTGCTGCTGCCTGCATTAACTCCTGTTCTTCAAGTGTAAAAGAAGTCCGCGATCGACTACCAAACGACAACACCCCTAGCACTTTTCCTTGAGTAATCAAGGGTTGACTAGAGTAAGCGGTAATACCCAGCGATCGTATCAAACTAGTTTTTTCTAGAACTGAACTTTGAACATCACTAATAGAAATTTGTATTCCATCCTGTACAACCTGACCACATACAGCCTGGCCGAGCTCTAGCTCTAGAAGATCCATCTTTTGTTCAGCCGTTAATCCATATGATGAAGCTAGTTTTAGAGAAGCGCCATTCCCTCTAGGGGTTACTAAATAATTGATATAAAACCCTAAGCCTAACTGCGCTGAAAGTCTTTCATATAAGTTATCTAGTAGCGAGATTGGATCTTCCGCTAACAATAACTCTCGCGTTGTATCGTATAGCAAATTCAGCTTGCCATTCTGCTTACGCAAAGCTTGCTCTGCTAACTCACGCTGAATTAAATTTCGCCGCAACTGCAAGACCAAAACTTCAAGAAATAACGCGATCGCCAAGCAGCTTGGAATCGTCAGACTCACGATCGTATTCAGCCGATTTCGCTCAGCATTCGCTCGCTCTTCTAACAATTGGTTTTCTTCATTCTGCATTTCGCTAATCAACCCGCGAATCTCAGTCATCAAAGATAGACCTTGATTGCTCTTCACAATTGATCGCGCCGGATCAAATTGATTTGCATCTGCTAACTTAATCGTTCTCCTGATTAGAGCAAAACGATCGAGCAGCAATTGATTAATGCGTGATAGTCGTTGCTGCTGGCTGAGATTATCCTTAGTCAAACTTCGCAACCGAACCATCGTTTGATCGACAGCTTGAATCGAATCTTCATACGGTTGTAAATATTGGCGATCCTGCGTGAGCAGATATCCCCGTTGCCCTAACTCAGCATTCTTTAGCTGTGAGAGTAAAGATTGAGTTGTCAGCAAAACCTGTTGTGTGTGATTTTCCCACCGCTTCGCCTCGCGATATCCCGCCAACGTGGAGTAGGACAGCGTTCCAATCCCGACCAGGGCTGCAAGTGAACACCAAGCGCCGATCGAGGCATTGCATGAAAAAGACCGCTTCATGTGGCGCTCCAAATCAACCGTGAGGCAGATTTTACACCGCCTGTACTCTCTCTGGGTCTACTACAAGACGGATTCTCAGGTGTGTTCTCTATCCTGAGTAAAGATATTACAAAATGTTTCAGACTCACCAGGATAGTGAACACAATGCCGCACAATAATTTCGGAAGGTCGCTAAGTCAAAACGCTTGCGTCACAGAGGTTGCCCGAACTGCTTCATTGCAGTTCTGACGAATCTCAAGCTTGACAGCCCTCAGACATCCTGAGAAGCTGAAAGCCACGGCTCCAAGCGCGTAAACTTGCAAAGCCATTTGGGGAACTCCCGTTTTAAACACACTCGGTTACATTTCCTTGGAGGAATCCATCAATGAGTATTGTCACGAAGTCAATCGTGAACGCTGACGCTGAGGCACGTTACCTCAGCCCCGGTGAATTGGATCGGATCAAAGGCTTCGTCACCACGGGTGAGCGCCGCCTGCGGATCGCACAAACCTTGACCGATTCGCGTGAGCGCATCGTTAAGCAAGCAGGTGATCAACTGTTCCAAAAGCGTCCTGATGTTGTTTCTCCTGGTGGAAACGCATACGGCGAAGAAATGACCGCTACCTGTCTGCGTGACTTGGACTACTACCTGCGTCTCGTAACCTACGGAATCGTTGCAGGTGATGTAACCCCGATCGAAGAAATCGGTATCGTCGGCGTGAGAGAAATGTACAACTCCTTGGGAACTCCGATTCCTGCGGTTGCAGAAGGCATTCGCGCTATGAAGAACGTGGCTGCTTCGTTGCTCTCCTCGGATGATGCTTCCGAAGCTGGCGCTTACTTCGACTATGTAATCGGTGCAATGCAGTAATTGCTGCCTTGATCGATTTCCTCCTTGTTTAACTAGACCACGCGACTTACGGAACTTTAACCATGCAAGACGCAATTACCTCGGTAATCAATACTTCTGACGTTCAAGGTAAGTACCTTGACTCTTCATCCCTCGAAAAGCTCAAAGGCTACTTCCAAACGGGTGAACTGCGCGTTCGTGCAGCAACCACCATCTCGGCTAACGCAGCAGCGATCGTCAAAGAAGCTGTCGCTAAGTCCTTGTTGTACTCGGACATCACCCGTCCCGGTGGAAACATGTACACCACTCGTCGTTATGCTGCTTGCATTCGCGACTTGGACTACTATCTCCGCTATGCAACCTATGCAATGTTGGCTGGAGATCCTTCGATCCTCGATGAGCGCGTGCTCAACGGATTGAAAGAAACCTACAACAGCTTGGGTGTACCCATTGCTGCTACCGTTCAATCGATTCAAGCTATGAAAGAAGTCACGGCTGGATTGGTTGGTTCTGACGCTGGTAAAGAAATGGGCGTTTACTTCGACTACATCAGCTCTGGTTTGAGCTAACTCGCGAAAGGTTGAGAATGGAGTGATCTTCGTTCTTTAGCTTTCAGACTGGTTTGGAAGTCTGGAGTGAGTATTAAGTTGTTGAGGCGTGTCTAAGCTTTTGCGATTTAATATTGACTCTTGGCTTCCAACCTTTTAAACAGAGGTTTTGTGAAACCGACGATCGTTCCAATTTGTTAAGCCGCTATCATTTAGCTGAATTGGCGATCGACTCTTTTTGAGATTTTTCTAAACTCAACTCTTGCAAGGCACTTTTTTTGCTGCGCCTTTCTTCATCTTTAGGAGAGATCCCATGAGAATGTTCAAGATTACCGCTTGTGTTCCGAGCCAAACTCGGATTCGCACACAGCGCGAACTGCAAAATACGTTCTTTACCAAGCTTGTGCCTTACGAGAACTGGTTCAAAGAACAGCAACGCATCCAGAAGATGGGTGGAAAGATTGTGAAGGTGGAACTGGCTACGGGTAAACAGGGCATGAATACAGGTCTGGCGTAAGCGAGTTCTGAATGTTTGCTAACTCTGAGCATTAGCGGGAGGTTTTAGACCTCCTTTTTTGTTGGTCAATCATCACCTTGCTTGATACTGCAGTGAGCAGGATCAGTTTGATATAGTGACTGGCATTAAAGCCTTGATTTGTCTGAAAGCTTACGACATATGGTCTTTATTGCATCATTAGCTGAAAAGCTTGTAGGTCAGTCGTTCAATACAAAATTGTATTGACAGGGCATGGTCTAGCATATCCACTAAGGCAAACCGAAATTCGCTACCATCAGAACAATGAATCTAAAGGTGCCTATGACATTGACGATCGTGGCTGAACCTGCTCCGCTAGAAGCGAATGAGGATGGTGTAATTCTCGTCGGTAAGACTCGCGTTACCCTAGACATTGTGGTTGCTGTCTTTCAGCAAGGCGCAACTGCCGAGGAAATTGCTTACCGCTATCCGTCACTGAATTTAGCGGATATTTACGCAACGATCGCCTTTTATCTCAAGCATCAATCAGAGGTAGAAGCTTACTTGCAGCAGCGACGGCAGCAAGCGCAAGAGGTTCGCGCTATGAATCAGGCTAGATGTGATCCACAAGGACTGCGCGGTCGTCTGCTTGCCCGTAGAACAAATCAGCAAGAATGTTAAAACTGCTTGTTGATGAGAATTTCGATAACACGATCGTTCGAGGACTATTCCGCCGTAACCCGATGCTTGATATCGTGCGTGTCCAAGATGTTGGGTTGTCAGGCGCAGATGATCCAACCATTTTAGGGTGGGCAGCCCAAGAAGGGCATGTTCTGTTAACTCATGATGTCGCTACAATTACTCGTTATGCCTATGATCGAGTGAGACAAGGCCACTCGATGTCAGGAGTGAGCGAAATTAGCACGGGCGCGCCCATTGGACGAGTCATTGAAGATTTGCTTCTACTTGTAGAGTGCAGTCAGGAAGGAGAGCTGGAAGGTCAAGTTCAGTATCTTCCGTGGTAAAGACAATATTTCAAACAGCAAGCATACGGCTGAGGAACAATTCGTACAATGAAGGGAAGTTCTCTTTCTCATCAACTATGAAGCGGATTGCTTTGATTGCGGGGTTTGAGTCGTTTAATGCGGGATTGTATCGGCAGGCGGCGGTTGGCTCAGGCGCGGTGTCCGGAGTTAGATGTGCGGGTGTTTTAGCGATCGTTCTAGATTCAATAGCAAAATGGAAGATGTTGAAGTGTTGAGCGTTGAAAAGCGCTATTTGTTAGGCTATGTTTGGATCGATCGCAAAATTGCTTCTATGACGAGCGAACTTCAGACCGAAAAGGACCAGCCACAAATCATTACTGAAGCAGAAACTGAGCGAGTATCCGAAAGCGATACGCTGCTCTGTCCGCACTGTAAACGCACGGCGACAAATGGAATTAAGTGCCAGGGAATCTGTGTCGCTGATAGTGATTATTAGACCGAGCTGTAAAGCGTGCTTCGGACTGCTTGAGCCTTCCTCAACATGGCTAAAGCCTGATTTTTATTAAGACAGAAGCTTCTCGTTATTATCAGAAACTAATAGGCTTATTCAACTAACTTAACATTCTTTTTAAGCTCATCCATCTTAAAGAAGATGAGGGCGAGATCGCCATATTCATATGATTTAGAACGCTGGAACTTCTACAGAAATGCTTAGTTTTAGCGTTTGATTTCTGTTCAAATTTTGCCCAATTCACCATCTACTCAACGCAATACGATCGCGAGTTCAAACCGCGATCGCAGGGTAATTCGCCTATGCAACTCCTACAGGAATATCGCTATAAATTCGTGCAATATTGGCGACGATCGCTCACATTTCGCATCGTTAGCTCCTTTGTTGCATTCGCCTTAACTGCGCTGCTGGTTGTTCTTCCTCTAAGAGCGCAGCAGCCTGTTATATTGTCAATCTTGATTCCCGCTCCAGATGTGAAGCCGTTTCCACCTCTAATTGCAGAGTTTGAGCGGCAAAATCCAGGCATTAAGATCAATATTGTTGAAGGCCCGAACTCTTCTAACTTAGTTGAAGATCTCTATTCCTCTGCATTCTTGCTTGGTGACTCGCCCTATGATCTCCTCAACATGGATATCACTTGGGTTCCCAAGTTCGCCGCAGCAGGATGGCTGCAAGATATGTCCGACATCTTGCCGGAACCAGAGCTAGGAAAGTTCCTTAAGGGGGACATCGAAGGTGGGCGGTATAAAGGTAAGCTTTATCGCTTGCCCTACCGGACGGATGTGGGGATGCTTTACTACCGAGCGGACTTACTCCAGCAAGCCGGATTAAAGCCGCCGGAAACGTTCCAAGATTTGATGCAAGCCTCGAAGGCGGTTCAATCGAAAGATGCAGCGCAGTGGGGCTATGTGTGGCAGGGTCGGCAGTATGAAGGACTATCGGCGATGTTCATCGAAGTTCTGCAAGGAAATGGGGGTTTTTGGATCAATCCTCAGACCAATGAAGTGGGACTCGATCGACCTGAAGCGATCGACACGGTGAAATTCCTGGTCAGCACAATCCAACAAGGGGTTTCACCGCCAGGAGTCAACACTTACATCGAAGAAGATGCACGACGGTTATTCCAAAATGGCAACACGCTATTTATGCGGAATTGGCCCTACGCTTGGGATTTGCTGAACGGCAAAGATTCTCCAGTGCGCGGCAAAGTTGGTATTAAGCCAATGATTCACGCGCCAGATGCACGCAGTGGAGCGTGCCAAGGCGGCTGGGGACTGGGAATTTCCAGCACCACCCGACACCCTCAAGAAGCCCGGAAAGCAGTGCAATTCTTCACCAGCCCAGAAGCTCAGAAGCAATTAGCGATTGCAGGTGCCTATCTACCGACGCGGCGTGAACTGTACAACGATCGAGAACTGCTTCAGCGCTACGAATACTTTCCAATGATTCTGAAAGTTCTGGAAAACCCGGCATTGCGTCCCCCGATCGCGCAATATGCCCAAACCTCAGACATTTTGCAACGCTACTTGAATGCAGCGCTATCTCGGCAAATTTCACCCGAAGAAGCGATGCAATCGGCAGCACGAGAAACGCGATCGCTGTTAGGAGCTTAGCCGATGAAAGACATCATTCGAGAACGAGAACGCCGCGCAGGGTGGTTCCTCACAATTCCCGCATTGGTCATCCTGGCGCTGGTGTTTGCTTACCCAATTTTGAGAGCGTTCTGGCAAAGTTTGTTTGCAATTAACTTGGGAACTCAACTTAATCCACAGTTCGCAGGACTTTCTAACTTTGGTCGCATGGCGCAAGATGGGCGGTTTTGGCGCACGATGCTGAATTCAACCGTCTTTACGCTTGCCTCTGTATTCCTCGAATTGATTTTGGGGATGGGGATTGCCTTGGTGCTGAACCAGAAGTTTCGGGGACGGGGGACAGTTAGAACGATCGCGATTCTCCCTTGGGCATTGCCGACTGCGCTGATTGCACTGGGCTGGACTTGGATTTTTAACGACCAGTACGGCATTGTGAATGATATTCTGCTGCGCTTGGGACTTGTGAAAACGGGTGTGAACTGGCTCGGTGATCCAACCTTAGCCATGATTGCCGTGATTCTGGCAGATGTGTGGAAAACGACTCCGTTTATCAGCATCTTATTATTAGCTGGATTACAGTCGATTTCAAATGATTTGTACGAAGCGCAAGCGATCGACGGAGCTAGCCCCTGGCAAAGCTTCCGGCAGATCACTCTGCCGCTATTGATGCCGCAAGTTGTAATCGCGTTGTTATTCCGACTTGCACAATCATTTGGCATCTTCGACTTGATCAGCGTGATGACTGGTGGTGGCCCGGGAGGTGCAACCGAAACTGTGTCGCTTTACATTTACTCAACTGTAATGCGGTATTTGGATTTCGGTTACGGTGCAGCGCTGGTGGTTGTGACGTTCTTACTGTTGGTGTTAGCCGTCGCGATCGCGTCGTACTTCCTCACTCGATCTAGAGCCAAAGCCGCAGGAGAAATCTAACTATGACCACTGTATTTCCAGAATCCGTTGATCGTAGAGCCCCAAGCGGTGGAGCGAAGATTGGTCGCAAAATTATCTTGCCGATCGCGGTCGCGTTCACCGTTATCTTCTGCCTCGCCCCAATTTTGTGGCAGTTGTTGACTTCAGTGAAGGTCAACGCTGATATTGCGGCAATTCCGAACGTCTACTTTCCCACACGCTACACCCTGGATCACTATCGCGAACTGTTCCAGCGTCGCCCGTTTTTGAACTATATCTTCAATAGCGCGATCGTTTCTTTTGCTTCAACGATTTTGGCATTGGGCGTGGGTGCGCCTGCGGCTTATGCGTTGGCACGATTGAAGCTCCAGGGAGAACGTTGGATTCTCGCAACCATTTTGATTGTGACATTGTTCCCACCAATTCTATTGTTCTTTGGATTGTTAGAAATCGTTCGCTATCTCAACCTCGGTAATAACTATCTCGCGCTGATCATTCCTTACACTGCGATTAACTTACCGTTAACCATCTTGGTGATGCGGAGTTTCTTTCAACAATTGCCGAAAGATCTCGAAGATGCTGCCAGAGTTGATGGCTATAGCACCCCTCGAATGTTGCTCGAAGTGGTCTTACCAATGACAATTCCAGCATTGGTTACAACTGGAATTCTCACCTTCATTTCTGCCTGGAACGAATTCATCTTTGCGTTGACGTTTATTACTCGCGAAGACATGAAAACCGTTCCGGTTGCAGGTGCTCAACTCGGCGGTGCTTCCCCGTTTGAAATTCCGTTTGGCCCGATCGCGGCAGCTACGGTTCTTGGTACGATTCCGCTCGTGCTACTGGTGCTGTTCTTTCAACGTCGCATTGTTCAAGGTCTGACTGCTGGAGCCGTTAAAGGATAACTCTTATCACATCAAACATCATGACTAGAAATCTACAACTCATTGATTTGAGAAAGGCTTACACTCCCAAGGTTGTTCCGGTCAAAAACATCAGTTTAGAAGTGAATCAAGGTGAATTTCTCACGCTGTTAGGCCCATCAGGCTGCGGGAAATCTACAATTTTGCGGCTGATTGCAGGACTCGAACAGCCCACCAGCGGACGAGTGATGATCAATGGTCACGATGTCAGCCGCTTGAGCCCAGGCGATCGCAACATTGCAATGGTGTTTCAAAGCTATGCGCTGTATCCACATATGTCGGTTTACGAGAACATTGCATCCGGGTTAAAACTGCGAAAAACGCCCCACGCTGAAGTCAAAGAGCGCATTCGGGAAGTTGCAGATTTTCTAGGCTTGCATGAATTAATGGATCGTAAACCCGGACAGTTATCTGGAGGTCAACGGCAACGGGTAGCAGTGGCGCGAACCTTAGTTCGTCGTCCTGATTTGTTCTTGCTGGATGAACCTCTCAGTAACTTAGATGCACTGTTGCGGGAACATGTCCGGGCAGAACTGAAACAACTCTTCGGATCGCAAAATGCGCCGATCGTTTATGTGACGCACGACCAAACCGAAGCGATGACGCTTTCGACTAAAGTTGCCGTGCTGAACAATGGCTATCTGCAACAGTTCGATCGACCTGATGTAATCTACAGTCATCCTGCCAACGAATTTGTGGCAGGCTTTATTGGTAGTCCGCAAATGAACTTCTTGCGGGTTCCTTGTGACAATGGCAGCGCACTCGTTGGCAATACTCGGATTCCTACACCCCGTGGATATGCAGCGCGAGAAGTGGTGCTGGGCATTCGTCCGGAGCATGTACACCTCGCTCAAGGTCAGAACGAACCCGTTCTCAACGGCGAAGTCTTTCTGACTGAGAACTTAGGAATGCACGACTTGGTGAGTTGCCACCTTCAGAGTGCGTCTGGTGAACCAATGAAGGTTCGGGCAATTCTGCCGGTGCATTCTGGGTTCAGCAATGGTAGCACTGTGCGATTGGCGTTTCCAGTTGAGCATATTCACTGGTTTGATGCCACCACAGGCGATCGTGTTTCTAGTAGCGAATCACGAGTCGCGGCATAGTTACGCATCGTTACAAGAGGTGCGATCGTAATTGAGATTGCACCTCAACCTGTCGAATTGGCAGCGTGACCACAAGTTCTGCACCCTGCAATGGAATTGATCGACATTTCAAACTGCCATGATGCTGCTGAGTCACAATCTGATAGCTCATGGCTAACCCCATTCCCGTACCTTGACCGATCGGCTTAGTGGTAAAGAATGGGTCGAACATTCGAGCCTGCTCTGATTCGGCAATCCCCATGCCGTTATCAAGAATCCGAATCCGGACTTGCTCAGCATCGACTTGCTCGGTGTAAATTTCGATCGTCGGCTGTGGATGATGCACTAACCATTGCGGGTTTTGAATTGCCACTTCTAGCGCATCGATCGCATTCGTAATAATTTGCAGAAACACCTGGTTCAGCGAACCTGCAAAGCATTCGATTCTGGGTAGCTCAGCGTAATTTCTTGTAACTTTAAGTTTGTATCCCTGATAGTCCTGATTTAAACGACTCTGCAAGATCGTCAGTGTACTTTCGATGCCATCGTGAATATTCACTCGCTTCAATGCCGCTTCGTCAAGTCGGGAAAACGTCCGCAATGATAAAACAATGTCTTGAATGCGTTCTGCACCCGTCTGCATCGAACTTAGCAGCTTATCTAAATCACTGGAAATAAACTCAAGGTCGATCGCTGCAATCTGTTCCTCAACTTCTGGATGCGGCTGTGGATGATGTTTTTGATAGAGATGAATTAAGTCAAAAATATCAGCGACATAATCATTGGCGTGACACAGATTGCCATAGATAAAGCTAATAGGATTGTTAATTTCGTGAGCAATGCCTGCCACAAGCTGACCCAGTGAAGACATCTTCTCACTGTGAATGAGTTGCGTTTGAGTGCGTTTGAGGTCTTGCAGTGTGTTTTCGAGGTCGATCGCTTGCTGTCTTAGCTGGGCTTCCGATCGACGTAGTGCTTCTTCGTTGAGCTTGCCTTCGGTTATATTCAGAATGACCCCATCCCATAGCACTGATCCATCCGCCTGTCGCTCTGGTCTAGACTGCTTCTGAATCCAAATTAGCCGACCAGATGGAGTAGTAAGCCGTCCTAACCAAGTACAAGGCTGAAGTGTGGCGGCTGAGTGCCAAATCGATCTCCAAAGCTCTACTTGATCATCAGGATGAACCTGATTCATGAGCAGATCGGAATTGCGATAAACTTGCTCCGGTTCTAGCTCAAACAACTCCTGTGAGTATGCGCTGATGTAGGGAAAACTGACTTTACCCTCCAGTGATAGTCGAAACTGATACAACACCCCTGGGACATTCGCGGCAAGTCTTTGAAATCGAGCTTCACTGCGCTGTAGTGCGATTTGTGCATACTTACGAGCGCTAATATCGCGAACAATCACTAAAGCTTCCTGCTCATTGCAGCGCGTCACGCGCACTTCTTCATACTGCCACTGTCCATCGACTTCGAGTTCTTGTTCATAGACTTGCACTTCATTCGTGACGATCGCTCGCTCCACGTAAACCATACGCTGGGCTGCGAGATGAGGCGGCAAAATTTCCCATAGAAACTTTCCCCGCCAGTCTACCCCTGCGCTAAATAGCCGAAACGCCACCGATTGCGGAACGTGAAAATCTAAACAAACTCCTGCTCGATTCAAGCGCAGCATGATATCTGGAATCGCTTCTAGCAAGAGCTGATAGCTGCGATCGTCTTGACTAGAAACGAGGTAATCCCGGTCGTTAATACGCATCACCAAATCTTTAACAGGATTTTTTACAAAGTTCCCGATTTTTGCATCTGTCCTACCGTGACCAGGAGTGCTGCAAATCACATTCAGTATGGTTTGCTAACGTGCGCCCATACATCGACAGAAGCGGACTTTGAACGATCGCTATATAATACGTTGCAAATTCTATTTTAATCTGCACTGGTGTAAGAGGCATTTGAATTAATGTTGCCAAATCAGAAATCGTCTGCGCTCGGTTTTGCCCTACTGCTGACCACGGTTGCAGCAGCAAAACCCCTCGAATCGATCATTGCCCCTCCAACGTTGGCTCAGACCGCACCGCCGACCTTTCCCCTTCCGTCTTCTGTCCCCTCTGGAACCACCGTGCAGATTGAGGGATCAAGCAGCATGGCGACAACTAATCAAGCGCTGAAACAGCGGTTTGAAAGTCAATTTTCGGGCAGCAAAATCAATCTCAACTATTCGGGGAGTGCGGTGGGACTGCAAGCCCTCCGCGATGGCAAGGTTGACTTGGCTGCGATCGGGCGATCGTTGACGCAATCAGAGCGTGATCAGGGGCTGGTTCCCGTTGCGGTCGGACGCGGCAAGATTGCGCTGATCATTAGTCCAGACAACCCCTTTAGAGGCAGTATCACGGTACCGCAGTTTGTGAAAATTGTCCGGGGTGAAATTACGGACTGGTCGGAATTAGGCGGCACACCGGGACGGATTCGCTTTATCGATCGACCCGACCTGAGCGATACCCGTACTGCCTTTCGCAACTATGCCATCTTCATCGACACACCCTATCAAGTTGGCTCTACCGCAACCCGGACGGGTGAAGATAGCACTCAAGCCGTGGCTCAGCAGCTTGGTAAAGATGGACTCAGCTTTGCACCTGCAAATCAAGTCTTAAACCAGGCAAATCTGCGGATTGTGCCGATGTACAACACCTTGCCTACTGATCCGCGCTATCCCTTTTCACAGCCCTTTTACTACGTTCATAAAGCGAATCCCTCTCCGGGTGCAGCCGCGTTCTTGGGCTACACGACTTCCAACTCAGGGGTAGAAGCCGCTCGTGCTGCTGAAACCGATCCGGCTTCGTTAGCCATCAACTCAGATGCAGTGCTGACGGCAGGAAGCGCCGCCGCAGGCGCATTAAATGCGGGAGCCAGTGCTGGATCGTCTCCTGCCCCCGCAGGCTCACCCGTTGGCGCACCGTCTACGGCAGCACCGGGCGCTTCTGGCACATCAGGCGCAACGGCTCTCAGTTCAACTCCCGGTATATCAGCATCTGACACATCGACATCTGGCGCATCGAATGCAGCGCCCCTCGCCACAAATCCAACCAACTCCCAAAATAGTGATAGCGGTGTTCCGGGCTGGCTCTGGTGGCTGTTGCCGTTGGGGCTTGCCGCACTTTTGATCGGCGGGCTGCTGCGTCGTCGAACGCGAAGCGCGGTGCAAGCAACGACCCCTGCGGCGACAGAACTACCGCCCCCACCTCGACCTGTCACTCCACCGCCCCCGCCGCCTCTAATGAATCCTTCAACTTCAGATGGCAGTCTGGCATCGCGTGCGGGTTCGGTGATTAATTCCGATCGCGCCGCGATCGCAGAAGTTCAACCTCCCACAGTTTCTCCTGCTGCGGTTGGGGGAGCGGCACTGGTAGGAGCGGGGGCCGCTTCGGTGTCCGATCAAGCAGAGCCGACAGAACCGCCTGAAGCCTCAGCAATTCCCGCAGAACCACCTGCGATCGTCGCTGAATCTTCTGAATCGACCGAGCCACCCGTGATTGCAGAATCGGCTCCGGTTCCCGATCGCCCCTTGATTGAAATCCGTGAGATGCCAGCGGTCGACACCCCAACTTTGCACTCCGCTACGATTGAGCCACCGGAAGCGCCACCAGAAATTAACTTGCCAACGGGAGCAATGCTTGGGGGAATGGCTGGACTTGGAGCCGTCGCCTTGATGCGTGAGGAATCAGATAACCTGCCTGAACCCGAACCGCTCACATCTTTAGACGCGATCGAGCCGCTCGAAGGAGCCGAAGTCGCTCCGCTTGATCAGCCTGCGATCGAACTGAACCTTGATGATGCACCCAGTAGCGTCGATGAACTAGCACCAGTCGCATTCGATGAATCCCTCACGTCTCTAGATACGATCGAACCGCTCGATGAGGTCGAAGATGCACCGCTCGACCTGCCTTCGATCAACCTGGATCTCGATGACGCACCCACGGTAGACGAACTTCCGCTAATTTCAGCCCCTGATGTAGATTATGTGCAACTCGATTTAGATGCGGCTGTCCCTGAAGCGACGATCGTCGATCCGCTTGGAACGCTTGATTCTGAAAGTGTAATTCCGGGGCTTGCGGCATTCGGTGGAGCAGCAGCACTCTCAGGACTCGGAGCCACTGAATCGACTGTAGGGAATGAGGCTGCGATCGTGGAAGCAACGACTCCTGAACCGGGAATTCCTCCGTCCGAACTTTCTGAAATCGATGCGGGAACGGATCTCGAAATCGATGAATTCGAGACAATGGATACGATCGCCGATGAGACCGATACGATCGCTGAAGAACCGTCTACGAGGGTTGGCGCAACTACCCTTGCGGCAGGCGGAATGGGACTTGCGGCAGGATTGGCAACCCGGAGCGATGCGGGTCAAACCGATGTCGAGGCAGCGCGATTTGATCTTGGACAAACGGATTTGTCTAGCGAAACGTTAGCCTCAGTCGATGAAGGCTTACCTGAATTACCCGATGGCTATGGAGAAAGCCGAATCGTGCTGATGCCCCGTGATCCGCAATGGGCGTATGCGTACTGGGACATTCCCAACGAACACAAATCAGAACTGCGTAGCCAAGGTGGACAAACGCTCATTTTACGTTTGGCTGATGTTACCGATCTCGATCTAACCCATCAAAGCCCGCATAACTTACAGCAATTTGAATGTGATGAACTCGCCCGCGATTGGTATCTCCCCATCCCGGTGAGCGATCGCGATTACCTAGTCGAAATTGGTTACGTTGCCGGAGACGGACGCTGGCTGATGCTGGCGCGATCGTTGCCTATCCGAATTCCGCCCGTGTATCCGTCTACTTGGGAGTACGATCAATTCGCAACCGTTCCTTGGGACAACAACTTGCGGGGTCAAACGCCCTTGACGCTGCCCTCACCTCTGGAGGAGCGCGATTTGGTGGTCGCCCCAAATGCGATGTATGATCGGATATTCGATTTATCTCAAGGTGCAGAACTTCAGCGAATTGCAGGGTCGATTTTTGGCTCTATGCAGCAAGTTCCCGTCGATCGTTCGATCGCGTTTCCGTCTGGTGCAGGACTATTGCCCCCCACTGCTTCCGGGATTTCTGGAATGTCTGGGATTGGCATGTCTGGAGCCGGATTATTCTCTAGCAGTGCCGTACCGATTCGCCCCCGTCGATTCTGGCTAGTTGCCGACGCGGAACTGATTGTATATGGTGCAACGGAACCGGATGCGATCGTTACGATCGCAGGCGAAACGATTCCGCTCAATCCAGACGGAACCTTCCGA
Organism: Leptolyngbya sp. AS-A5; assembly: GCF_039962495.1. NCBI lineage: Bacteria > Bacillati > Cyanobacteriota > Cyanophyceae > Leptolyngbyales > Leptolyngbyaceae > Leptolyngbya > Leptolyngbya sp. AS-A5. The sequence goes on along the minus strand of NZ_JAMPLL010000001.1, from coordinate 46,800 downwards.
TTCCAAATGTCGTTCCAAGATGGTTTAATCGATTATCCGATCTTGGCAGTGGCAAAAGATGGAGAGCAAACGCGATCGATTCATCTGAAGTTCACCCGCGAGACACCAAGCCGAAACACCAACACCAAAGACGAAGCCATTGACGAATGGCAATCATAACTGGAAGGGAGCGATGAAAAAGTTAATTCAAGGACACCGACAATTTCGAGAGAGTTACGTTCCGAAACACCTGGATCAGCTAGAAGAACTGTCGCACGGTCAAAAACCGCGTGTTCTATTTATTACCTGCTCTGACTCCCGCATTGATCCAAATTTGATTACTCATGCGGATATTGGTGATCTATTTGTCATTCGCAATGCTGGAAATATTATTCCACCGTATGGCGCGGCGAACGGTGGAGAAGGGGCGGCGGTTGAATATGCAATTAATGCCCTGGATATTCAGCAAATTATTGTCTGTGGTCACTCTCACTGCGGCGCGATGAAGGGCTTGTTACAGCTTGGCAAGCTTGAAGAAGAAATGCCGTTGGTGTATGAATGGCTGAAGCATTCGGAAGCGACTCGGCGATTGGTGAGGGAGAATTACAGTCAGTACAGCGGCGAACAACTGTTAGAGATTACGATCGCCGAAAACGTTCTCACCCAAATCGAGAATCTCAAAACCTATCCAGTTGTGCACTCGCGTTTGTACCAGCGCAAACTCGAAATTTTTGCTTGGGTTTATCACATTGAAACCGGGGAAGTTCTCGCGTTTGATCCAGACACTCATGCGTATGTTCCGCCTCAAAGCCAGCTATCGATCCGGGAGCGCGGCGAAGTGGTTCCCAAACAGTACGCAAAAACGAGCGCTCCGCCTGTTGCGTGTGAGTTAGTCCCGGATGCGCCTGTACCCTCGAACGGAAACGGAAAATCGCCAGAACCCGTCCGCCAACCTGTTCGCGCTGAAGTGCCGGTTGAGTCGATGCCTTGGCTGACTCCGGAACAAGCCGATCGCATTTATCGCGGCTCAGTCGCTCGACGGCAGTAGATGCTGAGAAAATCGCGATCGCTCTAAGCTCTAAAGTTGGGGCGATCGCCGCTTTCTTCTTCCTCTAGCTCAACACGCTAGACCATCCGATCGTTGACAGCATAATCAGATTGCTGCACCAAAATAAGCCTAAAATCCACAGCAGTACAGTCATCCCTTTGCGGCTTGCAACATTCCTAGAGACTTGACTGATGAGTTGTTGTGATCGCCAGATTTGCCAGATGCGAAAGATGGTGTACACCGTTCCGATCGCGATCACTAAACTGGGAACTCCAAAACTGCTAGAAATTTGCTCGGTCAGAATTTGAATGATTAATGTAGCCAGATAAAGCCCCAGAATTTTGCGGATTTGGGGATCTTTGAACCAAGCTATCCAAGCAATGCCGGGAAGAATTATGCCCAGAGTGATTGCTAGCCAGATCCAAACGCCCATAAAACGACGTTCTGCATCGTTAAAGTAAATGGTTTGAGCGATCGGCAATGCTCGTATGCTGATGAGCCAACCAAGCGCGATGGTCAGCAGTGTGGCGAACAGCGCAAACGAAAAGACCGTTTTCCAGGACATACAAGTGGAATGACACTGTACTGAATCAGACTAAGACTTAAAGATAATCTTTTCCTCTATTGCAAGGATGAATCCATTAGATTGCACAGTTTGTAGAGAGTTCTGGCAGCAACATTTCCATCCCATTCAGCATTCCCAATTTCAACGACATCAAAGCCAATCACCTTACGTCCACTGTTAACGACTTCGCGGAACAAGCAGAAAGCTTGCTCTAGCTCTAATCCACCGGGCACAGGTGTTCCAGTCATCGGGCAAAGCTTCGGATCAAAGCCATCAACATCGACGCTGATATAAACTTCTTGCGGCAGTTCTGCCACGATTTGCTGGCAAATTTGAAGCCAAGGCACACCCGCATACTGTTTTTGTTTCAGCATCGGATCATAGTAGGTTGAGATTCGACCGCTAGAGTCACGAATTAGGTTTACTTCGTCTAAACAAACATCACGAATTCCAACTTGCACAAGCTTGGTCATCTGTGGCAGTTTCAGCACGTTGTACATAATCGAGGCGTGCGAATACTCGAAGCCTTCGTAAGCCTGGCGCAAATCCGCATGAGCATCAATGTGCAGAATGCCAAAATTCTCGTGATGTTGGGCGATCGCTCTCAAGTACCCCAGCGGCACACTATGATCCCCACCCACGACTGCGACTCGCTTTCCTTGCTGAAGGGCGCGATCGCTCTGTTCAAATAACCATTGGTTCAGCGTTTCACCCGCTTGATTGATTGTTTCGAGTAACTGAGCTAGTTGTGAATCTAGCTGTTCTCCAACAGATAAGCGATCGATAATCTTCGCGGCATCTGATCGGAGTCGATCGGAGCGATCAAGAATGGTTTGTGGAATCTCAGGCATAAAGATTCCTTGTTTCCACCCGTCTGGATTGTCAAAGTCATACAAATCAAGCTGCGACGAAGCATTCAGCATTGCTGCTACACCTCGCGCAGTTCCGGCATTGTAAGAAACCGTCACTTCCCAAGGCACACCCAACACAATTAATTTTGCCGAGTCATAGTCAAACGGCAAGCCAAACAATCGACCCATGACACCTATGCCACTAGGATCATAGTTCTGTAAATCTGTCATTTTTTAAGTTCCTATACAGTTTGAAGCGTTTTTCCAAAGGTTTGTGGTTCCGGTAAAGGTTCGCCTTCTGCGCTGGCTTCGCCCCCCGAAGGGAATGCTGATTCAACTAACAGTTCCAATGCTTCCTGTGTATTCTGAAGGGCTTCCTCGTAGGTTTCGCCGTGGGTATGACAATACTCTCCCCATTCCGGCAAACTCACCACATAACATTGATCCTCATCCGACTATTGAATTAGGATGCTGTAGCGATAGTTCATCTTTTTAGGGTTTCTCCTGATTCTGTTTCCGGGTTTGCTCGTAAAGCCTGCTTTTAACAGCAAAGTTTTTAGCTCTCGAATTTTCTTAGGCATTGCTCACACACCTATTCTAGAAAGCTTTCGTCTAAGGAGCAGCCTGATAGATTGCGGGTCGATACTTGGGGGTTGGAATTGTTTTGCCCTCGCGTTGAGCCGTTTCTAGCCAAGCTGCTTTTGCTTTCAGGACTTCTTGAACAGCTTCTTCAACCGTCTCACCAAACGCTGAACAATACTTCAAGTCAGGAATATCAGCGATATACCCTTCGTCTTCTTCACTGTAGAAGATATTGATGTGATAGTCTTTCATGGCTCGGTTTCACCAGAGTCGTTTTCAAGGGTAAGGGCGTGTTCTTCAACGATGCTAAGAAATTGACGAATTTGATAAGGTACGGCTTTCCCCTTTCTATTTTGGAGATTCACAAGATCAGGAATGTCAGGGTGATGAAAAATATGATGACTGCCATTAATCCGAGAAAGGGTAAAGCCGAAGCCTTCAACCAGTGTTACAAGTTCATCAAATGAGACGTTGTTTGAACCCTCCAAAATTTTTTTGAGTAATTTTCGCTTTTTCGACATTCAAGCTAGACCACGACGAAGTTGACGAGTTTCCCAGGCACAACAATTATCTTCTTAATCTCTTTGCCTTCGATGTAGCGTTTTGCAATCTCTGACTCTCGCGCAAATTGTTCTAATGCGGCTTTGTCGTCTGCGATCGCAGTTGCTGCCTCGATCGTTCCGCGTGTTTTGCCTAAGATTTGAATCACGATCGTTTTCTCATCGGCGATTAATGCACTTGGATCAACGATCGGGAAAGACTGCGTATGGATTGAGTCGGAATGTCCGATCGTGTGCCACAGTTCCTCAGCAATGTGTGGAGCAAACGGCGCTAACAATCGCAGCAATGTATCAATGCCTTCGGCATAAACCGGGGAATCTTTTTGAGCATCGCTCAAGGCATTGCTCAATTTCATCAGTTCAGAGACTGCCGTGTTGAATTGATAGTCACCCTGCAAATCTTCGGTGACTTCTTTGATTGCCGTGTGAATCGATCGACGCAAATCTTTCTCAGGTTTGGATAAATTGCCGTGGGTAGAGACGCGATTAATTGCTCTACCCACGCCGGATTCCGTCACCAATCGCCATACCCGATTGAGGAATCGGAATTGCCCTTCAACGTCGGCATCTTCCCACTCCAAATCTTTCTCAGGCGGTGCTTTGAATAAGATAAACATCCGCGCCGTATCCGCCCCGTATTTATCGACAACATCACCCGGAGCTACACCGTTGTACTTCGATTTCGACATTTTCTCGAATACAACTTCTAGCTTTTCTCCGGTTGCTGGATCGATCGGATTGGTTGCATCTTTAATCTCAGCAGGAAGCACATACTTTCCATTGGTTGGATTTTTGTAAGTTCTGCCCTGAACCATACCTTGAGTAAGTAGACGCTCGAAGGGTTCATCGAAGTTCAACAGACCCCGATCGCGCAATACCTTCGTAAAAAATCGCGAATACAGTAAATGTAAAATCGCGTGTTCAATTCCGCCCACGTATTGATCCACAGGCATCCAATCGTTTGTGATTGTGCGATCGAACACTGCTTGATCATTGTTGGCATCGGGATAGCGCAAGAAATACCACGACGAATCGATAAATGTATCCATCGTGTCGGTCTCGCGTTTTGCAGGCGTTCCACAACTCGGACAAGAAACATTCAGCCAGGATTCTAACTGGGTTAACGGTGAGCCGCCTTTACCGGAGAACTCAACATTCTCAGGCAGTGCAACAGGTAAGTCAGAGTCGGGAACCGGAACTGCACCACACTTCGGACAGTGAATGATCGGAATCGGTGCGCCCCAGTATCTTTGTCGTGAAATTAACCAATCTCTTAGGCGATAGTTCGAGGTACCTTTCCCTTTTTGCTTCGATTCAAGGAATGCGATCGCTGCTTCAACACTCTGACCTTTTCCTTTCCCTGCCGGAACACCATCCAACACACCGGAATTCACCATCACCCCTTCGCCCGGAAAGGCTTCGGTCATAGTTGCAGCATCTAAAGTTTGATCCGGGGGCTGAACGACGACTTTGATCGGTAAATCGAACTTTTTCGCAAACTCAAAATCTCGCTGATCGTGGGCTGGAACTGCCATAATTGCGCCTGTTCCATAGTCCATCAGCACATAATCTGCAATCCAAATCGGAATCTTCTGGTCATTCACGGGATTGATCGCAGAGCTGCCCGTCCAAACGCCCGTCTTTTCCTGACCTTCATCGGTACGATCGAGATCACTTTTCGCTGCCGCCGCTTCTTGATACTGCTGAATTGCTTCTGCTTGTTCCGGGGTCGTCAACTTCTCGACTAAAGGATGCTCCGGCGACAACACCATGAATGATGCACCCCACAGCGTATCAGGACGAGTCGTAAACACAACAATTTCGTCACCTGCTTCTGTGGTGAAAGTCACTTGTGCGCCTGTGGACTTGCCGATCCAATTTGCCTGCATTAACTTAACGCGATCGGGCCATCCCTTCAGCTTGTCTAAATCCGTTAACAATTGCTCTGCATAATCTGTGATCTTCAAAAACCACTGACGCAGCAACTTCCGTTCGACTTTCGCCCCTGATCGCCAAGACCGTCCATCGGCATCCACCTGCTCATTGGCTAATACAGTTTGATCGATCGGATCCCAATTCACCGTGGCTTCTTTCTGATACGCCAAACCTGCCTTAAAGAACTCCAAGAAAATCCACTGTGTCCAGCGATAGTAGTCTGGCGAACAGGTTGCTACTTCTTTTGTCCAATCAAACGAGATGCCCAACTGCTTCAACTGGTCGCGCATCTGATCGATATTTTGATACGTCCACTTCGCGGGATGAACGCCGCGCTCGATCGCTGCATTTTCCGCAGGCAACCCGAACGCATCCCAACCCATCGGATTCAGGACGCGATATCCTTGCATTCGTTTGAGTCGAGCGATCACATCGACGATCGTATACACCCGCACATGCCCCATGTGGAGATTGCCAGAGGGATACGGAAACATAGACAGCGCGTAAAACTTCGGCTTATCGCTCGTTTCAGGCGTTTGGGACAACTCGGCATCTGTCCAAGCTTGCTGCCATTTTGCTTCGATCTCTGTGGGGGTGTAACGGAACTCCACGAATCAACTCCTGAATACGAATATGGGGCAAAATTATCTGCTTACCCATTCTAGATGAGGAGATGTAGAGGTGTAGCTTATTTTGTCGGTGTGATTCTTCCTTCTCTGACCAGTGCTTGATAGAGCAAAGCGGCTGCATCTGCCCGTGTTGCCACTCGATTCGGTGTTAACTGCTGAGCGCTGGGGAATCCGGTCACTAGACCCGATTCAACGGCTGCTGCAACGCTGCCTTGTGCCCATTTCGGCAACTTGTTCACGTCCTTGAACTTCGCTAAGGTCTGCGCTGGAGCGGTTGGCGGTTGCAGCTTCAGACCAGATGCTAAGGCTACTTGCAGTTGATAGAGTGGGATTTGCTGATTCGGTCGAAACACGCCCTCAGAATAACCGCTCATAAAGCCTGTTTGAATGGCATCATCGATCGCGGATCTCGCCCAAAAATTCGCGGGGACATCTCGAAACGCAATACCTCCCCGCTCTTTCGGCTTACCAAATGCCTTACCTAACAGTGCCGCAAACTGAGCGCGGCTAATCGGCTCATTCGGTTTGAATGTTCCATCCTGAAATCCACTCAAAATATTGCGGCGCGTGAGTTCTCCGATATAAGCACCTGCCCAAAAATCACTCGGTACATCCTTAAATCCTGTGACTGGCTTTGCAGCTTCGGGCGGTGTTGTGGGAGAGGGAACGAGGTTCGGCAGGCTGCTAGGACTCGGAGACGGAGCAGCGCCGATCGGAGCGATTGGAACAAAGGTTTGGGTATTTGGCTGAGGAGCGCTGGTGGCTTCAGGTTGTGGAACGGGGGGCGCTTGGGGGTTGGGGGGCGTGGTGACGATCGCGCCATCAGGGTCGGGTGCGGGTGAAGCAAGGAGCGGAGAAGGTGCAGGCTGTGGAGAATTTGAAAGCAGCGAACCGATATCAAAGCCTGTTCCCGGTTGTCGAGTTGCCCAGAAGAAGATGCTTCCAATGCTGACGAAAGCAACAAACATGGCAATGAGTTCATCGGAAGTTAGGCGACGGCGCGGATCTGGAGGTGAAGTCATTTTATTAAAGCGTATGCTTTGATCAGAGTTTATTTCTCCAAATCCTAAAGCAATTTCGACGATCGCGCTATCAGACCCAGAGAAATTAAGTTGTGAGCGATTTTGTGATGTTTCGGGGTCGATCAACATCTATCCCACGCAGGATTGCTAACTCATACGCCAAAAGTTGCAACGGCACAATGGTTAGAAAAGGCGTAAAGAGTTCGGGAATTGAAGCAGTTGGGATTTCAATCACAGGATTCTGATTCGCACGAATGCGATCGATGGTTTTTCTTGCGGTTTCTGGATGCAGCGCGATCGTGGGAATTTGCGGATCTAAAAGCGCGATCGGGCCGTGCAAAAATTCTCCGGCTGCGTATCCTTCTGCATGAGTGTAGGTAGCTTCTTTGAGTTTTAATGCGCCTTCGAGCGCGATCGCGGCGTTAATCCCGCTTCCAATCAAGATCAAGCTACGAGTGTCTTTCAGCCTTTGGGCAATTTGAGCGATCGTATTTTGTTTCAAAAGTACTTCCATCTGCTGGGGAATTTGCCGAAGCAGTTCAAGCTGATCTTTCTGTTGCGCGGCTTCAAATGCAAGCTGATATAGAATCGTTAACTGTGCTGTAAATGTTTTGGTTGCTGCAACGCTCTTTTCTTCACCTGCACTGGTATAGATCGTGTGATCAACTTGCTTTGTAATCGTGCTATCAATTCCATTCGTAATTGTGATTCGTTTAGATTGAACCGTTTCTAATGCTGCGATCGTATCTGCGGTTTCGCCGGATTGAGTGAGTGCGATCGTAACGGTATCCGGTGTTTCAATCAGTGGAGCAAACAGCGCTTCAGACGACGATCGCACTTGTGTTGGAATTTTCGCCACTTGCTCGAATAGAAATTGTCCGATTAAGCCCGCGTGTAAGCTAGTTCCACACGCAAGAATATTAATGCGATCGACCTGCTCAAACGAAATTGACATTGAGCGATCGAGCAATTGCCGCATTACATCGGGTTGCTCGTGAATTTCTTTCAGCATGAAATGAGTCATCGTTTTACGCTCACTTTACGATCGGGATTTTGTTTGCGTACCCAAGCGAGAAATTTCGCCATTTCGGGATTCGATTTCAATTGCTCAACCGTGTTTAATTCTTGTGCGAGGCGGCGATTGTTGAACAACACATGAATTTGGCGGTGGCAAGCGGGGCAAATGTCGATCGTTTCACCCGGATCGAGTTTTTTGCGTTTGGTGTGTTGTCTCGGTACTAAATGATGTTCGGTGAGGATAGGAACATCACGATCGCAAAGCTGACAAGGCATAGCTAGAAGAGTTGTCTTTCTTCCAGGGTAACGACAAGACTCTAAAGTTGTCGTGCTGATACATCCTAAAAATCTTCCAGTAACCATTCCGAAGCTCGATCGCCAAGCTCGATCGGTACACTCACCGCTTTTCCCTGACGCGGCCGTTCGCGAGTCTTCTCGACATAAGCGCGAAACTGCTCCGTCGCGCCCCAACCCGCCAAATACTCCGCTACCTGATCCAAATGCTCTAAATATTCCGCCTCAGACAATGGAAACGACAACTGCTCCAGATACTTCCACATCACCTGAACAAAAAACTTCCCCCGCGTCCGCCTGACCTGAATGTCATACGATCGCCCCCACTTATCTAAAAGAATTTGCCGAAGTTCTTGTCCCGTCATGATGGCGAAAACATAGGTTGTAACATTTCGTTAATTAATCCCACAGTCTCGTATCGCTAATGTGAATGTCAAGAAATGTATAATACACCTTAGAAACGCTACACACTGCCGACTCTAAGGGATCTCCGGACATTCGCCCGAATCAACTTGGAGCGTCGAAACGTAGCACTCTCCATGTAAATTGATTTAAACACAGGGCTTTCCAATCAGTTCTGCGCGAAATCTTTTGTCATCTCCCATTCGCAATCCCTAGAGAAGAAGTCATGGCTCAATTATCTGAATCTTCTGATGTCCCAAGCATGGGTCGTCGCCAATTTATGAACGCCTTGATGTTTGGCTCTGAAGCGTTGGTGGCGCTCGGTGCTTTATATCCAGTCGTGAAGTATTTTATTCCGCCTTCATCGGGCGGCGCATCCGGGGGTGTCACGGCAAAAGACGCGCTCGGTAACGATATCGTTGTCAGCGAATACCTGAAATCGCATCCCGCCGGCGATCGCAATCTCGCTCAAGGGCTAAAAGGCGATCCAACCTATGTCGTGGTGACGAACGACAGCTCGATCGAGAACTATGGCATCAACGCCGTTTGTACTCACCTCGGCTGCGTTGTACCCTGGAACGCCAACGAAAACAAATTTATGTGTCCCTGCCACGGCTCGCAGTACGACAACACCGGAAAAGTTGTGCGCGGGCCTGCTCCGCTATCTCTGGCACTGGTTCACGCAAACGTCGAAAACGACAAGATTTCGTTTACGCCCTGGACGGAAACTGACTTCCGTACAGGCGACGCTCCCTGGTGGACTTAATTTGAACCTTGCACAACAGAGTGGACTACAGATGAGAAATACTTTAAGAAAAGCGATCGTCACTTTAGCTGCGATCGCAACCCTACTCGCCGGAAGTTTTGCCCTGCCCCAAGCCGCTTCTGCGTATCCGATCTTCGCTCAACAACAATACGAAAATCCGCGTGAAGCCACGGGTCGGATTGTGTGCGCGAACTGTCACTTAGGCGCAAAACCGACGGAATTAGAACTTCCTCAATCAGTGCTGCCCGATACCGTATTTGAAGCGGTCGTAAAAATTCCTTACGACACCAACGTCCAGCAGGTTCAAGGCGACGGCACTAAAGGGCCGTTGAATGTGGGTGCAGTGTTGATGCTGCCGGACGGCTTTAAGCTAGCTCCCGAAGACCGCATGACCGAAGAGCAGAAAGCAAAAGCGGAAGAACTCTATATCCAGCCGTACAGCGATGCTCATCCGAACTGGTTGGTCGTCGGCCCGATTCCGGGTGAACAGTATCAAGAAATCGAGTTTCCGGTGCTGTCTCCTGATCCGAATGCTGATAAATCCCTGCGCTTCGGAAAATATCCGGTTCAGGTGGGTGGCAACCGGGGACGCGGACAAGTCTATCCGACCGGACAAAAGAGCAACAACGCGGTTTATAACGCTTCGGTTTCCGGTCAAATTAGCGCGATCGACAAGACCGAAGAAGGTGGCTACAACGTCCAGATCACCGAAGAGAATGGAACCGTTGTTACTGATGAGATTCCCGCAGGTCCTGACTTGCTTGTCGCTCAGGGTGACACGGTGAAAGCAGGCGATCCGTTGACCAATAACCCGAATGTGGGTGGATTTGGTCAAGTGGATAAAGAAATCGTGCTGCAAAGCCCCGATCGCGTGAAGGGACTGTTGGCGTTTTTTGCGATCGTCACGCTGACCCAGATCATGCTGGTGCTGAAGAAGAAACAAGTCGAGCGCGTTCAAGCTGCCGAAATGAATTTCTAACTTCACACGCTTCAAATTGAATCAACTGGGATGAATCATTCGTCCCAGTTTTTTGTTGCAAAAAAAGACGCTCGATCGAGCGTCTTGGAGGTTATTGGGGTAGAGGTAAACTATGCGCGATCAACCGCATCTTTAACGGAATCTTTCGCATCTTCAGCCGCGTGGCGAACGCCTGCTTCAGCTTGCTTTGCTTTACCTTCCATCTTGTCACCCGGATCTCCGGTCACGTTGCCCATAGCTTCTTGAGCTTTTCCTTCAACGTTCTTAGCAGTAGCTTTAGCTTTATCTTCTAAACTCATAATTTTCACCTAGCGTTTTAGATAGTTATTTCGTGGTATTGCTACCAACTGTGTCGAATTTAACCGTTTTGTCAGGTCGTTGTACTCTAACTGAAGGTTGAAGCACAAAAGGCAGCTTTACGCCCACAGATGGAGAGATCCGAATCTCGACCGCATTCCCCGCTACACCACTCCCCAAGGCAAAAACGTTAAAATCGAGGTAACTCTTTCTAAATCAGAAATGGCAGAATTTAACATTCAAGCCCCGTTTGAGCCGAAGGGCGATCAGCCGAGCGCGATCGCAGGTCTAGTTAAAAGTATTAATGCTGGCAATCAATTTCAAACGCTGCAAGGTGCGACCGGAACTGGAAAGACGCATACGATCGCTCGCGTGATCGAAAAAGTAGGAAAGCCGACTCTATTACTGGCACACAACAAAACGCTGGCAGCCCAGCTTTGTAATGAGTTGCGCGAATTTTTCCCCCGCAATGCTGTTGAGTATTTCATCAGCTATTACGACTATTATCAGCCGGAAGCTTACATTCCAGTGAGCGATACCTACATCGAGAAGACGGCTTCGATCAACGATGAAATTGATATGTTGCGGCACTCGGCGACGCGATCGTTGTTCGAGCGTCGGGATGTGATTGTGGTCGCTTCAATTAGCTGCATTTACGGATTGGGGATTGCATCGGAATATCTGAATGCGTCGATTCCGCTCCGAGTCGGGGAAGAAATTAATCAGCGACAGGTGTTACGCGATCTCGCTTCGGTGCAGTATTCGCGGAACGATCTTGATCTCGGTCGCGGTAAGTTTCGGGTCAAAGGCGATGTGTTAGAAATTGGGCCTGCTTACGAAGATCGAATCATTCGCGTCGAGTTTTTTGGCGATGAGATTGATGCCATTCGCTATGTTGATCCGGTGACGGGTGCAACGCTGCAAAGTATGGAAGCGATTAATATCTATCCAGCACGGCACTTTGTCACACCCGAAGATCGATTACAGCAAGCTTGCGATGACATCGAGCTAGAGCTAAAACAGCGCTTGATCGAGCTTGAATCTCAAGGAAAGCTACTCGAAGCGCAGCGATTAGAGCAACGGACTCGCTATGATTTGGAAGTCTTGCGAGAAGTGGGTTTCTGTAATGGGGTTGAGAACTATTCGAGACATTTAGCCGGACGCAATGCAGGCGATCCACCGGAATGCTTAATTAATTACTTTCCAAAAGATTGGTTACTGGCGATCGACGAATCTCACGTCACGATTCCGCAAATTCGGGGAATGTACAACGGTGACCAAGCCCGTAAGAAAGTGCTAATCGAGCATGGTTTCCGTTTACCGAGCGCAGCCGACAACCGCCCACTTAAAGCCGAGGAATTCTGGGAAAGAGTCAACCAATGTGTGTTTATTTCTGCGACTCCGGGCGATTGGGAGCTAGAAATCTCAGAAGATCGCGTGGTTGAACAAGTGATTCGACCGACAGGCGTTCTCGATCCGGAAGTGTTTGTGCGTCCGACTCAGGGACAAGTAGACGACTTGCTGCATGAGATTCAGACACGGGTTGAGAAGCGAGAACGAACGCTGGTGACAACGCTCACAAAACGCATGGCGGAAGACTTGACCGAATACTTCCAAGAACGTGGCGTTCGGGTGCGGTATTTGCATTCGGAAATTAACTCGATCGAGCGAATCGAAATCCTTCAAGAACTCCGAGAAGGCACATTCGATGTTCTGATCGGTGTGAACCTCCTGCGGGAAGGTTTGGACTTACCGGAAGTGTCGCTGGTGGCGATTCTGGATGCAGACAAAGAAGGATTCCTGAGAGCGAAGCGATCGCTAATTCAAACGATCGGACGAGCAGCGCGGCACGTCGAAGGCAAAGCGATTCTTTACGCGGATAATCTCACAGATAGTATGGAAGCGGCAATCAGCGAAACCGAGCGACGACGGGTAATTCAAATCGAATACAACGAGAAACATGGCATTGTGCCAACGCCGATCGTCAAAAAGTCGAACAATGCGATTTTGGCGTTTCTCGAAGTGTCACGGCGGCTAAATTCGCAAGAGCTTGATCAAGCCTATGAGCAAGCCGATGAGATTCCGTTAGAGAACATTCCCACGCTGATTACGCAGCTTGAAGCGCAGATGAAAGATGCCGCGAAGAAGATGGAATTCGAGGAAGCAGCGAAATATCGCGACAAGATTAAGCATTTGCGCGATAAGTTGCTAGGAAATCATAATTAGTCGTTAGCTTCGTTCATTAATTCGGACAGCCCGCTAAGTTCTCTATTTTGAAGAGTTTAGTGGGCTTTGAGCCATTGACAACGCAGCGAATCAAACTGCATCAACTAAACCAAATTAATCCAGCCACGATCGCAACCCCCGCCACCAACGCTACCCAAATAAACCCGTTGTCTTTGGTATTCACCTGGCTCAGATCCACCTCTTCCGGCACGATCGAGGGCTTTTTCTCCACCCGCTTACGAGGTGCTGTTGGTGCAAACTTCGATCGACCAAAATCTCGATCCGACTCGTTTTCCTCGATCGCCGCCAAATCTGGAATCTGCGTTAACCATTCGGGGCGCGTTTTCAGTCGCGGCGCTTCGAGAATATATAGTAATCGTTTTCCCTGCCTGCGCGTGTTTAAGTCCGGATGCTGACAGGCTTTGCGGCACAAAGTTAGCGCTTCGGTTCTTTGACCTGCCGCTTCGTAAGCGGTAACGAGCCAAATTTGCATTTCACCGCCCAGTTTTGAACCCGGTTCGACTAGAGCATTCGATCGCTCTAAATACATTACCGCCTGCCGATAATCGCCCCGCTCAAACGCCGTTTTTCCGGCTTGATATTCTCGTACTGCAAGGTCACGCTGTTCTGTCGTCATGCTGAAAAGATCAATACGCCTACTTTTCAGGGTATCGAAAATCAGTCTAGGTGTTCGACCCAGTTTCCGGGCCGGGTTGCAGTTCGGCGGGAAGGTCTGCATTCTCCGTAGAAGCTCGAATCGCTTGCGGCTCTCCCCAAGCAACTTGCTCTAATAGGGTTCGTGCGGCTCCTAAGTTCTGCCCTTGAGCATCGAACAGTTCTGCCCAACCATCGTCGCCATCGGTACTCACATTCACCGCAAAAATGTCTTGATTCTGAATCTTCTCTTTTGAAACGGAGACCGAACCCCAATCTGCTGATTCAACTTGGTCGAAATAGTAATCGTAGGCTTCTAAAACCGATCGTGGCAGCGACGATCGTACCGTTTCATCGCTTAAATCTATTGGCATCATAGAACTGGCTTGAAGCGACTGAACGCCTGCTTCTTCAGCCTTATAGGTTGCGGCTCTTTTGTTCGCCCAAAGCTCTCGAATCGTTTCAGCTCGATCGCTCATCGTTTCATCCTGATTCATCTAGCAGCCTCAATCATGCTAATAACTCATCCACAGAAACGCTAAATCCCTGCAATACTTTCTGAGTGGTTACAGTTTCGCCCAACGTTTTTAGAACTTGACGGTCTGCTGTAATCACTAAAACATACTGACTTTCTGGAAACACAAGCCAGACTTCGTGACACTGAGACGCTAAGTATTCACGAACTTTGGTAAAAACTTCTTCCGCCTCATCAGTCGGAGAAATAATTTCAGCGATCAGTAGAAAGCTGTGAGGCAGAACCTTGAAATTTCCATGTTGAGCCACGAGCGCAGGTGAAAGGTAAGCAACGTCCGGGCATCGGACTCTACCAACCGTTCGACAAGGCGTTTCCGTGTAAACTTCTCCTTCTTGCTGGCTAGATTCCTGATAGTTCCCCCAATACCGAGCGAGCCTAGCTTGAATTCGTCCTGTCTTTGCGTTCATCTCTTTCTTCTCGAATATCTGTCCGTCGATCCATTCGGCATGGTCGATCGGGTTCTCTAAGAACACTTCGAGCGAAATTGAGGAAGCAGCGGCGATCGACATCTTTCTTCTCCTGATTAGCTAATCTCACTATCCCAGCTTGGATTGCGCTTGATCATGATTTCGCGCTTATCAAGCATCGTGATCAATGCAGGCAGATCTGGCGATGCTTTACGGGTCAGCCCTAATTCTGCAACCGCTTGATTACAAGTTTTACCCTCCGTCATGCGGTAGGCGATTTCTTCGATCTCTGCCCAAGTTAAGTCACTTTGCACAAACGCTTTAGCTATCACGTTCAGTAAACTTTCCCAACGGTTGCCCTCAGCTTTGGTCATCATCGTATGTGGAATGTTGAGGGCACGATCGAAGCAGTAATACCAAGTCTTCGGTTGGCGCGGTAAAAGGTTTTCAACCAGGGTTTCGTGATCCGGATTGCTCACGGCGCGATCGGTTTCGGTGGAAATCACAAACATCGGCGGAGAAGCGGCAGTTCTCGATCGCTTCAACACCTCGCTGCCAATGTCGAGAAACACTCGCAGATCCGGAAACGTGAAGCCTTTGTAGCCGATCGGCTCTCCGGGTTCATCGGTCTGCCACTCAAAATAAGTGTTCAGCACTTTGACAAACAAATCGATGACTTTATTACTGCTGCTGAGATACGCCGCGAAGAGTAAAGCGCGATCGATTTGGCTGGCTTTTTCCAGTGCTAACCATGCCGCCAACGTTCCGCCGCCCGAAAGTCCACCGACCACAACTTCATTTCCGAAGCTCTGAGCATGACGAAACCACGAGAGCGCAAATTGCTTGTAAACCTCTGCATCTTCTGGCAACGGGGGCGGATTTTTCCCGTTCCAATCGCCTGCCCGACCATGCCCCGGCAAGCGTGGAATGATCACGTTATAGCCTGCCTGATAAAACGCCCTGCCCATCGGCAGAAACTGATAAGGAGCCGCTGTAAACCCGTGAAAGAATAAACACACTTTCGGAGTCGGTGCAGAATGCAGCAAAAACTGCGATCGACATCCCTCATTGCGTACTGGAAGCCGATTTTCTTGCAGTCTTGTCTGTAAAGGCAGCGAATTAGCGGAAACAGAATAGCCGATTTGAGTAAAAAAATTAGGCATGGCAACAGACAGGCAAGCGGTCGATTCAAGAGTGCGCGTCTCTACATCATGAATTCTGAACCCACAATCATCGATCCAGTGCCTTCATCGGTGAAGATTTCGAGCAATAGCGAATGCGGCATTCGTCCATCGACAATGTGTGCCGCTTTCACCCCTTGTGCTAGCGATCGTACACAACAATTCACTTTTGGAATCATTCCCCCCGAAACGACACCTTCATCGATTAGTTTTCGTGCCTTCTGGATGTCGAGACGCGGAATCAGCGTAGACGGATCTTTGTAGTCGCGCAGAATGCCTGCGGTATCGGTGAGCAGAATTAATTTCTCAGCTCCCAATGCTGCTGCAATCTCACCCGCAACCGTATCAGCATTAATGTTATATGCTTGTCCGAATTCATCGGCTGACACACTCGAAACGACGGGAATATGACCATCTTTCACTAGCGTTTCGAGAATCTGAGGATTCACCCGTGTCACTTCTCCGACAAAGCCAATCCCTTCTTCGTCACTCGGCCGTGCTTCAAACAGTCCGCCATCTTTGCCGCACAATCCTACAGCGGAACCCCCCGCTTGATTGATCAGCGCCACAATTTCTTTGTTAACGCGACCGACTAACACCATTTCCACGACATCCATTGTGGGGGCATCGGTGACACGCAAGCCATTCTTGAACTGAGCTTCGATGCCTAATTTATCCAGCCATGAGTTGATCTCAGGTCCACCGCCATGTACCAGAATCGGACGCAGCCCCACACATGCCATAAACACTACATCGCGAATCACTTTTTCTTTGAGGGTGCTGTCCTTCATTGCTGCACCGCCGTATTTCACCACGATCGTGCGGCCAGTGAACTGCTGAATGTAGGGGAGGGCTTCGCTGAGAATACGGACACGAGTTTCTGCCGAGTTGTCGTGAGATTCGCTGGGGTTGAGCATGGAACCAATCTTAAAGTGCAACTATTCTGATTTACGATCGCGTACTTTAACACCCGCAGATCGTGATCTAGATTACCTTTTGGTACAACTTAATCTTTTTTTGCTTAAAGCTGCCGCATGACTTGAGGCAAGAAGGCGGGCGGAAGTTGCGATAGGGCTTGGGTTTGTCCCTGAATTCCTTCTCGCTCATAGATAGCTTTAACGATTTGACTAAATTGCGCGATCGCACTCGATTGGAAGTCAGGATGAGTTCCCCAGCCTTGAGCGGCATAAACTTGATGCCGGAGTGCATGGTGTAAAAACTTCGTGCGCTCTGCAAGCTCTAATTCACATTGGGTATCGATCGCGGTTTGATAATAGGCAAGCCCGATATGGTGATGGGTGGCAGAAATGTCAAAGCTCAAAGGCGGTGCGTGATCGGTACTGGCAGCAGCAAGATACTGCACTGCACCGAGAGCTTCTTGATAGGCATCGATCGCGCACAGCAGGTAGATTGATCGCTCTTCGTTCTGCGTCGATTCTTGACTCGCAAGATGCCAGTAAGCCGTGCCGAGGTTATTTTGCGTAGCAGCATAAGCAAGCGGGGCAGCTTCAAGGGTGCGATAAATCAAAGCAACCCGATAGGCACCGATCGCCAACTGCAAAAACTCTTCTGCTTTTGCTAGTCCTTGTACGGCTTGTTCACAACGCGATAGGTTCCAATAGGCAGTACCAAGATTGTTTTGCAGCATTGCATAATGCAGCGGTTCCTGCTCTGATGTGTAGTAGCGGAGTGCTTCGTTATAGGCATCAACCGCAGCTTGCAGATTCAGCATCGGGGATTGGTGCTGCGCTAAGTTCCAAAATGCGGTGCCTAAGTTATTCTGGGTGGCAGCGTAGCGAGCGGGGTCAGTTTCAAACGATCGATACTGAATCGAAGCTTGATACGCCAAGACTGCGGCTCGCAAATTCTCTTCCGGTGATTGCTGACTCGCTAGATCGCTGTACACAGAACCCAGATTATTCTGAATCATTGCGTAGGTTTGCGGCTGAATCTCCGGATTCGTGCGATCGAGGGCAAACTGATACGCTTTCAGCGCTTTCTCCAAATTCGTAACCGCTGAACCACTGCCGCTTCGCGCTTTGATCCAGTACAAATTGGCAATGTCATTGAGCAGGTCGGGCACTTCGTCCGATTTCATATCGACCAGCTTCAACGCTTGCTCATAAGCGCGAATCACGATCGTTAAAGACTGAGCCGCAGGACGACTCGGATCGAGACGATCGCGATACCAGTCTCCGAGTTGGCGATACAGTGCTGAGATCGCGTCCGCAGACGATCGCGCTTGATGCAACTCTTCGATCTGGTGCAGAATTCGCAGGGGTTCTGTATCAGGATGATTAGATTCTAGAACTTGAGCCAGTGCCGTTTGGTCGTCGAGATCGATCGTCTGCATCACCGCTGCCAGCACAAAGTCTGTCAGATCAGAATCGAGCTTAAATTTGCGGTAGCCGTTCGATGTTCCGTTGGTGCTTGGCGGCGTGAGATTTTGCCCGAATGGATCACCTTCAAACTCAAATAAACCCGTGTGCCACTGCCAGAATTCAGGTGCAGATTGTTGAATGGCTCGACACCAAGGGCGCGTGACCCACAAAACCAGATTGAAGTCTAGCGTTGGGATTTGCTGAGCGATCGTCGAGAGCGAGTTCAAGAAGATGCGCTGAATATAAACAGATTGACGGGTTAAGCGATCGATGCCCGTCACTTGAACACTCAGCGTACCGATTCTGGCTGCAGGCTGCTGCTGAATCTGCTCGAGAACATCAGGATTGTCTAAATTCAGCCCAAAACTGGTAAAGCAGGTCGTGCTGCCGTTCTGGAGCGGGTCGGTTGTAATGTCCGCTTCAAGCTGAGCCGCAAACTGATTCCGTAGCGCGCTATCATCACAAACAGCAATCAAAACCTGCCGACGCAGATTCAGACTCAACGTCAGCCGTAAGCGGACATAGGTCTGTTGGTTCAGGGTTGATGAACCTGGAGAGATGATCTCAGTCACAGGAATTTCTTGGGCGGAGTGACGATCGACAGCCGACATCAGCATTATAAAAAGCGCCTGTCAAGCGCAGTATAAACGAGATACTGATTTCTTCGTCGAGTTTGGGTGATGCTCAGGATAAAACTGAGGCGGATGCAAAGATAGAATTCCTCAAATCTTCACGAAAAAACCAGGTAACTCATTTGATCAAGCGACCTGGCTCATTCAGATTACTGTAACGCAAGCTTTTTCGACTGTCTTAGGAAACGGCGATCGCTACAGCCATCAAACCACCAATCAAAATTGCGCCGCCAATCGTCAGAAGGATATAGTTGCGCTTTTGATTTTGGGTCGGCGGTTCTGCCTCGTACATCTTCGGCTCGATCGCAAAATTATTCAGCAAGCCACCCTCTTCCTTGACGTATCGCATGAGCAAATTTTCCCGTAGTGTTTTGTTAACTTTAACAAGCTGAGGGTAACTGCTCTCAATCTTAGGTATGAAAATTTAATATTTTGAGCGGCTCATTCCTTCAGCGTTTTTAGCAGAGTGGTTGGACGAGCCGCTTGCACATTGGTGTACAGGTGTGGGTAATGCACAAAAATATAGTGCTCGTATTCGTACCAGTGCATATCACTCTTTTCTTGGTTGCACAGTTGACAAATCACCCACAAATTACGGAAATTCATTGATAACCAGGGATATTGAGCGCGTGGCAGTTTGTGATCGATCGTTTTGCCGCCTCTGGTATTGAATTTGCGATCGCAAATGGGACAGTACAGATCCGAGTGTTCGTGTACCCAGTCGCGGCTTGCTTAAGTTGTGCCGCATTCGTAGTCGCCATTGATGTACCGCCAGTAGTCGAATTTGCGGTAGTTTTCAAAATCCTGTGCAGTGAGTTTGTGATACCTCTTTTTACCAATTTTGTCTGCTTGCTTGAATAATGCTTCTAGATTTTGATCTTCCACAGCATTTCTCACTAGGATTTGAGGGTTCTATAGGTTTTTTGATTTGACTTTCTGCGAGATTTTTTTGAGAAGTCGATCGATTCAATTTCTGTATCTGGAAATTGCCGATCGATTTCGTCTGAAATTTCGTTTACGATTTCGGATAACTCTTGATTAAATGCTGCGATCTCTTGGGGAGTTTGATATTTATTGCCAATGCGATCGGCTTCTAAAAACAAATCTTCCAGCGTTGAATCTTCGACTTCTAGAAGAAGTTGAATCTTTTGATATAGCTGAATCGCGTTTTCCCAGCCTACATTTCTATAGCCGTTTGCTTTGAGCCACTGACGATCGTCCTGCTGTAATTTGACTCGGTTGTTTGAGTTCGATCGCTGTACCTCTCGGTAAGCCATGCCCTCAAACGTTCTGGATCTGCTCATCGGTTCACCCCTTATCCTAGCGTCCAGCTAAAT
Organism: Leptolyngbya sp. AS-A5; assembly: GCF_039962495.1. NCBI lineage: Bacteria > Bacillati > Cyanobacteriota > Cyanophyceae > Leptolyngbyales > Leptolyngbyaceae > Leptolyngbya > Leptolyngbya sp. AS-A5. The sequence goes on along the minus strand of NZ_JAMPLL010000001.1, from coordinate 26,521 downwards.
AGGCGGATCAGCGCTTTTCGGATCTCGTTGTCTTCATATTTCAGCAGCATTTTCACATCTCTTGCTAACCGCAATCGAATCTTATCTACAGTATTTTTCAGGTCTTTATTGTCTTTCATTAGTTGCTCGTTCGCGATCGCCAGTTCATCATTTCGACCCGTTAAATCGCCAACTGTAAGCGCTAATGTTTCATTCTCAGTTGATAAGGTTTTAACTTCGAGGTTGAGCCTCGCTTGTTCTTGTTCTAGCTGTAATTTTCTACTCTCAAGCGTTGTTTTAGAGGCCTCTAATGTTTGAATTGAATCTTCTAGTTTGTGATATTCTGCTTTAAGAGTTTCTAGCTTTCGTTCTGCCTGATTCTTCATTCTTGAATAATAGGCATTGTTCTGACCCAAACTTGCATTCTTCTGCCCATAAGACTGTACTAATTCAGTCACGCTTGATTCTTGAGCTAGTATAGATAAAAGCCGCTCACAGCTTTCCCTGCTTAGTCCCTGACTAATATTTTTGTTGATGCCATACGTATCTTTGAGAATAGTTTGAAGCTCAGCTTTCGATGCCATGAGTTGCGCTCAGGAAACAGATGAAATTCACTTTATTTTAGACACGCGATCGCGCTCATCAAACACAAAACCTGAGCCAAAGCACTATGTCTTCGACTCAGGTTCATCTAAATCAAAAAGAAATTAAGCGTTAATTCTGCCCGTCATCGGAGAACTGGCACTCGCGTAGGCTTTCACCGGAATTCTGCCCGCTTGATATGCCAACCGTCCGGCAACCGTGGCAAGATTCATCGCCTGTGCCATTGCTGCGGGATTTGCGGCTTGTGCGATCGCGGTATTAATCAATAGCGCATCGGCTCCCATTTCCATCGCTTGCGCCGCTTCGCTTGGTGTCCCGATTCCGGCATCGACGACCACCGGAATCTTCGCATTCTCGATGATGATTTGAATATTAGCAGTGTTGCGAATGCCTTGACCAGAGCCGATCGGCGATCCTAACGGCATCACAGTTGCACATCCGGCTTCTTCGAGTCGCTTTGCCAAGAGCGGATCAGCATTGATGTAAGGGAGAACCGCAAAGCCTTCTTTTACCAACTGTTCAGCCGCTTCGAGAGTGCCGATCGGATCAGGCAAAAGATACTTCGTGTCGGGAATCACTTCGAGCTTGACGAAATTATTGTCTTCTTGTCCCAAAAGCTTCGCCATTTCTCGCCCCAATCTTGCCACGCGGATTGCGTCTTCTGCGGTCTGACAGCCCGCGGTATTTGGCAACATCCAAATTTTGCTCCAGTCGATCGCTTCTGCGAGTCCTTCATGTCCCGGTGCATTCGTTTGCACTCGTCGGACTGCAACCGTGACGATTTCACAGCTACTTGCTGCAATACTCTGACGCATTTCATCAAAATTGCGATATTTTCCAGTGCCCGTCATCAGGCGAGATTGGAATTTACGCCCCGCAATGATCAAATCATCGTCTAAGGATTTTTCTAGGGGCTTGTCTAAAGTTTGCATATCTTGTCGCCTCGATCGCGTACTGGTTGCGGATTTTCATTATGCCGAAAATCGCACCTCCCCAACCTTGAGAAATTGCGAATTCTACGCTAATGATTTTTCTCTTGGTCGATCGCGATTTGAATGTCCTGTATGTTTTGCATTTCTAATTGAATCGTGACCAATGAAACGGTTGGAGCCGAGAATCATTTCCAGTAAGAACGAATTGCGCGATCGCGCTTGCTGTCACCGGAGCCAGTAAGATTCCGTTGCGATAATGTCCGGTTGCAAGCGTTAAATTTGCATACGGACTTGAACCTAGTATTGGCAGTTCATCCGGTGTCGCCGGACGAAAACCATACCAAGTTTCTTCTAGTGTAAAGTGCTGAATCGGAGGATAAAGACGAATGGCATTGGAGAGTAATTGGTGAACACCGATCGCCGTATTTCCTGGCTGAAATCCCACATTCTCGCTGGTTGCACCGATCACAATTCGTCCATCCTGGCGCGGCACAATGTAAGATTCTTCGCCGAATAGAACTTTTTGGAGCGGTAAATTTTCGGGATGGGGAACCCGCACCGATAGCATTTGTCCTTTTCGGGGAAACACCGGAATCGGTAATAGCTCCTGTGACCAGGCTCCGGTTGCCAGAATGTAGCGATCGGCTTTCCAACTGCCTTGATTGGTTTCGAGATGCGTAATGTTTGAGTCCCCCGCAAACCGCTCAACGTGAATCCCCGTTCTGACTTCAATTCCTAATTCTTGTGCCGCCATCCACAGCACTTTTGCTAACGCCCGATTATCCACTTGAGCATCTTCGGGAAACCAGTAGCCGCCGAGGACTTCATCACTTAAATCTGGCTGATGGGTGAGTAGGGTGCTGCGATCGAGCCAATTTCCCGCTTCAGAATACTCATATCGCGGCGCTAAAATCCCGCAGGCCCAATAGCCCGCATTCAAACCCGTGAGCGATTCTAGTTTGTGAATCCAATCCGGATAAAGAGCGCGGCTCTCCAAACACAGATCCAGCATTGGACTCGGTGGAATTTCTTCAGCTTGGGGTGCAAGCATTCCGGCGGCGGCGTGAGTTGCCGCTTCTGCAAAATCGCGACACAAAACCGTAACTGCCGCGCCGCGTGACTTTAGCTCGATCGCGATCGCAACTCCGATAATTCCTCCCCCAATCACTATAATCTCACGACAATTCATGGACGTTACCAAGCGCCTTGAACTACCGGAGGTACGGGTCGAGTTGAAGCTCCCGCAGGTAAACCAGAGCCCGTACCGTTACCAGAATTGTCGGCAACATTATCTGACCCTGAACCTGGAGTATTCAGATCTCCTGTTCCCGTGCTTGGATTCAACTCTGCAACACCAACCCGCGATGCGTTGAAATCGTTAATCGGCAAACGATCGGGCGGAGTTTGGGCAAAGGCTTGATCCTGAGCCTGATTTTGATTGAGTTGATTGTTGGAATTTGGATTCAATTGATTATTAGATTGATTGCCAGATGAGAAAGTCGCGGCTGCTCTAGCAATCAACAACAGAGCAAGCCCGATGAGTACAGCACCGGTGAGTCTTCCATTCTGATTCATAATCGCTATCTCATAAAGTTCTCACGTTAAAAATCCCGATCGTGCCCGGAAAATAACCTCCCGTAAAGTGTAGCTTTTTACGCTTCGGGTTTCCACTCGATCGCATCGGTCTGTCCCCAAAATCCCCCATATTTCGTGACGTGAACATCCCCTAAAACGCGCACTTGGCAGGCGAGACGGCGAGATTTTTCTGGATTGTGCGGTGGGAGGGAAAGTCTTGCATTCTCGCGCCACTCCATCTGTGAGACGGCTCCCTCAATTTCGATCGCACAAGTGCCACAAGTGCCAATCCCGCGACAGTTAATCACGGTTGCGTTACCGTTATGCAAATTAATCCCATTTCTAATCAAAACTTGACGTAAATTTTCACCGAATTCACATTCGATCGTTTTTCTCTGAGCTGTAATTTTTGGCATTCCTCAACTCTCTATCATTACGATTTACAAACAGCGATCGCGCTATTCGCTGATCTCTTTCACAATTAAGAGACTGTCTTCATTTCCTACAATAAAGCTTTACCACAGAGTCACTCGCATCATGGCTCCTATTTTTTTGTCGATCTATGATACAACGCTACGAGATGGCGCTCAGCGTGAAGGGATTTCGTTTTCTGTCGAAGATAAGATTCGCATTGCTCGTGAATTGGATCGCTTAGGGATTCCGTTCATCGAAGGCGGTTGGCCCGGAGCAAATCCCAAAGACGTGCAGTTCTTCTGGCATCTCAAAGAGCAACCCCTCAGCCAAGCCGAAATCGTTGCCTTTTGCTTCACTCGTTGTCCGGGCAAAACTGCCGCAACCGATCCGATGTTGCAACCGATTCTCGCTGCCGGAAACAAGTGGATCACGATCGTTGGAAAATCCTGGGATTTGCACGTGACTGAAGGACTGCAAACCACGCTCGATGAGAATTTGGCGATGATCGAAGACACGATCGCTTATCTTCGACAGCACGATCGCCGCATTATCTACGATGCCGAACACTGGTTTGATGGCTACAAATACAATCCAGACTATGCGCTGAAGACCTTGCAAAGCGCGATCGCAGCAGGCGCAGAATGGATTACCCTGTGTGACACCAACGGCGGCACCCTACCGCACGAAATTGCTCAGACTGTGCGTGAAGTCAGAAGCGCGATCTCACCTGTAAACATTGGCATTCATACCCACAATGACTGTGATCTTGCAGTCGCAAACACGATCGCCGCAGTTAGTGCAGGCGCAACCCTGATCCAAGGCACAATCAACGGCTACGGGGAGCGCTGTGGCAATGCGAATCTTTGCTCTGTGATTCCAAATCTGCAACTGAAACTCGGTTATCAATGCTTACCGTCCGAGAAATTAGCGACCCTGACGCAAGTCAGCCGCATTGTCAGCGAGGTTGCTAATCTCGCACCCGATGACCACGCACCGTTCGTCGGATTGTCTGCATTTGCCCACAAAGGAGGACTCCACGTTTCAGCCGTGCAGCGCAATCCGATCACCTATGAACATATGTCGCCTGAGCTAGTGGGCAACAGTCGGCGGATTGTAATTTCCGAACAATCAGGAATCAGTAACATTCTGGCAAAAGCCCGATCGCTCGGCTTCAACCTCGACAAACACGACCCAACCTGTCGTCAAATTCTCGAATCGCTCAAACATCTTGAGCAAGATGGCTATCAGTTTGAAGCCGCAGAAGCGAGCTTTGAACTACTAATTCGAGAAGCCTTGGGAGAGAGAATGGCTCCCTTTGAAGTGCGAGGTTTTCAGGTGCATTACGACATGATGCCTGAATCCGCTCCCTCTCGCAGCTACTGCGGACGAGCGCGATCGCTTGCCACCGTGAAAGTAGCAATCCGAGGACAAGAAATTCTCGAAGCCGCAGAAGGCAATGGCCCAGTGTCAGCGTTAGATGCTGCCCTACGTAAAGCGTTAGTTAATCTCTATCCTGAGATCGATAGCTTCTATCTGACAGACTATAAGGTGAGAATTTTAGATGGAACGGCTGGAACTTCAGCCAAAACCCGTGTGTTAGTCGAATCCAGTAATGGCATTGATCGCTGGGCGACGGTTGGAGTCTCCGGTAATATCTTAGAGGCATCCTACCAAGCAGTCGTCGAAAGCCTAGAATATGGGCTACTGCTGGGATACCGTCAATCCACTGTGATGCAGCACTCAAACATACGGAAAACCGAAGCTGCACATTGTCCTGATTCTGCATTATGATTTTGGATATAGTAAATGTTGCGATCGTCTTGTCATGAATTGAAAGAAATACGCTAACATTAGAAGCTGGAACAGCGATGCACTCTCGGAAACAGACACTCCCACGGTGAACTCTACACAGGGAAATGTCTTCTGGTTGCCCCCGCGAAACATTTGCACAATTCAATTTACTCAATTTACAACTTAGCTTTGGTAGATGAATGGTATGAACCTACAGGTCGCCCATCCAATGGAAAAATTGCAGCGTCAAGTTCAAAAATTAGTAGACTCGAAGCTGCTCAAGCCCACAGATAGTCTTTGGAAGATTGCGCTGCTCTACGGTGACGATTGGAGCTACTGGAAGCAAGAACTCGAAGCCTTTGAGTTTTCAATGAAAGATCCCGTCAGCGAGCTGTTAGCCGTTGACAGTTGGGAAGAAGATTAAGCCTCGATCGCTGTTCTATGCGATCTGTGATTGGGACTTCCTGAGCATCCAACGAGTTCAATTCATGGGGCACTCAGATAGAAGACTGATTCAAAAGGCAATCTTCCTTGCGGAAGAACCACGGGAAACACTGTCTACTTCAAGCTAGACCTGTTCTTTCAACCTTCTACCAAGGAAGATTGCTCCAAAACCAGTCAAGTACATTAAAAGACTATAAACGGCAGCAGGCACTGCCATATCAGGATTGTTCAGCAGTCCGGCAGTAATGCCGATCGCAAGCGTTCCGTTTTGAATGCTGACTTCGATCGCGATGCGAATCTGTTGCGCCAATGGCAGTCGAAATAGCTTTCCCGCAAAAAATCCGCCCAGCGTGGCGAACAGATTCAGCAGCACAACCCCGATTCCCACCTGCGCGATAAATCCCGGCAGCTTGCTGCCTTCGCGCACGAGCAGCAGCACGATAATCAATGCTAATAGACCGACCGCAAGGCGGCTCATTTGCTTTTCCAAACGGTTTGCAGTGCGGGGAAACCGGTGGCGAATTGCCATACCAATCGCAGTAGGCAGCAGCGTGATCAGGAAAATTTGCAACATCGTTTGCCCGATTGGGAGCGCGATCGCGGCACTTTGCCCCACGAAACGCTGAAGCGCCAGATTTGTAAACACAGGAATCGTGAAGACTGTAATAATGCTGCTTACGGCGGTCAGTGTGACCGAGAGTGCAACATCGCCTTTTGCAAGATAGGTGATCAGATTCGAGGACGGGCCACCCGGACAAACTGCGAGAACAATCAATCCAACCGCGATCGCAGGCTGCATCAGCACAACGAGCGTGATCAGCACCCCCAGTAGCGGCAGCAGCAATACCTGAGACACGGTGCCCACGGCAACAGCTTTTGGGTCGCGAGTAATCCGCCGAAAATCTTCTGGAACTAGACTTAGCCCCATCCCTAACATGACAACACCCAGCGCTAGGGGTAACAAAACGGCAGTAAAAAGATTCGCTTCCACGGGCGATTCTCCTAGCCTGCACGATCAGTATCAGGTCAAACTCGATCGAGCCTGCCTGATATTGCTTTTTATTCTCTCAACGGATCGAGATTAGGACGGACTTTAGCACGAATTGCGATCGCGCTCACATTATCGTGTCCGTTGTGTTGATTTGCCAAATCAATCAAGCGGCTGACGCTTTGATCCAGATTGCTTTGCGAACTGAGCATAGGTTCAATGTGACTCTGCGAATAGGCTTCTAGCAAGCTGTTATCGGTTAAGCCATCGGACGCAAGCAGCAGCACGGCATCTTCATTAATTTCAAAAAACTGCACATCAGGATTAACAAAATACTCATCACGCGGACCTAACGCTTGCGTCAGTTGATAAGCATCCGGGCGACCATACGCAATCTCAGGATCGACTCCGCGCAGAATCTCACGCTGCCCGACTTCATGATCCAGCGTGATTTGCTCCAGTCCCAATTTGCGAGTGTAGCGATACAGGCGACTATCGCCAACGTGTGCCACTGCCACTTCTGTATCGTGCAGCAATAACATCACCAGCGTCGTCCCCATTCTGCCACTGCCCGATCGCAGCCCTTCTTGGTTGACCGTGTAAATCGCTTTGTTTGCCTGCTGAATGGCGTTGCGAATCACTTCCGCAGACGGTAATTGTGCTGGATGCTTACCTTGATCGATGTCGCGCCAATACTGTCGAAAGAATGTCCGCAGCGCGTCTACTGCCATTTGACTTGCGACTTCTCCGCTCGCATGTCCGCCCATGCCGTCGCAGAGAATGTATAGCCCCCGCGCCTGCACGATTCTGCTAACCGGGGTCTGCACCTTGTCGATCTGCGTATCAATCCCGAAACAATCTTCATTGTGGTCGCGCTGTCGTCCAATGTCAGTCCGGCCCGCATCTTCTAAGCTAAATAGCTGCATCGGCAGAACGATGGTTGGCATATCGTCCTGATCAGCGCTCGATTCACCAATGAGCGTCACGGGCATTTCTGAAGGTTCTGCGCTAGAAGAATCCTGGAGAAAATCTTCGGGGGAGTGGGGGTCAGACATGATCTCAGAGTCAGTAAAGTCGGCTTGGGTATTGTGCGCGATCGCTTTAAGCCGCGATCGGAGGTGATCAAGAGTCAAAATCGATTCGGTCTGGAGATCGGCGATCAACTCATGTAAGGATGCCGACTGAGTTTGACGCAGTTGAGAGAGCAGGGTTTGCCAAAGTGTACCCAAATGTTTGAGGGTGGGCGCAGTTACGGACTCAGGGATCAGGTGTTCTAAACACAGCAGTTGGTCTTCATCGAGTCGCAGATTGTAAGGTTCTAATAGACTCTGGCACAGGTGATAGGGTTCCAAGGCTTCCCACAGGTCGAGCATTTCGTAGAACCAGTGGAGAATTTGGAGTGTGGGAACGCTGCGACTGGTTTTGAAAAAGTTGCTCAGCATCGTGTAGTGCGATCGTTCTTCAAGAACCAGGATGTCTTGCGCTCCGTCCTGCCACGCATTGAAGAGCAACGGCAAGATCTGATTGAGGTAAGGCTCTAACTCCAGATAAGGCAAGGCGCTTGCTGGCGGCGTATCGATGATTGCAGGTTTGAGGGGGTTGCGATCGAGGACTTGCAGCAGGGGAGTAGGCGATTGCAGAATTTGATAGCGCTGTTCAGCATCGAGATAATCAGCACTTGGCTGGAAGGGTTGGGACATCCACACCGATCGGATTGTGCCTGTGAAGGTCTTGCAGTTTGCACATTGATAGGCGCTCCAATCAACTTGCTTACCACAATTTGGATTTGGACAAGGCTTATCCACGAGCGAAGTGCCGCACACCTGACAAAACTTATGGTGTTCTGGATTCTCAAATTGGCATTGAGGGCAGACCAGCATTCACAATTCCTCAGTTCCCGATCGGGAAGGTTTTTTCAATCTGACGCAGATTTCGCAATGACGCTTCTCTGATGTTTCGCAATTTTAGCCGATCCTTTGAATTCTGTTTGATCAATAAGAAATGGTAGGTTATCTCTCCATCCTTTGAATTCCTAACTTCTACCTTACTCCTCTAAAATATATCTAGCTTTTTCACAGGCGTATTGTTTTCATGACTACTGCTGCTCCTGCTAAAACTCAGTACGAAGCGATTATCGGACTGGAAACTCACTGTCAGTTGAACACTGAGACGAAGATTTTTTCGGATAGCTCAACTCAGTTCACGAGCGATCCGAACGTTCATATCGATCCGGTTTGCATGGGAATGCCGGGGGTCTTGCCTGTTCTGAATCAGAAAGTATTGGAATATGCGGTGAAGGCGGGACTTGCCCTTAATTGCCAAATTGCGCCCTACAGCAAGTTCGATCGCAAACAGTATTTCTATCCAGACTTGCCGAAAAATTATCAAATTTCTCAGTATGATTTGCCGATCGCAGAACATGGCTGGCTGGAAATCGAAATTACCGACGATAAAGGGAAGCCGTTGCTCGATGAAAACGGCAAAGCGAGAACGAAGCGCATCGGCATCACGCGCCTGCACATGGAAGAAGATGCCGGAAAACTGGTGCATGGAGGCAGCGATCGTTTAGCCGGATCAACTTACTCGCTGGTAGATTACAACCGCGCCGGGGTTCCTCTGTGTGAGATTGTGTCCGAACCGGATATGCGAACCGGACAAGAAGCTGCCGAATATGCTCAAGAGTTGCGCCGGATTATGTTGTATTTGGGTGTGAGCGACGGCAATATGCAGGAAGGATCGCTGCGCTGCGATGTCAACGTTTCGGTGCGCCCGGTGGGACAAGAAGAATTCGGCGTAAAAGTCGAAATCAAAAATATGAACTCGTTTAGCGCAATTCAAAAAGCGATCGACCACGAAATCGAGCGGCAAATTGCGGCGATCGAGAACGGCGAGAAAATCGTGCAGGAAACGCGTCTTTGGGAAGAAGGGTCACAACGCACGATTAGTATGCGGGTGAAAGAAGGATCGAGCGATTATCGCTACTTCCCTGAACCGGATTTAGGGCCGATCGAAGTGTCTTCTGAGCAGTTAGAAGAATGGCGATCGCAGTTGCCCGAATTGCCGTACCAAAAGCGTCACCGCTACGAGGAAGAGTTGGGGCTTTCGGCTTACGATGCGCGAGTTCTCACAGACGATCGCAGCGTTGCTGAATACTTTGAAGCGACGATCGTTGCGAAAGCCAACCCGAAACTGGCAGCGAACTGGATCATGGGTGATATCAGCGCTTATCTGAACAATTCGCGCAAGAGCATTACCGATCTTGCACTCAAACCCGAAACGCTCGCCGAACTGATTGGACTGATCGAAGACGGCACGATCAGCAACAAAATCGGCAAAGATGTGCTGCCAGAATTGCTGGAGACGGGCGGATCGGCAAAAGAACTGATCGAGAAGAAAGGCTTGATTCAGATCTCGGATGTGGGTGAGATCGAGGCAGCGATCGATGCCGTTCTTGCAGCGAATCCGAATGAATTAGAGCAGTATCGCGGCGGTAAAACGAAGCTGCTTGGCTTCTTTGTAGGCAAGGTGATGAAGGAAACTGGAGGACGGGCAGACCCCAAACTCACCAATCAATTGCTGGCGAAGAAGTTGAACGGTTAAAGAGGGGGCTGGGCGATTTTGCTCAGCCCATTTTTATGATCATGAAGGTTTCATTCTGGTTAATGCCGATCGAGCGCGATCGCACCCTCTACCAATCCCTAATCACCAATCTCGCGCACCGCTACAACGCACCAATTTTTCAACCGCACGTCACCCTCTACAGTGGTGAGTGTGAGCGCGAGCGAGTCTCCGAATTTCTCAAAAGCCAGTCCAGCTTCGATATCAGTTTAGAAATTGATCGCATCCAATATTCTGAACAATTCACCAAAACGCTATTCATTCAGCTTGTTTCAACGCCCGAACTGAATCAACTCAGCGATGAGATTCAGCGATTTTTTGGCGGGTCGTATTCCCTTGATCCCCACTTGAGTTTGATTTACGCTCCTTTATCTGAAGCGGAGAAGCGATCGCTCGTTGAGCAAATCCAACTGAGCGATCGAGGGATTCGCTTCGATCGAATTTGCGCGATCGAAACTCCGACCAAAACCCAAACCTGCGAAGATGTCGAGGCTTGGCGGAAAATTGATTAATTACAAGAGCTTGCGGCGTGTACGCTTCGGCATGGAGAGATTGCGCGACGCATGAAAATCTTCCTGAACCTTGTGCGTCAAACGGCGAGAAACCTGGCGTACCACTTGGCGGAGAATGCGATCTCCCGTATTACGAACCAGCGAATCGGGAAGCGCATGAATAAATCGCGGAAACTGAATTGCCACCTGCAAATCAAGCTGCCATTGAATTTGAGTCATTCTTAGCGTAGGGTTACTCTGGCTTGGATGCTCAATTAAATTCATCGCCGCTTGAAAATCAACCTCGTAGCCAAGCGGGGCTTCATTTGGAACGGGAACGGTTTCAATCCGGTAAATGCCTTCCTGCTGCGGCAGTAAATCCAACCCGATCTTCGGTTCAACATCATACCCGAATGCCCCAAAATGCCCGATAATCAGCGCATAGCTGTTTCGTCCGATCGGCTCGACGTGCATTGGATGAGCACAGCGATGAAACCACTCCTGATGCACATCAAGATACCGCGCCACCGTTCGGGCATCGGCATTCATCTCCATTGAGTCGATAAAGCGGCTGGAAAAAATCATCGGCTCATGCAGCAGCATTTCAGTTCCGTGAGCAGGATGCGACGGCGCTCCACTTGCGCCTACGGCATCGGTGGAACGGGCGAAGTTACGATTAGCGAAGTCCGAAGAATCGGTTGGTTGCGATTGCATTCACTCTCTTCCGGTTGCCGTTGGTCAAGGTCAAGGTTCCCTAAAGGATACAGATAGGCTTCAACTTCAGCATGAGGATTACTGAAAGTTCATTGAATCGATATGTCTATCAAATGTCGTGGAAGTGGTCAGATCAAAACTTTGTATTTCTATTTACAAAAGTTAAAAGTGCTTTCGTCTTGTATCTTACTGCGAGCGCCAAGAATCTGCAAAGGATCGCCAAAGATTTAGGACAAGTCGATCGTCAGCATTTCTTTCTTGCGCCCGATGTAAAGCAAAAAAGAACCAATGAAAACTGTAGGGATTCTGATTAGGGATGACGTATGAAAGCATTTGTAGCAGGTGCAACGGGCGAAACCGGACGACGAATTGTGCAGCAGTTAGTCGATCGTGGGATTGCGGTGCGAGCGTTGGTGCGAAATCTGGAAACGGCGCGATCGATTTTGCCGACTGAAGTAGAACTGGTTCAAGGAGATGTTTTACAGGGATCACAGTTGATCGGCGCAATGGGCGATTCTACGGTCGTTTTTTGTGCAACGGGGGCAAAACCGAGCTTCGACCCCACTCAGCCCTACAAAGTCGATTATGAAGGGACAAAAAATTTAGTCGATGCCGCAAAAGCAAAAGGAATCGAGCAGTTTGTTTTAGTAACTTCGCTTTGCGCCTCGCAACTTTTTCATCCGTTGAATTTGTTCTGGCTGATTTTGGTGTGGAAAAAGCAGGCAGAGGAATATCTGCAAAAGAGCGGACTAACTTATACGATCGTTCGTCCCGGTGGATTAAAAAACGAAGAAAACGAGAACGCGATCGTCATGTCTTCTGCCGATACGCTTTCTGAAGGTAGTATTCCGCGAACTAAGGTTGCTCAAGTTTGCGTTGAGTCCGTCTTTCAACCCAGCGCTCGCAATAAGATCGTTGAAATCGTCGCGAAACCAGAAGCCCCTCAGCAACCTTTCGAGACGCTCTTCACTGAAGTAGCTTGAGCATCTAGCAGTGCAGTTGAGAAGACTGGGGTTAATTATTCTATCCCCAGCCTTTATGTCAACTCCATCCATTGAGCAACTTAAACACGGCGACATACCGTTTGTTGCCGCGAACCAGTCTGGAATCATTGTCGATATCAATGCTCACTTTGAAACAGGGTTCGGTTGGACTCCAGCGGAGATAATTGGCCAGCCTTTAAGCGTACTGCTCCCCGCTTTTTTTCGTGATGCTCACCATCTAGGGTTTGCCCGATTTTCTGCGACTGGAAATTCAACGGTTCTAAGTCATCCGCTCAATCTTAAAGCTGTTACCAAAGACGATCGCGAAATCGAATCCGAACACTTCATCATCGCAGAACGGCGGGGTGAGGAATGGCTATTCGCAGCAACTCTACGTCCACTTGAGCCGCGCTAATGCTCGATATAAATCCGTTGGTGAATCAACTGAGGGCAACGCTCAGCACAATGGAAGTGGCTTTGGGCGCAGTTGAGGACTGCATTATTTGGATCGATGCTCAGGGGCGGGTCAAATGGTGCAATGCTGCCTTTGATCGCTTCCTGAACCGCCCGCATGTTTTGGTTGTCGGACTGACGCTGTGGGATCATTTGCCCTTAATCTTGGATGGACAAGTGATTCCCATTGAGAAGCATCCAGCAACGATCGCGCTTTCCACTCGAACGAAGGGGAAACAGTGTTATGACTTCAAGCGTGAGCATGAAACTCTCATTCTGGAAATTACCTGGTCGTATGTGCATCTCGGGGAGATCGAAACAGAGTCGAATGCCGTTTTAGTGTTGCGAAACGTCACTAGGCAGGTACAAGCAGAGCGAAACTTGCACCAAGTTAATCAAACGTTAGAGCAGCAGGTCGAACAACGAACGCAGCAGCTCAGTGAAGCAAACGATCGCTTACGCTCAGAATCAACTCAACTGCAAGCTTTGCTGAAAGAACTGAGACAAACCCAAGCAGAACTGATTCAAGCGGAAAAGATGTCGAGTTGGGGGCAAATGGTGGCGGGCATTGCTCATGAAATCAATAACCCAGTGAGCTTTATTCATGGCAATCTCACATTTGTCGAAACGTATGCAGAAGATTTACTCAGGCTGCTGTCGGTTTACGAGCAACACTGCACAAATCCGCATCCTGACGTGCTTCATGTTGCGAAAGAGATTGACTTGAAGTTTCTCAAACTTGACTTTCTACAAATTGTGCAGTCGATGCAAGAGGGCACCGAGCGTATCCGACAGATTGTGGTATCGCTTCGAAATTTCGCAAGGTTGAACGAGGCTGAGCTAAAGTCTGCAGTAGATTTGCATGACGGGTTAGAAAATACCTTGATGATTTTGCAGCACCGTTTGAAGAGCCATCCGCAGATCAAGGTGATTCGCAATTATGGGGAGTTACCTCTAATCGAGTGTTATGCAGGTCAACTGAATCAGGTCTTTTTGAATCTGTTATCGAATGCGATCGATGCTCTAAGCTCAAACGCTGCCGCACCACAATTCATTCAGATTCAGACGACGAGCATTGATGCAGATTGGGTACAAATTGAGATTTCAGACACAGGCACAGGAATGAGCGAAGCGGTGCGATCGCAAATCTTCAATCCGTTTTTCACGACCAAACCCGTGGGTGAGGGAACGGGAATGGGATTAGCCATCAGCTATCAGATTGTCACCAAAAATCACGGCGGCAAGATTGAGTGTTTGCAGCTTGAATCTGGGACTAAGTTTGTGGTGCAGTTGCCTTGTTCTCAGACTTAAGGCAAGAAGCGATCGAGCGCGGCTTTGAGTTCTTCGATTTCAGCATCGATATTGCCTTCTTGAGCAGCACGCGCAACACACTGCGACAAATGCTCATCCAAAATCATCCGGGCAACTCGATCGAGTGCACCACGCACCGCAGCAACTTGGATCAACACATCTGGGCAGGGTCGATCGTCTTGTACCATCGTTTTGATCCCACGAATATGTCCTTCGATGCGGGAGAGGCGATTGATCACACGCCGCACAGATTCTTCACTATGAACGTGCGGATGAGTTGGATCATGCTCATGATGCTCGTGATTCGGGAGTGGTTCAAGGTCGCGGGGTAAATCAGAAGTAGCCATCGTGTGCGATCGTGCGAAGGGGTGCTACTGATTTTAGTGCTTTATCGGATGAGGTGTGGAGAATGGCGTGAAATCTCTACCAAGCCGAGTTTTGTTTTCACCCGTAGGATAGGAATAATGGCTACACAAGTGGCTAGAGACAGTTTTACGGATGATGACTTATGCAACGCTTTCAGGTCTCAAATCAGTTCCGCCGACTTCAGTTTGCGATCGTCACGATTGCGATGTTATTTAGCTTGATCTCCTTTCCGCAGTTGGCTTCAGCAGAACCGACGATCGCGCAAGCTCCAAAAGCGATCGAGCGCGGGAGTTTTGTGGCAGAAGCGGTTCAGAAGGTGGGCGCGGCAGTGGTGAGAATCGATACGGAAAAAACGGTGACGCGACGGGCAGACCCAATGTTCGATGATCCAATGTTCCGGCGATTTTTTGGGGAGGATTTTTCGACCGTACCGCGATCGGAAACCTTGCGCGGTCAGGGATCAGGATTTGTGATCGACAAAAGCGGCATCATCTTGACGAATTCTCATGTGGTCAATGGTGCGGATAAAGTGACGGTGACGCTAAAAGATGGGCGCGTGTTTGAAGGCAAGGTGCGCGGTTTTGATGAAGTGACAGATTTGGCGGTTGTCAAAGTTGACGGCAAAGATCTGCCGATTGCATCGCTGGCAGATTCCGATCAGGTACAGGTGGGCGATTGGGCGATCGCGGTTGGCAACCCGCTCGGACTGGATAACACGGTGACGCTAGGAATTGTAAGTACGCTGCATCGATCGAGCGCTCAAGTGGGTTTAAGCGATAAGCGCTTGGACTTTTTGCAGACGGATGCGGCGATCAATCCGGGGAATTCGGGTGGGCCGTTGTTAAACGATCGCGGTGAAGTGATCGGAATTAACACCGCAATTCGGGCAGATGCAATGGGAATTGGATTTGCGATTCCGATCAATAAAGCGAAGTTGATTAAAGATGCGTTAGCGCGGGGTGAAAAGATTCCACATCCGTATCTGGGCGTTCAGATGACGACTTTAACTCCTGAAATTGCGCGGCAAAACAACACCGATCCGAATTCTGCGTTTGAAGTACCAGAAGTGAATGGTGTGATTGTGGTGCGAGTGTTGCCGAACTCGCCTGCTGCGATCGCGGGTATCCGTCGGGGAGATGTGATTACTTCGATCGGTGATCGATCGATTACTAAGGCAGAACAGCTTCAAGAACTGGTGGAAAATACCAAGCTGGGTCAGACGTTAAAGATGCAGATCCAACGGAATGGACAGGTGCAACAGTTAGCGGTGAAGCCTGCGGAATTGCAGGATGCAAGCTAAGAGATTGTATTGGTCGATGAAGTCCAAGCTTTATTCGGGAAGTAGGTAGAAACATTCGGTGTAATGCTCTTTCAGAGGATGCGATCGATCGTTTTCCGTCTACTTCCCGATTTTGGCAGTTTGGGCTAAAGACATTCTGCATCACTGCTCATTTTTGTCTCAAAGCCAAAAATGGGCATTCTGCTAAGAAACTAACCCCCAGAAGTCGCTTTAGCTAAGGAATGGATCGGAGTTGCAATCGACTCAATCACAAGAGTGGCTCCAGGTTGCTGGGCTTTGCGTTGGAGCTGTCGCAATGCCCGTTAATGCCAGCCTGAGAGCCATCAGCCTTACATCTTAATGGGGGGCAATTCACTATGACCGATGCAAATATTTAGAGAGTGATCAGTGGTTTGAAATGGCAGCCGAACGTGGAGCCGACGATACAGATGATGAGATTGAAAGAATTGTCAGGATGACAAAAGAAAGGATAAATGTAGAGAAGTTGCTGAGTACCTTCTCCAAAAAGATCCAAATCGTTATAGTTGGGCAAGTTCATATCTCAAGTAGGAGAAAAGATGGAAATATGATTGCAGAAATTGCGCGAAAACTATAGATCTTGAAAGAGAATGTCAGGGCTTATAGCTTATAGATTGGGATGTAAATCTTCCTGTCTTGGTCGTTGCGCCGCTCGGAGCGTCTGAAGCATGAGTACCCACAAGAATAAACTTTGGCTACGCTGGATCGCCGCCAATGCTCTTTCGGAAGTGTTCGGACTGGGGGCGACCTTTGTGGCGATCGCGCTGCTATCAACAAAAATAGAGCGTCAACACACCGCAGGCGTTTTACTCGCTTTTGCAATTGCTCAATGGTGGGTCTTACAAGGGAAGGTCAGCAACGCTCGATTGTGGATTCCGGCGAATATGCTGGCATGGGCAGTTGGAATGCCCGTGATCTTTTGGGGAATGGATCTCGCTTTCAAAATGACGACGACCTGGCAATTAGTCTGCGTCATTGGTAGCACACTGCTCGCCGCAGGAGCGATCGTGGGTCTTATTCACGGGCGATTTTTGATGGTCTTGTCTCAAGCCAAATAATGTGGAGATTTCAAGCACTCTCGCTCAACGTGAGATCGCTTCAGCTTGCTCAATCCGTCTCGGCACTTCATACGTCCAAAAATCTGAAGCTAGTTCAGTATTCGGAAAGATAGCGCGGGCTTCAGCTAGAAGATCTTGAAGCTGAACTGGATTTCCGGGTGCGTATCTGGGGCTGAAGTGCGTCATGATCAGCGTTTTAACTTGTGCGAGCAAGGCAGTTTGCGCCGCCATCGTCGAGGTGGAATGCAGCCTTTGAAATGCCATTTCTGCGTCCTGATGGGCAAATGTGGCTTCGTGAATCAGCACATCGGCATCTCGCGCCAAGTCGATCGCGTTTTCACAAAAGACGGTATCGGTACAGTAAGCTATTTTGCGACCGATCTCGGTTTCACCACAGAGGGTTTTGCCGTCGATCGTGCGTCCATCGGGTAATGTGACGCTTTCTCCCCGCTTCAATTTTCCATAGAGAGGGCCAGACGGAATCCCTAATTCTTTCGCCAGTTCTGCCTTAAAGTGTCCTGGACGGTCTTTCTCAGCCACACGATACCCAAATGCGGGAACGCGATGCTTGAGCAAGCTGCAAGTGACCATAAATTCTTCATCCTCAAACACCAAACCGGGGCTCACCGGATGAAACTTTACCGGATACGAGAAATGCGTCTGTGAGTAGCGCTTACAGGCTTTGAGATATTGGTCTAATTCAGGTGGGCCGTAAATATCGATTTGCTCTGGATTTCCCGCGAGTCCGCAGCTTGCCAGCAGTCCCATCAAACCGAAAATGTGATCGCCGTGAACGTGAGTAACAAAAATTCGGCGAATTTGACTCACTCGTAAATCGCTTCGCAAGAATTGATGTTGCGTTCCTTCGCCACAGTCAAACAGCCACACTTCAGCGCGTTGCGGCAATCGAAGCGCGATCGCAGAAACATTGCGCGATCGAGTGGGAACCCCAGAACTTGTTCCCAAAAATGTGATCTGCAAAGCTAACCCACCTGAACTCAATACACTACACTACCTTCATACTGCCACAGGAATTTGCACGAGACCGAGCGGATCAATCAGAAATCTCAACCAAGTAGAATGAGTTCAAAGTCTGCAATGCTGTGATGATGAAAGAATTTACGATTGGTGAAAAAGTCCGCCTTGTCTCTCTACCGCCCTATCTAAAAACGGCTGAGCCGATGCCGATGCTGCGTCCGGCGGATATTTTGCAGATTGGAGACGAAGGAACCGTTCTCGATCGACGACCCGGCGGATATTGGGGGGTTCGGTTTGGCAAAGGCGCATTCTTGCTAGACGATCAGTATCTAGAATCAATCTAGTTCACTGAAGCGGGCGCGATACTGCTGAAGGAGTCGTTCGACTTCCTGTTTTTGCTGCTCAGCTTGCTCTGCCCGTTGTCGCTCCTGTTCTGCTCGTTGCTGCTCGTTGGCCAACTGCTGACTGATTTCAGCGAACGAAAGAAAGCGACTTCCGTCTGGACGATACAACTCTAATTCTTCTGCTAAGTTGAAGCGAATGCCCAGGTGAGGACTAATCCAGCCGTTCATTTCTTCGATGCTGTCGATTCCGGTATCCGACCGGTGCCATCCACTCAGTTCAATGCGGTTAGGGTCGTAAATGTAATACTCTTCAACGCCGTAGCGATCGTGAAACAGCAGTTTGCGATCCATCTCGCGGCGAGTGTTGCCTGGAGAGAGGACTTCAAAGACCACGTGGGGCGGAAGGTTGTCCTCTTTCCATTGCTGGTAGGAACCGCGATCGCCCTTTGGTCTACCGAATACCACCATTGCATCTGGAGCGGTGCAAACGGTGTTGTTGCCTTCGATCGAGTACCACAGCGAATTGCGTGCGACGAACACATTTGGGTCATCTGCAAATAGCCATTCTAGATTCTGTTTGATGACAACAATCCAACGGAATTGCTTAATGTTATCTGCTATTGGCTTGCCGTCGCTTTCCGGATAAAACACTTCAGAAGAAACCAGTGCTTGTTGCTGAGGTGTCATGCTGAAATTCCTGATTGCAACCGTTTTGATTAATTTAACGTGAATTCGACAAATCTCTTGCTTCGGTTTGAGCGGCTTCCTGCCCCTAAATCCCCCAGAATGAGGGATTTAGGGGGCTTCCCAAGTTCAGCAACGAAGCGAGTTCTTGCTGTCGAACTCAGGTTAATCTAACATAGAACTATTGAACTATCCTACAGTAAAAAAATCCCGCTTCGGGTTAAGAAAGCGGGATGATTGATGAAGTGTCAAACGATCGTTAAACCGATTGCTTTTCTCTAGCCAGGAACTTCTCAAGCTCGGTTAGTGCATCTGCATCCACTTTGGTTTGCATCGGGCAGAATTTAGGACCACACATCGAGCAGAATTCTGCGGTCTTGTAGATATCGGCTGGTAGCGTTTCATCGTGGTATTCTTTGGCGCGTTCTGGATCGAGCGAGAGTTCAAACTGTCGGTTCCAGTCAAAGTTGTACCGCGCTGCCGAGAGTTCGTCGTCGCGATCGCGTGCCCCTGGTCGGTGTCGTGCGATGTCGGCGGCGTGTGCTGCAATTTTGTAAGCAATCAAACCGTTACGAACATCTTCTGCGTTCGGTAAGCCTAAATGCTCTTTCGGGGTGACGTAGCACAGCATTGCGGTGCCGTACCAGCCAGCCATCGCAGCCCCGATCGCTGAAGTGATGTGGTCATATCCTGGTGCAATGTCAGTTACGAGCGGGCCTAACACATAGAACGGTGCTTCGGAACACTCTTCCATTTGTTTGCGAACATTAAATTCGATTTGATCCATCGGAACGTGTCCGGGGCCTTCGACCATCACTTGGACATCATGTTCCCAAGCTCTACGAGTCAGTTGACCCAGGGTTTTGAGTTCTGAAAGTTGCGCTTCGTCGGAGGCATCGTGAGTACAACCCGGACGGAGAGAATCGCCTAAGCTGAAAGATACATCGTACTTCTTGAAGATTTCGATGATGTCGTCGAAGTGGGTATAGAGCGGATTTTGCTTGTGATGGTGCAGCATCCAACGGGCAATGATTCCGCCACCCCGCGAAACAATTCCAGTAATCCGAGAGCGCACAAGTGGCAGGTATTCGATCAGCAATCCAGCGTGAATCGTCATGTAATCGACCCCTTGCTGGGCGTGTTTCTCGATCACATGGAGGAAATCATCGGGGGTTAGACTTTCCAAATTGCCATGTACGCTTTCGAGAACTTGATAGATTGGCACAGTGCCGATCGGTACTGGAGAAGCGTTAATAATCGCCGTCCGAATTTCATCCAGGTTGCCGCCACCCGTGGACAAGTCCATTACGGTATCCGCGCCGTATTTCACTGCCAGATTGAGCTTGGCAATTTCTTCGCTCATATCAGAAGAATTCGGTGATGCGCCGAGATTGGCATTCACTTTGCACTTGGAAGCAATCCCGATCGCCATCGGTTCTAGATTTGGGTGATTGATATTCGCTGGAATGATCATCCGACCCCGCGCCACTTCATCGCGAATCAGTTCGATCGGGAGGTTTTCGCGCTGGGCGACATAGTGCATTTCCTCGGTGATTACACCTTTTCGAGCATAGTGCATCTGAGAGACGTTGCTCTGCCCGCGACGCTTGGCAATCCAATCTGTCCGCATAAATTTTTCCTCTGATAGTTAGCTTCCCTTCGCTGGCATTACCCAGTCTCAGGTTCTAAGAGTTTGTTCTCAGCCCAAGTGGGCACCCCTAGCTTGATTGCTTATCGTATCAGGTTGACGACAAAAATTCTTAATTTGTACAGTTCGTTTCTCTATCGAAAAGATTGATGTCGAAGTGCGATCGATGGTAAAGCTAGCATTCGTTTGAGTTAAAGCATCTCTATCAATAGCTAGGTGAGTTTTCTTGATCAAGATTCTATAAGTAGGCTAGGTGAGTTGTGGCTTGATGGCAATGCAGTAATGGGAGTCGCACTTTTTCGTCCATCGAGTTGCAAATGGAATGAGTCAAACTCTAGACGCTTGGTGGAACGTTCCTATGAATCAACTGATTACAGCAATTTTACAAAATCCCGAAGAAAAAGCAGCGCTTCAGCAGCTTGTGGATCGTTTGAGCCGATCGGAGCAGCGCTATTTTCTCAAAAACGAGATTCTCCAAGCCTTTTTTGAATATTGTCACGAAACGCAAAAGCCTGCTCATTTCTTACATTCTTCGCACATTGCACACTTGATTCAGTACAGCCACGAACTGTTATTGGAAAGCGATCGTATTTGGTTAGTCCTGCGTCCGTGGGTTGCCAGTCAACAGATTTGGGCGATCAATTCAGCCCTGACAGAATGCACCGAGATGCCTCCGAAAGAGATGCTGGAAGCTCGCGATCGATTTGTCGGTCATGCTCAACCAAATTTGTTTGAAATCGACGTTACGCCGTTTTATGAAGGCAGTCCGACGATTGATGATCCGCGCAACATTGGGCAAGGACTTGCTTTTCTCAATCGCTACTTATCCAGTCAAGTTTTAGACGATCGAGAGTATTGGTTTAATCTGTTATTCGATGTGTTGCATCGGCATGAGTACGAAGGCATTCAGCTATTGATCAATGATCGCATTCAGTCCGGTGAACATTTAGCGCAGCAGGTTCGACAAGCAATTCAAATTCTGCGATCGCGTCCTGCTGATGAACCCTATCAAAATATTCACCCAGAGTTACAGCCGCTTGGATTTGAGCCAGGATGGGGCAACACCGCAGAACGAGCGCGCCAAACGTTGGAACTATTGGATCAGTTGATCATCATGCCACAGAGCGCGATTTTAGAGGCATTTGTGGATCGATTCCCCTCAGTGTTTCGAGTCGTCTCCGTGTCGATTCATGGTTGGGTGGGACAAGAAGACTTAGGGCGACCGGAAACATTGGGGCAAGTCGCTTATGTGTTGGATCAAGCCCGATCGCTCGATCGCCAATTGCAAGAGAACATTGAACTCACTGGGTTGAAGATGCTAAACATCCAGCCGCAGGTCATTGTCTTAACGCGATTGATTCCAAATTGTGAAGGAACTCACTGTGCATTGCCTTTAGAGAAGATTGATGGCACTGAAAATGCCTGGATTCTGCGGGTTCCGTTTCGGACATTTAACCCGAAAATTACTGATAATTGGATTTCTAAGTTTCAGATTTGGGGCTATTTGGAGAGCTATGCGATCGACGCTCAAGCTCAGTTACTCAAGCAACTTGGGGATAAACCAGACTTAATCATTGGTAACTACAGTGATGGAAATTTAGTTGCTTCACTCATGGCGCGGCAGCTTAAGGTAACACACTGCAATATTGCTCACTCGCTCGAAAAGCCGAAGCATTTATTTAGTAATCTTTACTGGCAAGAATTAGAGCCGCAATATCATTTTTCGGCACAATTCACCGCAGATTTGATCAGTATGAATGCGGCAGATTTTATTGTGACTTCCTCGTATCAAGAAATTGTCGGTTCTCCGGATACGTTTGGGCAGTACGAATCCTACAAATGTTTCACAATGCCGCAGCTTTATCATGTGATCAACGGCATTGAACTGTTTAATCCGAAATTTAATCGAGTTCCGCCGGGAGTCGATGAGCGGGTGTTTTTCCCGTACACCGAAACGCGATCGCGCTTCTCCATCGATCGGGTTAATCACCTATTATTCGACGAGCAAGAAGACGCATACATCTTTGGCAAACTCGCCGATCCACAGCGTCGTCCACTTCTCGCGGTTGCACCCCTAACGGCGGTGAAAAATTTATGTGGGCTAGTGGAATGCTTTGGGCGCAGTGATTTACACCAGCGTTGTAATTTAATTCTCGTTACTAATAATCTTCATATTAGAGATGCCATTAATGATCATGAAGCCGAAGAGATCGAGAAGTTGCATCGATTAATCGATCATTACCAATTGCACGAACACATTCGCTGGATTGGTAAACGCCTTTCCAATCCTGATCTCGGAGAAATGTATCGCTGCATTGCCGATCGTCAGGGAATTTTCGTTCACTTTGCTCGATTTGAAGCATTTGGTCGCGTATTGCTCGAAGCGATGATTTCTGGATTACCTGCATTTGTAACCGAGTTTGGGGGAACGACTGAGATCATTGAAAACGACAAGTATGGAGTTTTGATTAACCCGACTGATCTCCAAGGCTCAGCGCGTAAGATCTTAGAGTTTCTCGATCGTGCAGACGCTGATCCAAATTATTGGCAGTCTATGTCAGATCGAAGTATCCAGCGGATTCATGATGAGTACAATTGGCAACATCACACGCAGCAACTTTTACTTCTAACTAAACTTTATAGTTTCTGGAATTATGTCCATCGCGAAAGTCGAGAATCGCTGTTACACTATCTCGACGCTTTGTTCCACCTGATCTACAAACCTAGAGCCGAACTGATTCTGGAACAACACCAAAAACAATAACCCCTGAACATTCTCGCGGAGTTTTGCCCCATGACTCAGACCGATCGCTCCCCTTTGATTTATACCGACTGGACAGTCATCGAAACTCAATTCGATCCAAAGCTGACTAACACCCGTGAAACGATTTTTACGATCGGCAATGGTTATCTTGGCACTCGCGGCAGCTTTGAGGAAGGATTTTCTCGCTCCCAACCGGCGACGCTGATTCATGGGGTGTATGACGATGTTCCGGTGGTTTACACCGAGCTTGTAAACTGTCCCGACTGGTTGCCATTGTTGATCATTGTGGATGGAGAGCGCTTTCGGCTCGATCAAGGTGAGATTCTGAGCTATGAGCGTCAGCTTGATGTCAAGCGAGCGGTGTTGAGTCGATCGATCAAGTGGCGCAGTCCAAGCGGGAAAACGATTTCACTACACTTTGAGCGGTTCGCAAGTCTGGCAGATGAGCATATTGTCGGATTGCGCTGTCAGATTACCACGGAGCAAGACACCAACATTGAAGTTCAAGCCAGCATCAATGGTTATCCAGAGAACCAGGGCTTTAACCATTGGGAACAACTAGGACAAGGTAAAACAGAGCATGGAGTCTGGCTACAAGTCCGCACCCGCACTTCGCATATTGAACTTGCGATGGCTTCGAGTTTGTCGTTAGATGGTGCAGAAGGGACAGTACAGACAACTAATGTTCCGGGCTATCCAACCTTAACCACAACCTTTGTGGCTCTGGGTGGAAAAACCATTACGATCGAAAACCTGATCACCATCTATACTTCTCGCGACACCGAAGCTCCGGTTAAAGCTGCACAAACAAAGCTTGCCACATTAACTAACTATCAAACCTTGTTTGATGCTCATGCCCAAAGTTGGGCAGAAGCTTGGCAACAAAGCGACATTGTCATCGAAGGCGATCTTCGCGCTCAGTTCGCTGTGCGCTACAACTTGTTCCAATTGCTCATTGCGGCGGCACGACACAACGATCGTGTCAGCATCCCAGCAAAAACGCTTTCTGGATTTGGCTATCGCGGTCACGTTTTTTGGGACACTGAGATCTTTATTCTGCCGTTCTTCACCTTCACTCAGCCGCACCTAGCGCGAAATCTACTCAGCTATCGATATCACACGATCGAGGGCGCACGTCGTAAAGCTGCTTACTATGGCTACAAAGGCGCGATGTATGCTTGGGAAAGTGCAGATACCGGAGATGAAGTCACGCCTCGCTGGGCATTACCGAAAGATCCTTACGGTGAAGACATTCGGATTTGGTGTCGCGATCGTGAAATTCACATTAGCGCCGATATTGCCTACGCTACATGGTACTACTGGCAAGCTACTAATGATGATGAATGGATGCGCGATTATGGCTGTGAGATCATCTTAGGTACGGCTGTATTTTGGATGAGTCGAACCGAATGGAGTACGCAGCATGAACGCTTCGAGATCCGTGAGGTGATTGGTGCAGACGAATATCACGAACACGTTGATAATAATGCGTTCACCAATCGCATGGCACAGTGGCATCTAGAAAAAGCAATTTATATCTATGATTGGTTGAATAAATGTTATCCCGATCGCTTGGAAGACTTGTGCGATCGCTTAAAAATCACGCCAGAACGTCGATCGCGTTGGCAAGACATTGCTAACAATATGTGGATTCCTTATCATTCATCGGGATTGATCGAACAATGCGAAGGCTTCTTCAAGCTCAAAGATATCAATCTGCAAGACTATGAACCGCGCAGCAAATCAATGCAGGAGATTCTAGGAATTGCAGGTGCAGACAAAGCGCAAGTTCTCAAGCAGCCGGATGTATTGATGCTGCTGTATCTGATGCGGCAATCACAAGAGTTTCCTTACTCACAGGAATCTTTAGAAGCAAACTGGAACTACTACGCGCCTCGCACTGATATCACTTATGGATCATCATTAGGCCCTGCCATTCATGCAATTCTGGCATCGGATCTCAACAAAACGATCGAAGCCTACGATCGCTTCATGCAAGCCGTATTAGTTGACCTCGAAGACACACGCGGCAATGCACATGACGGCATTCACGGTGCGTCCGCAGGCGGCATCTGGCAAGCCGTTGTTCTCGGCTTCGGTGGTATCCAATTTGGCGATGAACCCTTTGCCCATCCGCATCTTCCCCCTGGTTGGACGCGGCTCAAATTCCGCCTACACTGGCGGGGCAAATGGCACGAATTCGATCTCAAAGCAGAACCCAAACCTTCTAAACCGATCATGACTTCTTCGATTCCTTCTTCCAATATTCAAGGCGCAATCTTCGATCTCGATGGTGTCATTACCGACACGGCGGAATATCATTACCGCTCTTGGCAACGGCTTGCCGACGAAGAGGGAATTCCCTTCGATCGTCAAGCGAACGAAGCCCTGCGTGGTGTATCTCGGCGCGAATCTTTAATGAAAATCATCAGCGGTCGCTCTTTCAGCGAAGAACAAATTCAGCAAATGATGGAGCGCAAAAATCAATACTATGTTGACTCTATCCAAGCCTTTTCACCCAATGATCTGCTACCGGGAGCGCTGAACTTACTGAAAGAATTGAAACAAGCAGGAATTAGAATTGCACTGGGATCAGGCAGTAAAAATGCGCGTCCGGTGCTGGAAAAACTTGGCATTGCTGACCAGTTTGACGCGATCGCAGATGGATATAGTGTCGATCAAGCAAAACCCGCTCCGGATCTGTTCCTCTTTGCCGCAAAAGAACTCGGACTCCCTCCAGAACAATGCGTCGTGTTTGAAGATGCCGAAGCCGGAGTGGAAGCCGCTTTAGCTGGAAATATGTGGGCAGTGGGATTGGGCCCGGTTGAGCGCGTGGGTGAAGCCCATATCGCTCTCCCAAGCTTAGCAGAGGTACATTGGGCGGATTTACTCGCTCAGTTGCAGCAAATTGCAAAAGAAGGCGGTAGAAAAGCAGAATTAATTCGCTAGTTAACCTGAGTTCGGGTTAAGCCGGGAGCAGCAGATTGTGGTCGAGCGCAATGGACGGTTTCTTCGGTTGATGGCAGTAGGCAATCAAGCCGCCGAGAATGTTGACAAAGCAATTG